>NZ_JBEXXE010000034.1:0-83564 GCF_040630255.1 Streptomyces sp. NPDC005820
CTGATGATCGCCATCGGCCCGGACCGCTTCCGCGAGATGCTCGACGGCTTCCACCTCGTCGACGAGCACTTCCGCACCGCCCCCGCCGAGGCCAATGTGCCGCTGCTGCTCGGCCTGCTGGGCATCTGGTACGGCAACTTCCACGACGCCCAGTCCCACGCCGTGCTGCCGTACAGCCACTACCTGTCCAAGTTCGCCGCCTACCTCCAGCAGTTGGACATGGAGTCGAACGGCAAGTACGTCGGCCGGGACGGCAAGGAGGTCGACTGGCAGACCGGGCCGGTCGTCTGGGGCACGCCCGGCACCAACGGGCAGCACGCCTACTATCAGTTGATCCACCAGGGCACGAAGCTGATCCCGGCGGACTTCATCGGCTTCGCCCGTCCGGTCGACGAGCTGAGCGACGAACTCAAGGCCCAGCACGACCTGTTGATGGCCAACTTCTTCGCCCAGACGCAGGCGCTGGCCTTCGGCAAGACGCCCGGGGAGGTGCGCGCGGAGGGCGTGCCCGAGGAGCTGGTGGCCCACAAGACGTTCAAGGGCAACCACCCGACGACCACGATCCTCGCCGCCGAGCTGACCCCGTCCGTCCTCGGCCAGCTCGTCGCCCTCTACGAGCACAAGGTGTTCGTGCAGGGCGCCGTGTGGAACATCGACTCCTTCGACCAGTGGGGCGTGGAGCTCGGCAAGGTCCTCGCCAAGCGCGTCGAACCCGCCCTCACCGAAGGCGCCGAGGTCCCCGGACTGGACGCCTCCACCCGGGCGCTGGTCGCCAAGTACCGCGAGCTGCGCGGCCACTAGCCGACAACATCCCGTGTGTAGACTCCCGGGCGATCATGCACACGACTGCCCGGGAGCCTCACGTGGGCAACGCACACCGCAGACGGTGGACCGACGGTGACCTGACGGCCGGGTCCATCCTGCTGCCCCATCGCGCGGCCCGGGCGGTGTTCCACCCCGCATGGATCCCGGAGGCGCTCGACCCCACGGTGGAGCGGCTCAAGAAGGCCAGGGTCGCCGTCGGATTCGTCGCGGCCCTCGGCGTCCACCTGGTCATCGAGACCGGGTTCTCCTGGGTGGATCTGCCGAGGAACGCCACGATCGCATCGATCGTGCTCTTCTGCGTCACCCCGCTGACGACCGGTGTGATGCTCCTGGTCTGGCGGCGAGGTGGCACCGTGCGCCGGATGCGGGCGCGCCTCCTCGACACGGTCAAACTGCTCTCACTCTTCACCGCCTCGGCCCTCGTCTGCTTCGAACTGTTCGTGTTCGGCGACAAGGTGGGCACGATCCCGAAGATCGTCCTGAGCGGGCTGGGCCTGTGGATGGCCCTCTTCGTGATCTGGGGTGCGGTCATGCTCACCGGCAACTTCTTCGGCACCGCCGCGGTGCACCGTTGTCTGCCGCCGCTGCTCGCCACCGTGACGAGCTGGGTGATGGCCGTTCCCGACCTGATCAGCCCCGAAGAGCGCGGCATGGACAACCTCGTCGGAGTCCTGTGCATCCTGTCCGCCCCGGTGACGGTCACGGCGATCGCCCTGCTGGAGACCCATCGCCTCAAAGAGCACTACGGCATCCGTCTCATGGCCCACCCGGCCACCCCGCCGTACCCCGGTACAGCGCCCACAACGGACAGAACCCGTACGGTGCCCGACCGTACGGGTTCTGCACGGAGCCGGGTCCGTCAGGCCGACGCCGGCGGATACAGCGACCTCGGCAGCTGAGAGGCCGCCGCCCGGTCCAGGAGCCACAGGGTGCGGGCCCGGCCGCGGGCGCCCGCCGCCGGGGCCTGGATCTCGCCCGCGTCCGACAGGGCGATCGCCGCGGCGTTCGCCTTGTCCTCGCCCGCCGCGAGCAGCCACACCTCACGGGCCGCCCGGATGGCCGGCAGGGTCAGCGTGACCCGCGTCGGCGGGGGCTTCGGCGCGCCGTGCACCCCGACCACCGTGCGCTCGGTCTCCCGTACGGCCGGCAGCTCGGGGAAGAGCGAGGCCACATGGGTGTCCGGGCCGACGCCCAGCATCAGGACGTCGAAGGTGGGCACGGCGCCATGGTTCTCGGGACCGGCCGCACGGGCCAGCTCCCGCGCGTACGCCTCCGCGGCGGCCTCGACGTCGGCGCCGTACGGACCGTCGGACGCGGGCATGGCGTGCACGCGCTTCGGGTCCAGCGGTACGGCGTCCAGCAGGGCCTCGCGGGCCTGGGTGACGTTGCGCTCCGGATCGCCCTCGGGCAGGAACCGTTCGTCGCCCCACCACAGGTCGAGCCGGGCCCAGTCGATCGCGTCCCGGGCCGGCGCGGACGCCAGCGCGGCCAGCAGACCGTTGCCGTTGCGGCCGCCGGTGAGGACCACCGACGCGAAGCCCCGGGAGGCCTGCGCGTCGACGATCCGCGTGATGAGGCGGGCCGCGGCGGCCTGCGCCATCAGCTCTTTGTCGCGGTGCACGACCAGCTGAGGGGCGGTCACCGCGCCGCCTTGCCGGACAGTCCGGAAGGGACCGGCGGCACCGGTTCCGGCTTCAGTGGTTCCGGCGCCGACCCTTCCGCCCCGGAAGCTTGCGCAGGGCCTTCGACGCCGTCCTCGCCGTCCCGTTCTCCTTTGGCCGGCTCGGCGTCCACCTCCGCCTGCTCCACCGCGGCCCCGGCCTGCACCAGCGCCGCCTCGGCCTTCTCCAGGGCGGCCCGGGCCTTCTCGATTCCGGCCGGCGCCGGCACCGCCGCCGACGCGTTCAGCCGCTCCACCCCGAACCGCAGCGCGGAGGCATAGGTGTCGTCCGGGTCGAGGCGGCGCAGCTCCTCCGCGATCAACTCGGCCGTGTCACGGCGCTTGAGCGCCACCGCGCGGTCGGGCTGGCCCTCGATGGAGAGCGTGGCCAGCGAACCGTCGGCCCGGTCCAGGGTGATCGGCCCACTGCTGGTGGCCATGCGCACGGCCGTCAGCCCCGGGCCGCCGGACAGCGAGCGCCGCACGGGGACGTCCAGCCGGTCCGCGAGCCACATCGCCAGCAGCTCGCAGCTCGGATTGAACTCCTCGCCCTCCACCTCGACCGACTCCACCTCGCAGGTGACCTGGTCCAGGGCCGCGGCCAGCATCGAACGCCAGGGCGTGATGCGGGTCCACGACAGGTCCGTGTCACCGGGGGAGTAGGTGTCGGAGCGGGCGCCGAGCTCACGCACCGGCTGCTCGGAGGCGTAGGTGTCGGTGACCCGGCGCTGGGCCAGCGCGCCGAGCGGGTCGGCGGCCGGGTCCAGCGGGGCGTGCACCGGCCACCACACGACGACCGGGGCGTCCGGCAGCAGCAGCGGCAGCACCACCGACTGGGCGTGGTCGGACACCTCGCCGTACAGCCGCAGCACGACCGTCTCGCCGGTGCCCGCGTCCGCGCCCACCCGCACCTCGGCGTCCAGCCGGGACTGCGTGCGGTCGCGGGGCGTGCGCGAGACGCGCCGGATGACCAGGAGCGTGCGCGAGGGGTGCTCGCGGGAGGCGTCGTTGGCGGCCTTGAGCGCGTCGTACGCGTTCTCCTCGTCGGTGACGATGACGAGTGTGAGCACCATGCCCACGGCCGGCGTGCCGATCGCCCGGCGGCCCTGCACCAGCGCCTTGTTGATCTTGCTGGCGGTGGTGTCCGTGAGGTCTATCTTCATGGCCGGCGCCAGCTCCGTCCGTCTCGTTCGAGCATCTGGTCCGCCTCGACGGGCCCCCAGGTACCGGCCGGGTACTGCGCGGGCCGGCCGTTCTCGTCCCAGTACCGCTCGATCGGGTCGAGGATCTTCCAGGACAGCTCCACCTCTTCCGTGCGGGGGAAGAGGTTCGAGTCGCCGAGCAGCACATCGAGGATGAGGCGCTCGTACGCCTCCGGCGAGGACTCCGTGAACGACTCGCCGTAGGCGAAGTCCATGGACACGTCCCGGATCTCCATCGAGGTGCCGGGCACCTTGGAGCCGAAGCGGACGGTCACGCCCTCGTCGGGCTGGACGCGGATGACGATCGCGTTCTTCCCGAGTTCCTCCGTCGCCGTGTGGTCGAAGGGGGAGTGCGGGGCGCGCTGGAAGACGACCGCGATCTCGGTGACCCGGCGGCCGAGCCGCTTGCCGGTGCGCAGATAGAAGGGGACGCCCGCCCAGCGGCGGTTGTCCACCTCGACCTTGATGGCCGCGTAGGTGTCGGTCTTCGACTTCGGGTCGATGCCGTCCTCTTCGAGATAGCCGATGGCCTTCTCGCCGCCCTGCCACCCGGCCGAGTACTGGGCGCGCACGGTGTCCCGGCCCAGGTCCTCGGGCAGTCGTACCGCCCCGAGCACCTTGGTCTTCTCCGCGGCCAGCGCGTCCGCGTCGAAGGAGGCGGGCTCCTCCATCGCGGTGAGCGCCATCAGCTGGAGCAGGTGGTTCTGGATGACGTCACGGGCGGCGCCGATGCCGTCGTAGTAGCCCGCCCGGCCGCCGATGCCGATGTCCTCGGCCATCGTGATCTGCACATGGTCCACGAAGGACCGGTTCCAGATCGGCTCGAACATCGTGTTGGCGAACCGCAGCGCCAGGATGTTCTGGACGGTCTCCTTGCCCAGGTAGTGGTCGATGCGGAAGACCTGGTCCGGGGCGAAGACCTCGTGGACGACCTTGTTGAGCTCCTCCGCGGAGGCCAGGTCGTGCCCGAACGGCTTCTCGATGACGGCACGCCGCCAGGAGTCCTTCGTCTGGTCGGCCAGCCCGTGCTTCTTCAGCTGCTGGATGACCACCGGGAAGGACCGCGGCGGCACGGACAGGTAGAAGGCGAAGTTGCCGCCCGTGCCCTGTGCCTTGTCGAGCTCCCCGATCGTCGCGCGCAGCCGCTCGAAGGCGTCGTCGTCGTCGAAGGTGCCCTGGACGAAGCGCATGCCCTGGATGAGCTGCTGCCACACCTCCTCACGGAAGGGCGTGCGGGAGTGCTCCTTGACGGCGTCGTGGACCACCTGCGCGAAGTCCTCGTGCGCCCACTCGCGGCGGGCGAACCCGACCAGCGAGAAACCCGGCGGCAGCAGACCCCGGTTGGCGAGGTCGTACACGGCGGGCATCAGCTTCTTGCGCGACAGGTCGCCCGTGACGCCGAAGATGACCAGGCCCGACGGCCCCGCGATACGCGGGAGCCGTCGGTCGGCGGGGTCGCGAAGCGGGTTCGCTCCGGAACCGGAAAGGGGAGGCAAGGAATCAGCCCTCCGAAGGAGCGAGGCGCTCCAGCTCCGCCTCCGTCGACTTGAGCAGGTCGTTCCAGGACGCCTCGAACTTCTCCACGCCCTCGTCCTCGAGCAGTTGCACGACCTCGTCGTACGAGATGCCCAGCCGCTCGACGGCCTCGATGTCGGCACGGGCCTGCTCGTAGGTGCCGGCGACGGTGTCACCGGTGATCTCACCGCGCTGCTCGGTCGCCTGGAGGGTGGCCTCCGGCATGGTGTTGACCGTGTTCGGCGCGACGAGCTCGTCGACGTACAGGGTGTCCTTGTACGCCGGGTCCTTCACACCGGTGGAGGCCCACAGCGGACGCTGCTTGTTGGCGCCGGCGCTCTCCAGCTTGTTCCAGCGCTCGGTCGAGAACACCGCCTCGTACGCCTCGTAGGCGAGCCGGGCGTTGGCGACGGCGGCCTTGCCGCGCGCGGCCTTCGCCTCGTCGGTGCCCAGCGCGTCCAGGCGCTTGTCGATCTCGGTGTCCACGCGGGACACGAAGAAGGAGGCCACCGAGTGGATCAGCGAGAGGTCGAGACCCTTCTCCTTGGCCTTCTCCAGACCGGCCAGGTAGGCGTCCATCACCTCGCGGTAGCGCTCCAGCGAGAAGATCAGCGTGACGTTGACGCTGATGCCGTTGCCGATGACCTCGGTGATGGCCGGCAGACCCGCCTTGGTGGCCGGGATCTTGATCAGCGTGTTGGGGCGGTCGACCAGCCAGGCCAGCTGCTTGGCCTCGGCGACGGTGGCGCGTGTGTTGTGGGCGAGGCGGGGGTCGACCTCGATCGACACCCGGCCGTCCTGACCGCCGGTGGCGTCGAAGACCGGGCGCAGGATGTCGGCCGCGTCCCGGACGTCCGCCGTGGTGATCATGCGGATGGCCTCTTCGACGGTGACCTTGCGGGCCGCGAGGTCGGCGACCTGCTGCTCGTAGCCGTCGCCGCCGCTGATCGCCTTCTGGAAGATCGACGGGTTGGTGGTGACGCCCACGACGTGCTGCTGGTCGATCAGCTCGGCCAGGTTGCCGGACGTGATCCGCTTGCGCGACAGGTCGTCCAGCCAGATCGCGACGCCCTCCTCGGAGAGGCGCTTGAGTGCGTCTGTCATGGAAAATGCATCTCCTACGTGTCGTATGTGAGCGTCAGCGCCGGGCGTCGGCGAGGGATTCCCGCGCCTTCGCCGCCACGTTCTCGGCAGTGAAGCCGTACTCCTGGAAGAGGACCTTGCCGTCGGCGGAAGCACCGAAGTGCTCCAGGGAAACGATGCGGCCGGCGTCCCCGACGTACTTGTGCCACGTCAGACCGATACCCGCCTCGACCGACACACGCGCCTTCACGGACGGCGGCAGGACGCTGTCCCGGTACCCCCGGTCCTGCTCCTCGAACCACTCCACGGACGGCATGGACACCACCCGCGTCGCCACCCCGTCGGCCTCCAGCGCCTCGCGCGCCTCGACGGCCACGTGCACCTCGGAACCGGTGGCGATGAGGATGACCTCCGGCGCGCCGTTCGACGCCTCGAAGAGGATGTAACCGCCACGAGCGGCATCCTCGTTGGGCTCGTACGTCGGCACGCCCTGACGGGTCAGCGCCAGACCGTGCGGGGCGCCCTCGCCGAAGACCTTGGTGTACCGCTTGAGGATCTCGCGCCAGGCGATCGCGGTCTCGTTGGCGTCGGCCGGACGGACCACGTTCAGGCCCGGGATGGCGCGCAGCGAGGCCAGGTGCTCGACCGGCTGGTGGGTCGGGCCGTCCTCGCCGAGACCGATGGAGTCGTGCGTCCACACGTACGTCACCGGCAGGTGCATCAGCGCCGAGAGCCGGACGGCGTTGCGCATGTAGTCGGAGAACACGAGGAACGTGCCGCCGTAGACACGGGTGTTGCCGTGCAGCGCGATGCCGTTCATCTCCGCGGCCATGGAGTGCTCGCGGATGCCGAAGTGGATCGTGCGGCCGTACGGGTTCGCCTCCGGCAGCGGGTTGTCCGCCGGGAGGAACGACGACGTCTTGTCGATCGTCGTGTTGTTGGAGCCGGCCAGGTCGGCCGAGCCGCCCCACAGCTCCGGAACCACCGCGCCGAGCGCCTGGAGCACCTTGCCGGAGGCGGCACGCGTGGCGACACCCTTGCCGGGCTCGAAGACCGGGAGCTTCTCCTCCCAGCCGGCCGGCAGCTCGCCCGCGGCGATCCGGTCGAACTCGGCGGCGCGCTCGGCGTTGTCGTCCCGCCACAGCTGGAAGGACTTCTCCCACTCGGCCTTCGCGTCCGCGCCGCGCTCCAGCGCCCCCCGGGTGTGGGCGATGACGTCGTCGGCGACCTCGAAGGTCTGCTCCGGGTCGAAGCCGAGGACGCGCTTGGTCGCCGCCACCTCGTCGTCGCCGAGCGCCGAGCCGTGCGCGGCCTCGGTGTTCTGCGCGTTGGGGGCGGGCCAGGCGATGATCGAGCGCATCGCGATGAAGGACGGCTTGTCCGTCACCTGCTTCGCGGCCTCGATCGCGTTGTAGAGGGCGTGCGGGTCGAGGTCGCCGTCCGGCTTCGGGGCGACGCGCTGCACATGCCAGCCGTAGGCCTCGTACCGCTTGACGGTGTCCTCGGAGACGGCCGTCTCCGTGTCGCCCTCGATCGAGATGTGGTTGTCGTCCCACAGCAGGACCAGGTTGCCCAGCTTCTGGTGGCCGGCCATCGAGGATGCCTCGGCGGAGATGCCCTCCTGGAGGCAGCCGTCACCCGCGATCACGTACACGAAGTGGTCGAAGGGGGACTCGCCCTCGGGGGCCTCCGGGTCGAACAGACCGCGCTCGTAGCGGGCGGCCATCGCCATGCCGACGGCGTTCGCGACACCCTGGCCCAGCGGGCCGGTGGTGGTCTCGACGCCCACCGTGTGGCCGTACTCGGGGTGACCCGGGGTCTTCGAACCCCATGTGCGGAAGCTCTTCAGATCGTCCAGCTCAAGGCCGAAACCGGCCAGGTAGAGCTGGGTGTAGAGGGTCAGGGACGAATGGCCCGCGGACAGCACGAAACGGTCGCGGCCCACCCAGTCGGCGTCCGCCGGGTCGTGCCGCATCACCTTCTGGAAGAGGGTGTAGGCGGCAGGCGCCAGGCTCATCGCCGTACCGGGATGGCCGTTGCCGACCTTCTGTACGGCGTCGGCGGCCAGGACACGGGCGGTGTCGACGGCCCGCTGGTCCAATGCGGTCCACTCGAGGTCTGTGGTGGTCGGCTTGGTGCTCACCCTGGGTCAGGGCTCCTCTCCACATGTCGAATACCGGCTGTTCCGGGCACGCGCCCACCGGCTGCCGGGTGGCTGGATGCCCACCGGCCGCTGTCGAGCCTACCCCTGCGGGGACGTGCGTTTTTTCGAGTCATTCCAGACTGCCGGGCCTTGCCGCGATCCGCCCGCCGGACGGCCGGAACCGCACTTGGCACTTGAATACGGAGCCGCTCATCTGACTGCTCAATCGAGCCCCAGTACGACTCATCGGAACCCCCTCGCGCACCCCTCCCCGGGGCCCCCGCCAACACGACCCCACCCCCGCGAAGGCCGGGGTATGGGCAACGTCTACAGTGGCGTGGTACGCGCGAGCCTTTACCCCGCATTCACATGGGGAGGCTTGCTGGGAGTCTCTGTCAGGGGTGTGCGTGACGGCCGTTGAATCCCGTCCGGTAGGTGGGGGCACCTCCCACGCCTTTCGGGCAGTGGGGGAGATCGGGACGAGCCAGAGCCCGAGCCGGCGGCCGCTGAGGGCCCGGGTCATGGGGTTCGTGGCGCTGACCAAGCCGCGGATCATCGAGCTGCTGCTGATCACCACCGTTCCGGTGATGTTCCTGGCGCAGCAGGGTGTGCCGGACCTCGGCCTGGTGCTGCTCACCTGCGTCGGCGGCTACCTGTCCGCGGGCGGCGCCAACGCGCTGAACATGTACATCGACCGCGACATCGACGCCCTGATGGACCGCACCTCGCAGCGCCCGCTGGTCACCGGCATGGTCTCGCCGCGCGAGTGCCTCGCCTTCGGCATCACCCTCGCGGTGGTCTCGACCCTGCTGTTCGGGTTGACCGTCAACTGGCTGTCCGCCTGGCTGTCGCTCGGGGCGCTCCTCTTCTACGTCGTCGTGTACACGATGATCCTCAAGCGGCGCACCTCGCAGAACATCGTGTGGGGCGGCATCGCCGGCTGCATGCCGGTGCTGATCGGCTGGTCGGCCGTGACGAACTCGCTGTCCTGGGCCCCGCTGATCCTCTTCCTGGTCATCTTCTTCTGGACGCCGCCGCACTACTGGCCGCTGTCCATGAAGGTCAGGGACGACTACGCGCGCGTGGGCGTCCCGATGCTGCCGGTCGTCGCCTCCAACAAGGTGGTCGCCAGGCAGATCGTGATCTACAGCTGGGTGATGGTCGCGGTGTCGCTGCTGCTCACCCCGCTCGGCTACACCGGCTGGTTCTACACCTCCGTCGCGCTGGTGGCGGGCGGCTGGTGGCTGTGGGAGGCGCACGCCCTGCAGAACCGGGCGAAGGCCGAGGTGACGGGCGGGAAGCTGAAGGAGATGCGGCTGTTCCACTGGTCCATCACCTATGTCTCGCTGCTGTTCGTGGCGATCGCGGTGGACCCGTTCCTGAGGTAGGCCTCCTTGAGGCAAGCGTCACTCACCCCGGCCGTCGCCGATCGATCTACCCGTCGGTAGCATCCTGACCATGGCAGACACGGCAGACACGCAGCAGGTCGACGCGAAGGACGGGCGCCGCATCGCCCGGCTCGCCCAGCAGATCAACGCCTTCTCCAAGCAACACGGCGGGGCCGAGGGCCAGGTCGCGTACATCGGGGAGCGCGGGGCCCGGATCGTCCTCGTCGGCGAGGACGGCGGCTGGGGCGACCTCGTCGCGCCCTCGGTGGAGATCGCCCGGAAGGCCGTCGAGAAGGCCGGGATCACCGTCCACGAGTCCTTCGACGGCGAGTTCGCGGCCAAGGTGCGGACCGGGCCGTACGAATGGACCCGCATGGCCGGAATCCAGGTGGGCGGACCGAGCAACGGCTGACCGACCCAACACCTGACACCGGGTTCACCCGTTAGGACCTTCAGCGGTACGAGGTCCAGTCGCGGGAGTCCCGATGATCGAAACGCCGTCCCTGGTGGACCAGTACTGCCACGGCGTGCTCAGAACCGAGCTGGGTCTCGGCACCTTCGAGGCCCAGCTGGCCCGTACCGAGGGCCCGCCCGCCCCCGGTACGACCCTCTTCGACACCCAGACCGGGTTCGCCGTACGCCGCTGGTGCCCCCCGCTGCTCGGCCTGGAACCGCACTGCACACCCGCCCGCTATCTCGCCCGGCGCCGTGAGCTCGGCGTACTGGAGTCGGGCCGCAGACTGCTGCGCGGCAGCGGCATCACGACCTACCTCGTCGACACCGGACTGCCCGGCGACCTCACCCACCCGGAAGAGCTGGCCTCCGCCGGGGCCGCCGACGCCCGTGAGATCGTCCGCCTCGAACTGCTGGCCGAACAGGTCGCCGACACCTCCGGCACCGTCGAGGCCTTTCTCGCCAATCTCGCCGAGGCCGTCCACTCGGCCGCCGCCGGCGCCGTCGCCTTCACCTCCGTCGCCGGGATCCGGCACGGCCTCGCACTGGCGCCCGAACCGCCCGGCCCGGGGGAGGTGCGGGGCGCCGCGGGCCGCTGGCTGGCCGCCCGCCGCGTCGGCGGCGAGCTCCGCGACCCCGTGCTGCTACGGCACCTGCTGTGGATCGCCGTCGCCTCGGGACTGCCCCTCCAACTGCACGCCGGGCTCGGCGAGCCGGGCCTGCGCATCGACCGCACCGACCCCGTGCTGCTGACCGACTTCGTCCGCGCCACCGCCGGCCTCGGCACCGACCTGATCCTGCTCCACGGCTACCCCTACCACCGCCAGGCCGCCCACCTCGCCGCCGTCTTCCCGCACGTCCACGCCGACTCCGGCGCCGCGCTCGTCCGCACCGGCGCCCGCGCCGCGACGGTCCTCGCCGAGATCCTGGAGCTCGCCCCGTTCGGGAAGATCCTCTTCTCCAGCGGGGCGCAGGCACTGCCCGAACTGCACGTGGTCGGCGCCCGGCTGTTCCGCGAGGCCCTCGGCCGGGTCCTGGGCGGCTGGGTCGCCGAGGGCGCGTGGTCCCTCACGGACGCCCAGCGGGTGGCCGGGATGGTGGCGGCGGGGAACGCGCGGCGGGTGTACGGGCTGAGCTGACCGGTGGGCGATTGAGGCGACCGCTGGGCGGTTGAGGCGACCGCTGGGCGATTGAGGCGACCGCTGGGCGGTTGAGGCGACCGCTGGGCGGTTGAGGTGACCGCTAAGCGGTGGAGCCGACCGTCGCCTCCGCCGCCGGACCCGGCAGCTCGACCGTCGCCGCCGGGCGCTCGCGCAGCGCCAGCAGCACCAGCAGCACCCAGATCCACACCAGCGCCGACCCCAGCATGTGCAGGCCCACCAGCACCTCGGGAAGGTTCGTGAAGTACTGGACGTACCCGATGACACCCTGCGCGAGCAGCACCAGGAACAGCTCCCGGGTGCGGTTCAGGGGGCCGCGCGGGGCGTCGACCGCCTTGAGGATGAACCACAGGGCGAAGGTCAGCGTCACCACGATCCACGCGAGCACGGCGTGCAGCTTCGCCACCGTCTCCCAGTCCAGCGGCATCCGCTCGACCTCGCTGGAGTCACCCGCGTGCGGGCCCGCGCCGGTCACCACGGTGCCGACCGCGATCAGCAGCGACGAGGCGACGACCAGGAACCACACCAGCTGCTGCACCGGCTTGCCGACCAGCGGCCGGGGCTCCCCGTCACCCTCCCGGGTGCGCTGCCACATCAGCACGGCGACCGCGATCAGCGCCGAGGCGAGCAGGAAGTGCGAGGCGACCGTGTACGGGTTGAGGCCGACCAGCACCACGATCCCACCGAGGACCGCGTTGCTCATCACCAGCCAGAACTGCGCCCACCCCAGCCGGGTCAGCCCCCGGCGCCGCGGCTTCTCCGCGCGCGCGGCGATGATCGCCCAGCCGACGGCGGCGCACAGGACGTACGTCAGCATGCGGTTGCCGAACTCGATGGCACCGTGGAAGCCCATCGCGCTGGTCGCGGTGAGCGAGTCGGCGGTGCACTTGGGCCAGGTCGGGCAGCCGAGGCCGGAGCCGGTGAGGCGCACGGCACCGCCGGTGACCACGATGACCACCGACATCACGAGCGCGGACAGGGCCGCCCGCCGAACCGTCCGGGGTGCGGGGGTCCAGCGTTCGGAGATGAAGGCGAGCGGGTTGCGCAGCGCTGCTACGGCATCGGCGCGGGTCACGTTTGGCACGCCCACCATCGTAGGCCGCCGCTTGTGCACGCTTTCACGAGGGTCGGGTCTCCGCGACGAGGGCCGGGTCCTCGCGGGTGTCGTCGGGCGGCGGGGGCGGGGTGCCGTGCCACAGGGCCGTGCCGATGCGTTCGGCCCGGGCCAGGAAGTCGGCGGCCTCCCGCTCGTCGTCGGTGCACTCGGCGAGCCGTTCGTACACCGCGACCAGCGAGGGGTGGTCGTCGCCGAGGCGCGCCCGGAAGATGCGTTCGGCCTCGCGCAGCACCACCTCCGCGCCCGCCCGGTCCCCGGCCGTCAGCAGGACCGGGCCGAGACGGGAGAGGGTCTTCGCCCGGTAGTGGTGGTCGCCGCCGTACTTCCGGGTGTAGATGCCGTGCGCCGTGTCGAACGTCTCCAGGGCCGCCACCAGCAGTCCCTGCGCGGCCTGCAGCGAGCCCATCTTGTTCAGGCAGGCGGCGTACTTGTGCGGCTCGGCCTCGCTGCGGTTGTAGTGCAGTTCCAGCACCGGTTCCAGCAGCTCGACCGCCGAGCGCAGCTTCTCCTCGCCCTGCTCGCGCAGCTCGCGCCGGCGCAGCGGATGCCAGGTGGCCCGGGCCCGCTCGCGCAGGTCCTCGGCCTGCCGGCGGCGGACGTCGGCCAGGAACTTCGCCACCTGGGACGTCTCGAAGTCCTCCAGCCCCCGGTGCTCCCGGAACACCGCGAGGGCGTCCTCCAGCATGGCCTCGGCGGTGCCCAGGTCCCCGCGGTCCTGCGCGACGATCCCCACGTCCCGGCGCAGCATCGCCTGGAACAGCACATGCTGGGCCGGCACCTGGCTGGCCCGCTGCGGGATGCGGGCCTCGGCGCGGGCGTACGACTCCAGGGCGAGCGCGAGCCGGCCCGCGTTGCGGTGGATCATGCCGATCTCCTGCTCGGCGACCGCCCACTCCAGGCTCTCCCAGCCCGGCTCGTGGTCCTCCTGGGCCTCGTAGATCCGGATGGCCTCGCGGACCGCGTCCAGCGCCTCGTCGAAGAGGATCTTCTCGCGCAGGATGCCCCCGTACTGGCGGTGGCACAGCGCCTCCAGCTCGACGAACGCGGGGCCGTCGCCGGTGTGCCGGCGGCACTGCACCAGCGCCTTCAGGCATTCGTCGTGCGCGTCGTCGAGGTGGGCCAGCAGATAGTGCTGACGGGCCACCGCGAGCTGGGCCGTGACCCGGCCGAGCGCGTCCGCGCCGTTCGGGGCGCCGGAGTCCTGGCGCAGCTCCGCCTCCCACTGGAAGAAGGTCAGCGCGCGCGTCCAGTTGCACCGTTGCTCCTGGTAGACGCCGACGCGGTGGAGTAACTCGATCAGCGCCCGGCGGGCCGTGCCGTACGCGATCCGGTCGTCCGAGGCCCAGGACACCTCGGTGATCACCGCGTCGGCGTGCGGCATCAGACGCTCGCAGGCGCTGCGCGCCTCCGGCTGCTCCGGCCAGGCCGGGAACGCGGCCTCCACCAGTCGCACCGCGACCTGCGACCACTGGACCCGGTCGTCCTGGTCCATCCGGCTGCGGATGAACTGGCGCACCCGCGGATGCACCCCGAACGTCACCGAGCCCCTGCGCTGGTCACCGCTCACCGTCAGCAGCGAGTGCTCGACCAGCTCACGGACCATGGGATGGAAGACCCGCTCGCTCTCCATCGCCCGCCGCAGCCCGTCCGGCAGCACCGCCCGGTGCTCGTACAGCGCGGAGTGCGGTACGTCCTCGGAGGCCAGGTAGGAGCAGAGCCGCAGCAGGTTCTCCGCCTCCGGGGCCTCGCGCGAGATCCTCTCCACCGACAGCCGGAACGTCTCGAACCCGTTCGTCGAGGTGTGCTCGGGCAGCTGGGCCAGATAGTCCTCGACGCTGATGCCCTCCCGCTCGATGTAGGCGCCCGCGGTCTCCAGGTCCAGCGGCAGCCAGCCCAGCTGCCGGCCCAGCGCGTCGAGCGACGCGTCCTCGGTGTCCTCGGCCGCGCCGTCTATGCGCAGCCGCAGGAAGGCGCGGCCCCGGGTGGGGCTGAGGCCGAGCAGCTCCAGCCGGTGCTCGGTCAGCTCGGCCCAGCCCTGGCGGACCCGGGTGGTGACCAGGATCGTGCCCCGGCACTGGTCCGACGGCAGGAACTGCTCCAGCCCGTGCGGGCCGTCGGCCGGCGTACCGGCCTCGTCGCCGTCCGGCTGCACGTTGTCGTAGACCAGCAGCCAGCCCGGGTTGTCGCGCAGCCAGCCCCACAGCCGGGACAGGACCACGTACTCGCTCTCGTGGGCGGGCAGCCCCAGGATGGCGGCGAGCTCGAGCAGCCGGTCGCGCAGCCGCTCGGTGCTGGTCGCGGGCAGCCACCAGGTCAGCGTCGCGGTGTCGGCCTGCGCGTGGGTGCGGGCGTGGGCCACGGCGAGCTGGGTCTTCCCGGCGCCGCCCATGCCGTGGATGACGACGATCCGCCGCCGGGTGTCCGGCTGGGCGTCGTCCGTCAGCATCTCCCGGATGCGCCCCAGTTCGGTGTCGCGGCCGGTGAAGTAGCGGGAGAGGGAGGGGAGGTTGTGCGGAGGGACGTACGGAGGATCCGCGGAGCCCGGCTCCTCGGCGGAGGAGGCCGCGCCGCGCCCGAGCGAGTGCCGGGTGAAGAAGGCGGAGGCGGCGGCGAGAAGGCCCGTCACCGAGACGACGGCCCACAGGGCCGGACCGTTCGCATGGTCGGCCACGATCGGCAGCACCGCCACCGAACCCGTCGTGGCCGTGTACAGACCGACCAACAGCCTCTTGCCCGATCCGTCCCCGTTGCTCCTGGACGCTCCCATGGCGGCTCCCCCGGTATGACATCCCCTGCCCGCGCCGTGTGTGCGACGATTCCCGCGCCGGTCGAGGTTGAACCCCTCATTGTCCAAGGGCCATACTCCGTCTTCCATATATGTGCAGCAGAATTGTTCCTACGGAGGATCAGAGAATGCATGTGGGACTGGTGCACTGGTCCTTTCCCCCCTGTGTGGGCGGGGTGGAGACCCATCTGTGGCAGTTCTCGCGCCTGCTCGCGGCGCAGGGGGTGGATGTCACGGTCTTCACCGGGACGCCCGAGGCGGCGGTGCCGGGCCGCTCCGGCGTCGCGGGCGAGGGCACGATCACCATCGAGCGGCACTCGGCACTGGACCTCTCACCGGACGCGTTCGCCGCCCCGGACGAACCCGAACTCACGTCCTGGTTCAGAGAGTTGATCATCCGTCGGGGCATCAGGATCGTCCACGGCCACAATCTGCACCACTTCTCGGCCGCCCCGGCCCGCGCGCTCGCCGGACTCCGGGAGGAACTCGGCCTGCGGCTCCTGCACACGTACCACAGCATCTGGCACGAGAAGTCGAATCCGGCGGCCGAGGCCTGCCGCGACTGGCATCTCCACTTCGCGGTCTCCGACTTCCTCAGCGAGGCGTGCACCCGCCAGTTCGGCTTCAAGGTCAAGCGCCGCTACCTGGGCATCGACACCGCGGCCTACCTCGACGTGCCCGTCTCCGGGGTGCAGGAACCCGGGATGGTGCTGCTCCCGGCGCGGCTGATCCCCGACAAGGGGGCCGAGCTGGCGATCAGGGCCGTGCACCACATCATCCAGAACCGGCCCGGCCCCCGGGTGACGCCCCGACTGGTGCTCATGCGGACGGGTGTCGAGAACACGGTCGATTTCCATGGGGAGACGGTCGGATTCTATGGAGAATTGCAAAAACTCATTGATGAACTGAACATTCCGGAGGGGGTCGTCGAATTCACCGAGGCCGGAGTGGACCATATGCGGGCGCTTTACGAAAGAGCCTCCGTGGTGGTCTATCCGTCGATGTTCGACGAGCCCATGGGGCTGGCCCCGCTGGAGGCGATGTGCGCGGCCAGGCCCGTCGTCGTCACCCGGATGGGCGGACTGGACGAGGGCATCGAGGCGGACGAGGAGATCGGCTTCCTGGTGCCCGACCGCAACGTGGCCAAACTGGCCGACCGCATCGCGCTGCTCCTCGACGACCCCGCCCGCGCCGAGGCGGTGGGACGACGCGCCCGGGAGCACGTCGTACGCCACTTCGACCTGCGGCGGTTCTATCTGGAACCGATGCTCGACCTGTACCGGGAGCAGCTCAGCCCGTCGTGACGGTCCAGTCCGCCGGCAGCCCCGACACCCCGCTGCGGCCCTCCCGGTCCACCCACACCGAGAGGTTCTCTCCGGCCAGCCGCAGCCCCGACACATGCAGCGGGCCGAAGGGCGTCGGCCGTACGTGCAACGTCCCCCGCCCCGCGTCCGGCCGCAGCCCCAGCAGCGCCGACAGCACCGCCACCCCCGAAGCCGCCGACCACCCCTGTGGCCGGCAGGCCGCCGGATAGGCGAGCGGCGCGGGGGAGCCCTCCGTGCGGGCGTCCCCGCCGTACAGTTCCGGCATCCGGTAGGCGAAGTGGGCGGCCGCCTCCAGGAGGCCGTCGGCGAGCTGGGCGGCCTCGGCGGCGCACCCCGCCGCGCACAGCCCCTGGATCGCGATCGCCGTGTCATGGGTCCACACGGAACCGCCGTGGTAGCTCATCGGGTTGAAGCCGTGCAGCGCGGCGGAGCGGCTGCGCAGACCCCAGCCGGAGTTCAGCTCCGGGTGGGCCAGCCAGGCCGCGACGTCCCGGCAGCCGCGCGGGTCCAGGATCCCGGTCGACAGCAGCTGGCCCATGTTGGACGCCGGCCCGCTGACCGGGTCCAGGCCCCGGCCGACCGCGATCGCCACATAGCGCGGGGCGGGACCCTTCGGCGAGTCCAGCCAGAACGCGTCCGAGAAGCGTTTACGCAGCCCCCGGGCCCACAGCCGCAGCCGTTCCGAGTCCTCCTTGCGGCCCCGGGCCACGAGCAGCTCGGCCAGTCCGGTCGCCGCCTGGTAGGCGTATCCCTGCACCTCGCACAGCGCCAGCGGCGGTTCGATACGGCGGCCCGCCGCGTCCCGCACCGCGTCCTCGCTGTCCTTCCACGACTGGTGGCGCAGCCCGCCCGGACGCGGGTAGTAGCGCAGCAGCCCGTCCTCGTCCCCGGCGCTCGTCTCCAGCACCCACTCCATCGCCCGTTCGGCGTACGGCAGCAGCGCCGCCACGTCCGCCTCCGGCAGACCCCAGTGCCAGGCCTCGACCAGCAGGGTCACGAACAGCGGGGTCGCGTCCACCGAGCCGTAGTAGCGCGAGGGCAGCCGCAGCCCGTGGCCGTGTTCGGCGTCGGCGGGGCGCAGCTCGTGCAGGATCCGGCCCGGCGCCTCCTCGCGGAACACGTCGTGGGCCGTGCCCTGGCGGCGGGCCAGCGCCCACAGGGTGCCACGGGCCAGACCGGTGCCGAGCGGCAGCATCATCCGGGCCGACCAGATCGAGTCCCGCCCGAACAGAGCCAGGTACCAGGGGCAGCCCGCCGCGATGAACTGGTCCTCGGGGCCGTCGGGCGCGGTGCGCTCGGGGTCCGCCAGCCGCAGGGCCCCCAGGTCGCCGAGCCCGCGCCGGACCAGGGCGACGAGCCGCCGGTCCCCGCGCACCACCGGCTCGCTCCACGGCGCCCCCGTGCTCGGGGCCCCCGGATGCCCGGGCGGGGCGGGAACCGCGCCCCCGTCGACGGTCAGCCTGATCTGCCGGCTCTCACCGGGCCGCAGCAGGAGCCGTGGCCAGGTGAAGGTTCCGCCCTCCGGCCCGTCGGTGACACCGGGCGGAGCGGCGGGAAAGGAACCCACCAAGCCATCGGGGACACCGGGCCGACCGTCGGGGGCGCCGGTCCTGCGGTTGGGCTCGGGGGCGCCGGTCCTGCGGTTCGGCGGGGTGCCCGTCCTGCGGCCCGGCGGGGTGCCCGTCCTGCGGTCCGGCTCGGGGGCGCCGGGCCTGCCGTCGGGGGCGCCAGTCCTGCGGTTGGGCTCAGACATGCCGCTCCCGCGGTCCGGCTCCGGGGTGACGGGCCTGCGGTTGGGCTCAGACATGCCGCTCTCGCGGTCCGGCTCTGGGGTGATGGGCCCGCGGTTGGGCTCAGACATGCCGCTTCCGCGGTCCGGCTCCGGGGCGCCGGACGGGTGCTCCGGCGCGGCCGCGCGGACCTCTGCCCGGCCCGTGGGTGTTTCCCACACCAGACCCCGGCCGTCGGCCGTGCACCGCACCGGTGGGCCGGTCCGGCCGCGCTTCACCTCGGCGATGTCCGCCAGGTCCGTGGCGAGCGCCAGCTCCACGTGCAGCAGCCGGGAGACCGTGCCGACGTTGCGCAGCAGGATGCTCTCGCCCCGGCCGGCCGTACGCACCCGCTCGATGATCACGGTGGGGTCGTCCGTGCGGTCGGCGGGGTAGCGGTGCACGGAGGTGAACCGCACCTGGTCGGGCCCGAGGGGCTGCACGCCGATCGGCTCCGGCTCACGGCGGTCGATCAGCAGACAGGCCGTGTGCAGCAGCCTGCGGTCATGACCGTAGAAGCCCTCCGCCCGCAGCCCGCGCAGCTGCCCGTCCCGGGGCGAGGCGGCGAAGGCCGGGGCCGCGACGCAGATCACCACGTCGTGGAGAAGGGGTTGCAGAGCACGCACACTCGAGGAATCCGCGGACTCGTACACGGGGCGTCTCTTCCCGCTTCGCACGCGCGTCACTCTCACGGCGTACGACGCAGGACACCCCAGGGACCGGATCCGGCCCCATCCCCCGACTCACTCCCAGCGGAAGAACCTCCCCGCCGCCCCCAGCCCCACCACCGCCCACACGGCCAGGATCCCCAGGTCCCCCCACGGCATCCCCGCGCCGTGCTGGAGGACGTCCCGCAGGCCGTCGGAGAGGGCCGAGATCGGCAGCAGGCCGAGGACGTCCTGAACGCCGGACGGGAACTTGTCCAGCGGGACGACGACCCCGCCGCCCACGAGCAGCAGCAGGAAGACCAGGTTGGCGGCGGCCAGGGTCGCCTCCGCCTTCAGGGTGCCCGCCATCAGCAGACCGAGGCCGGAGAACGCCGCCGTGCCGAGAACGAGGAGGAGCAGGACGGCGAGGGGGCTGCCGTGCGGGTCCCAGCCCAGCGCGAAGGCGATCGCCGTCAGCAGGATCACCTGGAGGACCTCGGTGACCAGCACGGACGCGGTCTTCGCCGCCATCAGGCCCCAGCGGGGGAGCGGGGAGGAGGCGAGGCGCTTCAGGACGCCGTAGCGGCGCTCGAAGCCCGTCGCGATGGCCTGGCCCGTGAAGGCCGTGGACATGACGGCCAGCGCGAGGATGCCGGGGGCGAGGAAGTCCACCGCCTCGCCCGCGCCGGTGTCCACGATGTCCACGCTGCTGAACAGCACGAGCAGCAGCGTCGGGATCACCACGGTGAGCAGCAACTGCTCGCCGTTGCGCAGGAGCATCTTCGTCTCCAGCGCCGCCTGCGCCGCGATCATGCGGGGGAGCGGGGCCGCGCCGGGCCGGGGGGTGTAGGTGCCGGTGGCGGTCACGAGCGCAGCTCCTTGCCGGTCAGTTCCAGGAAGACGTCCTCCAGGGTGTGGCGCTCGACCGAGATCCGGTCCGGCATCACCCCGTGCTGCGCGCACCACGACGTGACCGTGGCCAGCAGCTGCGGGTCGACCTTGCCCATCACCCGGTACGAGCCCGGCGTCAGCTCGGCCGCGGAGGAGTCGGCGGGCAGCGCCTTGAGCAGGGAGGCCACGTCGAGGCCGGGGCGGCCGGTGAAGCGCAGGGTGTTCTCGGCGCCGCCGCGGCACAGCTCATCGGGGGAGCCCTGGGCGATTACCCGGCCCGCGTCGATGATCGCCACGTCGTCGGCGAGCTGCTCGGCCTCGTCCATGTAGTGCGTGGTCAGGATGACCGAGACGCCGTCCGCGCGCAGGTCCCGGACCAGGTCCCAGGTGGCGCGGCGGGCCTGCGGGTCGAGACCGGCGGTGGGCTCGTCCAGGAAGACCAGTTCCGGGCGGCCGACCACCGCCATCGCCAGCGCGAGCCGCTGCTGCTGGCCGCCGGAGAGCCGGCGGTACGTGGTCCGGCCGCAGGAGCCGAGCCCGAGCCGCTCGATCAGCGCGTCCACGTCCAGCGGCTGCGCGTGCAGCTTCGCCACGTGCCGCAGCATCTCGTCGGCCCGCGCCCCCGAGTACACGCCCCCGGACTGCAGCATCACCCCGATCCGGGGCCGCAGCCCGGACGCCTGTCTGACCGGGTCGAGGCCGAGCACGCGGACGGTGCCGGAGTCCGCACGGCGGTACCCCTCGCAGATCTCGATCGTGGTCGTCTTGCCGGCGCCGTTGGGTCCGAGGACGGCGGTGACGCCCGCCCGGGCCGTCAGCTCCAGGCCGTCCACCGCGGTCTTCGTCCCGTACCGCTTCACCAGGGCCTGGACCCAGACGACAGGCTCAGTTCGCATGGCCCCAGAGTCTAGGTTCGCCGCCGGCCGTTCCGACCGCCGGGTACGGGAACCGGCCGGACCCGTCCGGAAGCGGCCGTCAGAACT
Source organism: Streptomyces sp. NPDC005820 (assembly GCF_040630255.1). Taxonomy (NCBI): domain Bacteria; kingdom Bacillati; phylum Actinomycetota; class Actinomycetes; order Kitasatosporales; family Streptomycetaceae; genus Streptomyces; species Streptomyces sp. NPDC005820. The sequence goes on from NZ_JBEXXE010000034.1 coordinate 20,947, forward strand.
CCTCCTCGCGCGGGCGGTGCACGGCCAGCCACCGCTCGGCGTAGGCGACCGCGTCCGCGACCGGGAACAGCCGTACGTCGGCGGCGCCCGCCTTGCCCCGTACGACGGGCCGGTCCCGCTCGTAGTCGTGCCCCAGCTCGTCGAACCGGTCGGAGTCGATCGACACCTCGGTCACGGTCTCCCACCCGTGCGGGCCCGGCCGGCCGATCTCCACGAGCGGGGCGGGTATCCGGTACTCGGCGAGGTGGAAGCTGGTGCAGGTGTCGTATCCGGCCCCGAGCAGCAGCACCCGCGCCCCCAGCCGCTCCAGCCGGGCCAGCGGACTGCGCTCGCCCAGCCGGCAGTCGGTGGCGTGCCCCTCGACGACCTCCGCGGCCCGCGCCCCGAGCGCCGCGAACGAGGTCTGCGGATGGGCGCTGCGCAGGGCTCCGGGCCAGGTGCGCACGGTCTCCGGGATCACGCCGAGGCCTCGGCTGGGGGTGACGAGGGGGTCGTAGGCGGGCATGGTGGCGCGGATCGTGTCCCACCACTCCCGTGGCACCGGCGGTCGGCTCCACACCGCCGGGTCGGACAGCTCGCCGGTCTGCGTCGGGACCACGAGCGTCCCGTTCGGACCAAGGGCGTCCCGCAGCCCCTGGACCACCGCGACGGCCCCTCCGCACACCCAGCCGAGGGAGCGCAGGGAGGAGTGGACGAGGAGGATTTCTCCCGGTTCGACACCGAGCTCCCGCAGCTGTGCCGCCAGGGTCTCCCGAGTGACAAGTGGGCCGGTCGGAGGGGGTGTGGGCATGGTGGTGCAGTGTCCCCGGAGGACGCCGTCGGGGCCACTGGTTTTATCGGTCCCTTGATCGATCAGTGATCGTTTCCGCAGGTCACATTAGGTATACCTAAGTGACGCAGGGCACCGTCGGCCGGCCCGGACGCGGCTTGCCTGCGTTTGAGGAATTACGCAACAATGGCGTTGTGAAAAACGTCGGCGAGGCTCGGGGGACCCCCACGGGGGCCCCTCATGAGGAGCTCGCGACCGGTGAGCGTTCGACACGCAACCGCGTCGCGCGGTCCATCCTGGACCACGGGCCGTCGACCGTCGCCGAGCTGGCCGAGCGGCTGGGGCTCACCCCCGCGGCCGTCCGCCGCCACCTCGACGCGCTGGCCGCCGACGACGTCGTACAGCCCCGCGAGCAGCGGGTCTACGGAGCGCGCACCCGCGGCCGTCCGGCGAAGGTCTTCGCCCTCACCGACTGCGGCCGGGACGCCTTCGACCAGTCCTACGACAAGCTCGCCGCCGACGCGCTGCGCTGGATCCAGCAGCAGTACGGCGGGGACGAGGCCGTCGTCGCCTTCGCCCGCGCGCGCATCGCCGAACAGGCCGACGCCTACCGCGCGGCGATCGAGGCCGCCGCCCCCGAGGAGCGCACCGAAGCACTCGCCAGGGCCCTGAGCGCTGACGGGTACGCTGCTACGGCGCGCAGCGCACCGGTCGGCGAGCAGCTGTGCCAGCACCACTGCCCGGTCGCCCACGTGGCGGAGAAGTTCCCGCAGCTCTGCGAGGCCGAGACCGAGGTCTTCTCCCAGCTGCTCGGAACGCACGTCCAGCGACTGGCCACCATCGCCCACGGCGACGGGGTCTGCACGACGTTCATCCCCAAGATTTCCCAGACCACTCATCACGCATCTGCAAGCACGGCCGGGAGGAACCCCGCATGACTCTCCCCACGGAGACTGCCCACCCCGAACTCGAGGGTCTGGGCAAGTACGAATACGGCTGGGCCGACTCCGACACCGCCGGCGCCTCTGCGCGGCGCGGCATCAACGAGGAGGTCGTCACCGACATCTCCTCGAAGAAGTCCGAGCCGGAGTGGATGACCAAGCTCCGCCTCAAGGGCCTCAAGCTCTTCGCGAAGAAGCCCATGCCGAACTGGGGCTCCGACCTCTCCGGCATCGACTTCGACAACATCAAGTACTTCGTGCGCTCCACGGAGAAGCAGGCGGAGTCCTGGGAGGACCTGCCCGAGGACATCAAGAACACCTACGACAAGCTGGGCATCCCGGAGGCCGAGAAGCAGCGCCTCGTCGCCGGTGTCGCCGCCCAGTACGAGTCGGAGGTCGTCTACCACCAGATCCGCGAGGACCTGGAGGAGCAGGGCGTCATCTTCCTCGACACCGACACCGCCCTCAAGGAGCACCCGGAGCTCTTCAAGGAGTACTTCGGCACCGTCATCCCCGCCGGCGACAACAAGTTCGCCGCGCTGAACACGGCCGTGTGGTCCGGCGGCTCCTTCATCTACGTGCCGAAGGGCGTGCACGTCGAGATCCCGCTCCAGGCCTACTTCCGGATCAACACGGAGAACATGGGCCAGTTCGAGCGGACCCTGATCATCGTCGACGAGGGTGCCTACGTGCACTACGTCGAGGGCTGTACGGCCCCGATCTACAAGTCGGACTCCCTGCACAGCGCGGTCGTCGAGATCATCGTCAAGAAGAACGCCCGCTGCCGCTACACGACCATCCAGAACTGGTCGAACAACGTCTACAACCTGGTCACCAAGCGCGCCGTCGCCTACGAGGGCGCCACCATGGAGTGGATCGACGGCAACATCGGCTCCAAGGTGACGATGAAGTACCCCGCCGTCTACCTCATGGGCGAGCACGCCAAGGGCGAGACCCTCTCCATCGCCTTCGCCGGCGAGGGCCAGCACCAGGACGCCGGCTCCAAGATGGTCCACATGGCGCCGAACACCTCCTCCAACATCGTCTCCAAGTCGGTGGCGCGAGGCGGCGGCCGTACCTCCTACCGCGGTCTCGTCGAGATCGGCGAGGGCGCCCACGGCTCCAAGTCCAACGTGCTGTGCGACGCGCTGCTCGTCGACACCATCTCCCGCTCGGACACCTACCCCTACGTGGACGTCCGCGAGGACGACGTGTCCATGGGCCACGAGGCGACCGTCTCCAAGGTCTCCGAGGACCAGCTCTTCTACCTGATGAGCCGCGGTCTCTCCGAGTTCGAGGCGATGGCGATGATCGTGCGCGGCTTCGTCGAGCCCATCGCGAAGGAGCTGCCGATGGAGTACGCGCTGGAGCTCAACCGGCTGATCGAGCTGCAGATGGAAGGCGCGGTCGGCTAACCACCGGTCCGCAGCCCCCATCCAGCCCTACACGCAAGAAAGCGAGCATTACGACAGCCATGGCTGAGGCTCAGAACATCCCCGTGGGGTCGACCACCGCGGGCGCGATCGCGGTCGCCGCCGAGTCGACCGTCGCCACGCGCATGAGCGCGCCCCCGTCCTTCGACGTCGCGGACTTCCCGGTCCCGCACGGCCGCGAGGAGGAGTGGCGGTTCACCCCGCTGGAGCGCCTGCGCGGGCTGCACGACGGCACCGCCGTCGCGACCGGCGAGGGCGTCAAGGTCGCCGTCGAGGCCCCCGAGGGCGTCACCGTCGAGACCGTCGACCGCGACGACCCGCGCCTCGGCAAGGCGGGCACCCCCGTGGACCGGATCGCCGCCCAGGCCTACTCGGCGTTCGAGAAGGCCGGCGTGATCACCGTCCCCAAGGAGACGGTCCTCACCGAGCCCATCCGCATCGCGGTGCACGGCGAGGGCGGCACCTCCTTCGCCCACCAGGTGATCCAGCTCGGGGCCTTCGCCGAGGCCGTCGTCGTCATCGACCACACCGGTGACGCCGTCCTCGCCGCCAACGTCGAGTACGTCCTCGGCGACGGCGCCAAGCTCACCGTCGTCTCCGTCCAGGACTGGGACGACAAGGCCGTCCACGTGGCCCAGCACAACGCCCTCGTCGGCCGCGACGCCTCCTTCAAGTCCGTGGTCGTCACCTTCGGCGGCGACGTCGTACGCCTCCACCCGCGGGTCGCGTACGCCGGCACCGGCGCCGAGGCCGAGCTGTTCGGCCTGTACTTCACCGACGCCGGCCAACACCAGGAGCACCGCCTGCTGGTCGACCACAACGTCCCGCACTGCAAGTCCAACGTCGTCTACAAGGGCGCGCTCCAGGGCGACGACGCGCACGCGGTGTGGATCGGTGACGTGCTGATCGAGGCCAAGGCCGAGGGCACCGACACCTACGAGATGAACCGCAACCTGGTCCTCACGGACGGCGCGCGCGTCGACTCGGTGCCGAACCTGGAGATCGAGACCGGCGAGATCGTCGGTGCCGGCCACGCCTCCGCCACCGGCCGCTTCGACGACGAGCAGCTCTTCTACCTGATGGCCCGCGGCATCCCGGCCGACGAGGCCCGCCGCCTGGTGGTCCGCGGCTTCTTCGCCGAGCTGGTCCAGCAGATCGGCGTCCCGGACATCGAGGAGCGCCTGCTCGGCAAGATCGAGACCGAGCTGGAGGCCACGGTCTGATGGCGGCCTTCGTACGCGCCTGCGGCCTCAGCGAGCTGGAGGAGGACACCCCGAAGCGGGTGGAACTCGACGGCACGCCGGTCTCGGTCGTCCGTACCGAGGGAGAGGTGTTCGCCATCCACGACATCTGCTCCCACGCGAACGTCTCGCTCTCCGAGGGCGAGGTGGAGGACTGCCAGATCGAGTGCTGGCTGCACGGCTCCAGCTTCGACCTCCGCACCGGCAAGCCGTCCGGCCTTCCCGCGACGCGCCCCGTCCCCGTATACCCCGTCAAGATCGAAGGGGACGACGTGCTCGTCTCCCTCACCCAGGAGTCCTGAGGCCACCATGGCAACGCTTGAAATCCGAGACCTGCACGTCACCGTCGAGGCCGACAACGCCACGAAGGAGATCCTCAAGGGCGTCGACCTCACCGTGAAGCAGGGCGAGACGCACGCCATCATGGGCCCCAACGGCTCGGGCAAGTCCACCCTCGCCTACTCCCTGGCGGGCCACCCGAAGTACACGATCACCAGCGGCACCGTGCTGCTCGACGGCGAGGACGTCCTGGAGATGTCCGTCGACGAGCGCGCCCGCGCGGGCCTCTTCCTGGCGATGCAGTACCCGGTCGAGGTCCCCGGCGTCTCGGTCTCCAACTTCCTGCGCACCTCCGCCACCGCCATCCGCGGCGAGGCCCCCAAGCTGCGCACCTGGGTCAAGGAGGTCAAGGAGGCCATGGAGCGCCTCAACATGGACCCCTCCTTCGCCGAGCGCAACGTCAACGAGGGCTTCTCCGGCGGTGAGAAGAAGCGCCACGAGATCCTCCAGCTCGAACTGCTCAAGCCGAAGGTCGCGATCCTCGACGAGACGGACTCCGGTCTGGACGTCGACGCCCTCCGCATCGTCTCCGAGGGCGTCAACCGCGTCCGCGAGACCGGCGAGGTCGGCACCCTGCTGATCACGCACTACACGCGCATCCTGCGCTACATCAAGCCCGACCACGTCCACGTCTTCGCCGACGGGCGGATCGCCGAGTCCGGCGGCCCCGAGCTCGCGGACAAGCTGGAGAACGAGGGCTACGAGGCTTATGCGAAGCAGGACGTAGTCCACACGAAGGGTGGCGCATCCTAGTGACACAGCTGCCGGGCCTCCTCGACACCGAGGCGATCCGTAAGGACTTCCCCGTCCTGGACCGGCTGGTCCACGACGACAAGAAGCTCGTGTACCTGGACAACGCGGCGACCTCGCAGAAGCCGCGCCAGGTGCTGGACGCCCTGAGCGAGTACTACGAGCGCTACAACGCCAACGTCCACCGCGGTGTGCATGTGCTCGCCGAGGAGGCCACGGCGCTGTACGAGGGCGCGCGCGACAAGGTCGCCGCGTTCGTCAACGCGCCCAGCCGCGACGAGGTGATCTTCACCAAGAACGCCTCCGAATCGCTGAACCTCGTGGCGAACATGCTCGGCTGGGCCGACGAGCCCTACCGGGTGGACCGCGAGACCGAGATCGTCATCACCGAGATGGAGCACCACTCCAACATCGTGCCGTGGCAGCTGCTGGCGCAGCGCACGGGCGCGAAGCTGAAGTGGTTCGGCCTCACGGACGACGGCCGCCTCGACCTCTCGAACATCGAAGAGATCATCACGGAGAAGACGAAGATCGTCTCCTTCGTCCTGGTCTCGAACATCCTGGGCACGGTCAACCCGGTCGAGGCCATAGTGCGCCGCGCCCAGGAGGTCGGCGCGCTCGTCTGCATCGACGCCTCCCAGGCCGCGCCGCACATGCCCCTGGACGTCCAGGCCCTCCAGGCCGACTTCGTGGCCTTCACCGGCCACAAGATGTGCGGCCCGACGGGAATCGGCGTCCTCTGGGGCCGCCAGGAACTCCTGGAGGACCTGCCCCCGTTCCTCGGCGGCGGCGAGATGATCGAGACGGTGTCGATGCACTCGTCGACGTACGCTCCCGCCCCCCACAAGTTCGAGGCGGGCACCCCGCCGATCGCCCAGGCGGTCGGTCTCGGCGCGGCGATCGACTACCTGAACGCCATCGGCATGGACAAGATCCTCTCCCACGAGCACGCGCTGACGGAGTACGCCGTCCGCCGCCTGGCGGAGGTCCCGGACCTGAGGATCATCGGCCCCACCACGGCCGAGGACCGCGGCGCCGCGATCTCCTTCACGCTCGGCGACATCCACCCGCACGACGTGGGCCAGGTGCTGGACGAGCAGGGCATAGCGGTCCGTGTCGGCCATCACTGCGCCCGCCCGGTCTGCCTCCGGTACGGAATTCCCGCGACCACGCGAGCGTCGTTCTATCTGTACTCCACGCCGGCCGAGATCGACGCACTGGTCGACGGCCTGGAGCACGTACGGAACTTCTTCGGCTGAGGGGCGTGCTGAAACCGTGAAGCTGGACTCGATGTACCAGGAAGTCATCCTGGACCACTACAAGCACCCGCACGGGCGTGGTCTGCGGGACGGCGACGCCGAGGTGCACCACGTCAACCCCACGTGCGGTGACGAGATCACCCTGCGGGTGAAGTACGACGGCACGAAGATCGAGGACGTGTCCTACGAGGGCCAGGGCTGCTCCATCAGCCAGGCCAGCGCGTCCGTCCTCAACGAACTCCTGGTCGGCAAGGACGTGTCCGAGGCGCAGCGGATCCAGGAGACCTTCCTGGAGCTGATGCAGTCCAAGGGCCGCATCGAGCCCGACGACGCGATGGAGGAGGTGCTGGAGGACGCGGTCGCGTTCGCCGGTGTCTCCAAGTACCCGGCCCGGGTCAAGTGCGCCCTCCTGAGCTGGATGGCGTGGAAGGACGCGACGGCCCAGGCCCTGGGCTCGGACGCCGAAAGGAAGACGGCATGAGCGACACCGTGGAGATGAAGCCGGCCTCCGAGGAGGAGGTCCGCGAGGCCCTGTACGACGTCGTCGACCCCGAGCTGGGCATCGACGTCGTCAACCTGGGCCTCATCTACGGCATCCACATCGACGACGCGAACATCGCGACGATCGACATGACCCTGACCTCTGCGGCCTGCCCGCTGACGGACGTCATCGAGGACCAGGCCAAGTCCGCCACGGACGGCCTCGTCAACGAACTCCGCATCAACTGGGTCTGGATGCCCCCGTGGGGCCCTGACAAGATCACCGACGACGGCCGCGAGCAGCTGCGCGCGCTGGGCTTCAACGTCTGAGGTCATCTGGCGGAAACGACAAAGTGGCGGCATCCCTTCCGGGGTGCCGCCACTCGTCGTTGCTCCCGCGGCCTCAGCCCACTCCGGCCACGAACTTGAACGCCGAGTCGGCGCGGTACAGCTGGCTGTTCTGGTACGAGTCGAGGCGGACCTGGAAGTCCTTGTGGCGCAGATAGCGGCCCGGGTAGTTCACCGACTCCAGCATGACCGCGCCGGAGTAGGAGGAGGGGCGGGCGCAGAAGGTGGCGTCCTGCTTGAACAGGGAGGAGCCGTCGTAGCTGTCGGCGCGCAGGACGAAGTTGCGGTGCCGCAGGTACCTGCCGTCATCGGTCTTGAAGGAGTAACAGGAGCTGTCCGTCAGCCCCTTGACCACGGTGAAGGTGGAGTCCTCGCGGGACTCCGAGCCGCGCAGCGGGTCGAGCTTCACCAGACCACTGCTCAGATGCCAGTAGCGGTCCGGGTAGTTGACCGACTGCACCGACCGCTCGTAGCTGGTCGGTGTGGGCTGGGACGGCTTCTTGGTCGGCGACGCCGAGGCCTTGCCCGAGGTGTGCGGCGAGGGGCTGCCGTCGTCCGACCCGGCGGTCGAGGAGGCATCCCCCGCGGCCGAGGGCGAGGAAGAGGCGGACGGAGACGAGCTCTTGCCGTCCTTCTGGCCGCCCGCCGCGGTCGAGGAGGCGGTACCGCTGGCGGAGGCCGACGGTGTGGCGAACGAGATCAGCCCGTCCGAGCTCGGGTCGCCGGACAGCGCCCGCGCCTCCCGCGCTTCCGAACCCCCGTCGGAATCCCGGTCGTTGACCGCGATCGCGGTCACACAGGCGACGACGGTGGCCACGGCGAGTCCGCCGGCCAGCCAGAGCCGTCGGGTTCCGGGGGCCCGGGAGGTGTCCGGGGCCCAGCCGTTCTCCCACGGTTGATCCTGGGGCGGCCGGGACTTGTTTTCTGGCATGCGCTAGTTCCTCCAGCGGCGCTACGGCGGCCGCGGCTGCGATGGCCCGGTGTATGAACGGTGAAACAGTAATGGACGCCGTGGCTCGCGTTCAGCCGTTTGAGTGAGCGCTTTCGATAACGCTTTCGCAGCTGTCCGCATCCCAGGTGCGTACGCCTGTACATATCACCCCATTCGTTGTGTACGCTCGTACACATGGGATACCTGACGCTCTCCGGAGCCATCGCCGCCGAGGTCGCGGCGACGACCGCCATGAAGTACAGCGAGGGCTTCAGCAGACTCTGGCCCACTCTCCTGACGGCCGTCGGGTACGTGATCTCCTTCTCCCTCCTGGCCCAGACCCTGAAGTCGGTGGGGATCGGCACGGCGTACGCGATCTGGGCGGGGGTAGGCACCGCGACCATCGCCGTGATCGGGCTGGTCCTCTTCGGCGAGTCCCTCACCCTCACCAAGATCGCCGGAATCGGGCTGATCGTCGGGGGAGTGGTGGTCCTCAACCTCGGTGGTGCCCACTGATGGCCCGCCGTTACGACCCCGAGCGCCGCCAGCGGATCATCGACGCGGCGATCCGGGTGGTCGGCCGCAAGGGTCTGGCCGGCCTCACCCATCGCTCGGTGGCGGCCGAGGCGGACGTACCCCTGGGCTCCACCACGTACCACTTCACCACCCTCGACGACCTGATGACGGCCGCCCTGCGCCAGGCCAACGAGGGCTTCGCCAAGGTGGTGGCGGCCCGCGGCGCCCTGTCGGACCCGCAGGCCGACCTGGCCACGGAACTGGCGGCCTGGCTCGGCGAATGGCTGGCCGGCGACCGCACCGGAGTGGAACTGGAGTACGAGCTCTACCTGGCGGCCCTGCGCCGCCCCGCCCTGCGCCCGGTGGCGGCCGAGTGGGCCGACGCGATGGCCGCCCTCCTGACCCCCCGCACCGACCCACTGACGGCCCGCGCCCTGGTGGCCCTCATGGACGGCATCTGCCTCCAAGTCCTCCTCACGGACACCCCTTATGACGAGGAGTACGCCCGACAGGCCTTCGCCCGAGTCATCCCCCCGCCGCCCCCATCCCCATCTCCGTCCCCAGCCGCCGCACCACACTGAGCGCGACCTCCACACTCCCCGCCACATCGGTCACCGGATACTGCACGTCCCGCACCACCCGCTCCCGATCCACGACCAGGGTCAGCCGCTTGAGCCGAGTGGCGCCCGCGGCCCGGAAGGTGGGCAGCCGCAACGCCCCGATGAACGACAGCTCGGCATCCGAAAGCAACGGAAACCCGAGCCCCTCCTTCTCGGAGAACGACCGCTGCTCGTCGGCCCGTTGGGTGGACACCCCCCGCACGGCACCGCCCACCGCCCGGAACTCCGCACTCCGGTCCCGGTACGTGCACGACTCGAGCGTGCACCCCGCGGTCCCCGGAATATCCGCCCACCCCGGGGGATAGGAGTCCCCCCGGGCGAAGGCCCCCGGAAAGCAGTACAGAACGGTGTACGGCATTCCATCCTCCACCGGATCCCGCAGTTCCCCCCGGTCGTCGACGAGCCGAAGCTCCGGCACCCGGGTCCCCACCAGGCCGTGCACCCGCCGCCCCTCGGCGGAGGCCTCCTCACCCGTGGCCGTGGTCCCCCCGTCCCCCAACACCCACGCGTCCCCCCAGTCCTGCAGGGCCACCAGCACCGGCAGCAGCGCACGCCCCCTCGGCGTGAGCCGGTACTCGTACCGCACGGGCCGCTCCTGATACGGCACCCGCACCAGCACCCCGGCCTCCACCAGCAACCGCAGCCGCTCGGTCAACACCTTCCGGGACAACCCGAGTTCACGTTGCAACGCGTCGAAGCGATGCACCCCGCGCGCCGCGTCCCGCACGATCAGCAGCGTCCACCAGTCGCCCACGACGTCCAGAGCCTGCGCGATCGCGCAGGTGGAGTCCTCGAGGCTCGTCCTGCGGGCCATGGCAGGGCTCCTTTCTCCATTGACTCGAGGCTGCCATGCTGACACAGTGAGTTCCCAAAAGGAACTCACTCAAGGGGGACCAGGGTGCGAGGACTACGGCAATTACCGCGACCGGTGTGGCTGCTGGCGGCCGGCACGTTCGCCAACATGACCGTCAGCGTCGGTTTCGTCTTCGTCTTCCTCTACCTCACCGGCCCCCGCGGCATGAGCCCCGGCGAGGCGGGCCTGCTGGTGGGCCTGGGCGGCATCGGCCTGCTGGCGGGCAACTTCACCGGCGGCTGGTACGGCGACCACCTGGGCCACCGCAGAGTCCTCCTCACCGCGGCCACAGCCTCCGGCGCCCTACTGGCAGCCGTACCCGCCCTCCCCACCCCCGCCCTCTACCTCACGCTCCCCCTGGCCCAGTACACCTCCGGCGTACAACGCGCGGCCAACTCCGCCCTCGTGGCGGTGATCGTCCCCGACGGCGCCCGCCGCCAGGCCTTCGCCCTGATCCGCGCCTCGGCCAACGGCGGCTTCACGATCGGCCCGATCCTCGGCGCCTTCGTGGCCACCCACTTCTCCTACGACTACCTCTACACGGCCGAAGGCATCAGCAGCCTGGCCCTGGCGGCGTGGACGGCCCGAGTAGTCCCCGAAGGAACCACCCCCGCCCCCCGCCCACCCCAGGGCAAGGCGGGCGGCCTCTGGCCGGAACTACGCACCCGCCCGGCCGTGCTCACCCTCCTCCTGGCGATAGTGATCACCGACATCGTCTACCGCCAGCAGTACTCCACGTTCCCCCTCTACCTGGCCGACCACCACATGGACACCGGCGTGTACGGAGCACTCCTGGCGGTCAACGGAGCGGTCCTCCTCTGCCTGGAACTCCCGGCGGCACTGGCCCTGCGCCGCGCGGCCCCCCTCCGCACGGTCGGAGCGGGCCTCCTCCTGGTGGGCGCCGGCTACGCGACCCTCCTCCTGGGCGCGAGCATCACCACGGCGGCCGCCATGATGACCCTCCTCACCCTCGGCGAACTCCTCTACAAGACAACGGCCACCGCCTACATGGCGGACGAGGCCCCACCCCACGTCCAGGGCCGCTTCCAGTCCCTCTACGCGGGCGCGTCGATCACCGGCGTAGTCCTGGCGGCCCCCCTGGGCGGCACGCTCTACGCAGCACACCCGACCATCCTCTGGCCCGTCTGCGCGACCCTCGCAGCACTGGCAGGAGCCGCAGTACTCACCACCACACGAAAAACGCGACGGCGGGACGGCGGCAAGACGGCGGGAGCGGGCCGTGGCGGTACGCCGCAGCCCGTCGCTTAGCCCGTCTCTGCCCCGTGGAACTGTGGCAACGGGCAGCAGTACGCCCAACGCGCGACGGGCTGCGGCGTACCGCCACGGCCCCGACCCACCCCTCCCGCCGCCCCGGCCCCGCCCCCCCTTGGCCCGCTACCTGAGACAACGCCCCGCTGGTTAGCCTCCGCACTCTTCGTCCGGTTAGGTTTTTCCTATGACCGATACGACTGCTCCGAGCACCACCGGCGCGGTGGCCACCGGCCTCGCCACCCTCGCCGCCGACGGCACGATCCTCGACACCTGGTTCCCGGCCCCCGAACTCGCGACCGACCCCGGCCCCTCCGGCACCGAGCGCCTCTCCGCCGACCAGGCCGCAGAGCTCCTCGGCGAAGGCGCGACCGCGGCGATCGGCCCGGACCCCCGCCGAGGTGTGGAAGTCGTAGCGGTCCGCACGGTCATCGCCTCCCTGGACGCCAAGCCGCTCGACGCGCATGACGTCTACCTCCGCCTCCACCTCCTCTCCCACCGCCTGGTCCGCCCCCACGGCCAGAACCTGGACGGCATCTTCGCCCACCTCGCCAACGTCGCCTGGACCTCCCTCGGCCCGGTCGCCGTCGACGACGTGGAGAAGGTCCGCCTGAACGCCCGCGCGCAGGGCCTCCACCTCCAGGTGACGTCCATCGACAAGTTCCCGCGCATGACGGATTACGTCGCCCCCAAGGGGGTCCGTATCGCCGACGCCGACCGCGTCCGCCTCGGCGCGCACCTCGCCGAGGGCACCACGGTCATGCACGAGGGCTTCGTCAACTTCAACGCCGGCACCCTCGGCACCTCGATGGTCGAGGGCCGTATCTCGGCCGGCGTGATCATCGGCGACGGCTCGGACATCGGCGGCGGCGCCTCCACGATGGGCACGCTCTCCGGCGGCGGCAACGTCATCATCGCCATCGGCGAGCGCTGCCTCATCGGCGCCGAGGCGGGCGTGGGCATCGCCCTGGGCGACGAGTGCGTGGTCGAGGCCGGCCTCTACGTCACCGCCGGCACCCGCGTCACGATGCCCGACGGCCAGATCGTCAAGGCCCGCGAACTCTCCGGCGCCTCCAACATCCTCTTCCGCCGCAACTCGGTCACCGGCACGGTGGAGGCCCGCCCGAACAACGCGGTCTGGGGCGGCCTGAACGACATCCTCCACAGCCACAACTAACCCTTACCCCCAGCGCCCTTCTCCCCGGAAGGGCGCTGTGCGTGCGCCGGTCGCAGCGACGGCGGGAGGAGCCCGAAACGTGCGTGTGATCCGCGGCATCGGCTCGTTCGTGAAGGAACTCCTGGAGGAGTTCGTGGGTGAGGCGGCGCTGACGCTGCTCGTCTGCCTCACCTTGGCCGGTCCGGCCCTGGCGTTCGTCTGGGGATGGCAGCGCAGCCCGCTCGCGGCCGAGGGCGTCGGGGGTGCCCTGCTGGCGTTCCTCTGCTACGGCGCCTGGGAACTGAGCCGGCCTCCCAGGGAGGGACGCCGCAGGCGACTGGCCGGCGCGGCGGCGACCACGTTCGCCGTGGCCGCGCTCTTCCTCACCTACGCCGCGTCCTGCACGTGCTGACGTGACGACGACCGGCGCCTCGGGACCCCTACACGCCCAGCCCCCTCGCGAACTCCCGCAACGCCTCGAAGTCCCCGTCCCCCAGCCCCACCCGTGGGCTGACCCGACGCAGAAGTGCCGGAGCGGGGTGCCGCCCGGTGACGAAGTCGGAGTCGGCGGCGGAGAGCTCGTCGTCGACCCAGGCGAAGGGACGGCCCCCGGCGTACGCGACGAGGGTCTCCGTCTTCCAGTGGACACCGTCGGCCCGCTCCCCGAACAGCGCCGGCCCGAAGTCGACGTACGGAAGGTCGGGCAGCCCCACCACCGGCGCGATCCAGCGATTGGCGAGGGCCATCCAGGTCGTGGCCCAGACCAGCTCGTAGGGAAGCGAGAGCAGTGCCGCCCCGTGCCCCGGGTTCAGCCAGACCCGCAGCGGCCGTCCGGGTCGCACGGACGCCCTGATCGTCGTATAGCCGTCGGGGCGCCGCTCACGCTGGGCGGCGTACGGGTTCAGCGGCCTTATGCGGGCATGAGACATGTCCCGCCGAGCTTCGCGGACTCTGGGGGGACCTCCCTCGCGACGGATGAGGCCCTCGCTGGGGTCGGCTCTTCGGCATAGGAGTTGTAGGGCAGCATGGGGCGATGGACTTGGATCAGCCGGTGCCTCGTGAGGTGAAGGTCATCGATACGGCCTCGCTGCTCAGGCTGGAGGAGCGGGCCGGTGAGCTCGGCCTCAACCAGCGGTTGGACCCAGGGTGGGTGATGGCGAATACGGCGCCAGATGGGGCCCACTACCTGTGGCCGGCCCTGTGGAACAGCACGCCCCATCGTCCAGCCATTCCGCGGCAGCTACGGTGCGAGCTGTTGATCACGCTGCGTGCGGGAGTCCATGTGATGAGCCTGCTGGACCTTCTTCCCGACGACTTCACCCCGCTGCCAAGGGTGACTTCGCGAGACGAAGGCATGCGGGTCAGCCGTCTCTTGGACCGTGCTCCTTCGGTCAGGGAATGGCTCCTCAAGGAAGGCGGCGGTTCCTCAGGCCGCCTGCGACAGGCAGCGCTAGCACGGAGTTCTCACCGGTCCGCCGCAATGCGGGCCCGCACCGGGAGCGTGCGGATGTTCCCGCTGTCTTCGAGGGCTGCGCGGAGGCGTTGGATTTCGTCGTGCTGTTCGGCGAGCCGGGAAAGCGCCAGAGTTTTGAACTCGGACGCCTCGGACGCCTCCTCTTTCATTCGGGAGAGCCGCCCCTTCAACCTGGATACCTCGGCTTTGAGGCGGTCGATCTGGGCGAGGCGAGGGTCCGGCTCGCCCGTCGCCTCTCGAGCTGTGCCCAGCCGGTTCTCGAACTCCTCCTTGACGTGGGGGTAGGTGCGGTAAAGCGTTGCCCGGGGGACAGCGGCAAGAATGCTGAGGGATTTGATGTCGCATCGCAGGCCCTCGGGGATGTCCCCGGCCAGGAGCTGATCCATGGCGGCCTTCAAACGACTCTCCGCGTTGGCGTGGCGATCATTGGGCACCTGGGGTCTCCTTATTGATCATGGCGGCCTCGATGGACTCCACGATCCGCATGGATCGCTCGTAGGTCTGCTGGGCGCGTTGACGCTCTGGTGCGGACAGTCGGGGGTTGCCGAGGAACACGGCTCGGGTGTTCTCGGCGTGGGCGGCCCACGCTTGCCGGTGCTGAGGGTGATGGGTCGCTTGGGGACAGCGAGCGGAGTCGCACATGCCGAGCAGAGGCTCGCTGGCTTTCGGAGTGCTGGCCATGGTGAGGCACAGGGCCTTGGCGGGGTCGGTGAACCAGCAGTAGTTCGCCACGCCGATGTGAAGGGTCTTCGCCTTGGTCTTGAGGAGTTTCTCCACGCGACGGTCGTCAGCGACGGTGGCGGGGCCGGGGTCGTGCCCGGCTAGGGACAGATCCACGCTCTGAAAGGCGGCGACCAGGTCGCGTGCGCCTCGGCCGGAGGGCAGGATGCCCTGCTGGTAGTCGTGGTAGGCGGCAACCGTGAGCCGGGTGTGTTCAACATCCTCTTCGGCCTGGACCTCGGCGAGGAACGCGGCCTGGTGGCCGCCTGGTCGAGCGGTGTAGCCCTCGGTGGTGGCCACCGAGACGTGCTTCAAGTGCCATTTTGTGGCGAGGAGGCCGTGGGGGCGTTGAGCGATGGACAGAGCGAGGGTACGACGCAGAGCCCGCGGGTGGACAGGACCATCGGGGATTGGGGCGAGGCCGAGATGCTGTCCGAAGGGACCGTTGATCCAGTCCCGGAGCGCGGTGTACCTGTTGGCGGAGTTGTTGGCGACAGGAAAGATCAGGTCCCCGAGGTCCGTCCCGCCGAGGGCTTCGGCGGCTCCGACAGCGCGGTGTACGTCTTCGATGACCACCCATGAGTCAGGCACTCCGCCGAACTTCTCACCCTTGACGCGGCGGGAGTCCAGCCAGTGGCGGGAGCCGTAGGTGCGGTCTTCGCTGCGGCGACAGCCATGTGTGAGTTCTGCCAGCTCTGAGCTCCGCATGCCAGACAGCGCCGAGGTGAGGTAGTAGGCAGCGGAAGTAGCGGCGAACACCGTGCTGTCCAGGGTGAAGTGATTCATCGGGAGCGACCAGGGGACGGGCTCTTCGTCATTGGCGCGGGGCACCGCCGCCGCATCACGGCACCACGGGTTCTCGATACCGCAGGCGGCGATCCATGCCTCCAGCTGCGGCCGGAGCCTCTCCAGATCCCGTTGCGTGGAGGAGAGCGCAAGAAGGTCCTTGGTGAAGGACGTGTGGGCGAGTGTGAGGAGGGGGTCGGTTGAGTTCCAACCCGCGTTGAGCCTGCGGGAGACGCCGGAGGGAGCAGCACGGGGTGCCGGGATACCGGCTGCGATGCACCGTTCGATCTCTGCGATGACGAGCTGGTGGTGTTCAACGCGAAGGAACGACCGGACGCCGCGCCGGCGGGCGATGGTCTGGCGGGCGCGGGTGGCTTCCTCGACGAGGTGGGGGCTGATCGTGTCGATGAGATAGGACGCGCCGGCGAGGAGGGGCCGCAGGATGTCGTCTGGGACAGCAGGGGTCTGGTTGGTGTCGGGACGCTGGTATCCGGCGACCTGGGCGGCGGTGCGGTCGCCCCACGGGCGGAACCCTGTCGGGTAGGCCTCGGGCAACAGCGGTCCGTACGCAGTCAGGGCTTGAGTGGTCAGAACGAAACCGGCAATGGTGCCGGGGGTGACCAGCTGGCTGGGGTTGGTGCGGCCGACGGAGACGACGGGCAGGTAGGTGTCACAGTGTCGTTGGTGGATCTGGTGGAGGCCGGTGAGTCCCGTCTTGGTGAGGTGGTTGAACCAGGCTGTGAGACGGACCAGTTCGTGTCGCAGCGTCTGCAAGGCGAGAGGGGACCGGTATGCGTGCGGGAGGACCGCGACTGACGGGTGGGTGGGGACGAGGCGGGCCATCAAGTACGTGCGTGCGACTGCTCGCCAGGTGGGGTTGGTGATCTGGGTGAAGTCCAGGATCTGCTCGCTGCGTGGCCAGGACACTGGGGCGTCGGCGGCGCAGGAAAGGTCCCAAACATCCTGGTCGAAGCGGGGGCGGCGAGCGCCGGGCCGAGTGCGGTATCCAGCAGTCCGGAGGACGTCTAAGCCGGTGAAGGCACTGTGCCCGGGGCCGGCGGTCAGAGCGTCGGATCCGGTCACGGGATTTCCTCCGGTGTCATGGCCGCGAACCCGGCTTCGGCGGCGGTCTCGATAGCTGTCGTGCTGAAACGGGGAAGCAGGTCGGTACTGAGCCTGTCGGCGTAGGGACCGAAGATGGCCAGGAACTGTGCGTTCGTCATTTGTCTTTCCTGTTCGGCGAAATAGCGCTGGAGCCGCAGCAGGTTGGGCAGGTGCCGGGGGGTGAACACGGCGAGAGGACACAGCAGGCACACCCAGGGACGGGCTGGGCAGGCGGTTCCGGCCGGGGCGTGGGGGCTGTTGTAGAGACTGGCGCAGGAGGCGACGAAAACGTCCTGCTCGCCGGCCAGCAGCCTCTGAATGCCATCGCCGTCGAGTCCGGCGTCCGCAACGAGGCGGGGGAAGTCGGCAGCGAACCGGGCGGCGTCCTGGCTGGTGGCGATGACCGGCGGCGCGGCCTTTCGGCGGATGTCCCGCTGAGCTTCCTCGATGACTCCCTCGATGGCCTCCACCTGGGCGGGGGTGTGGTGCTGTAGATAGTGATCGCCCTCGACCGCCGGGGTGTGGTTGGGGTCGATGGTGGTGCGCCCGGTCCAGGCAGAGCGGTCGCGCCTGTGATGGAAGGTCGTACGAATCCGGCCGCCGTGCGGGGCCATGGGCTGGCCGTTGTCGTCGGTCAGGCCGACGGTCTTCGCCCACTTGATCCGCTGCCACGGCGTTCGGGGACGCGCGGACAGTGCCGTGCCGTTGTAGTTGATCCACATGGAGTCGGAGAGTTCTCCGGCATGCTCGCGCAGGGGTGCCGAGTGGGTGAGCCACTGGTCCAGGAGCCGTACGGCGGGGCCGCGCAGGCTGAGGGCTTCGCGGGCGGACCGACCTTTCCGGTACGACAGCAAGCCCGTGGCGGGGCCGGTGTGTGTGAAATCGGGTACGGAAAGGGTGTCGACACCGTCGGGCACGGCGCCGGTCAGCATGGCCAGCCGGAGGTTGTAGACGAGAGCCGTATACCCGGATGGGAACAGGGCGTCGCGAAGCTCAAGGACAGTGGTTGTAATAGCCCAAGGAGAACCGGGGACCATCGCGCGGATCGTGCGAACCGGCACGGGGCCGGTTCTACGGATCAGCCAGGCGAGATTGTCCCGGCCGATGCCGTGGGTGACCGGGTCGGCCCCGCGTTCAGCGGATTCCAGAGCCTTGAGGTGGTCCTGCCAGCCGGTGTCGATGGAGGTGCGGGCGGCTTGATCGAATTGCCGCCACTCTGCGTCGCTGTAGGGCCGATGAGGGGTGGACCCGGCCTGCTGGTTGATCGGCCTTCCATCGAGGTGGGCCTGGACGCCGTCGTGGAGTGTGCCGCCACTGGCGAGGAAGCCGTTGAGGGTGATACGGCTGTGCCGCTCGAAGGTGAACCCGAACTCCAGCCAGTAGGCGGTGAGTTGTGTCGCGTTGAGACTTGAGAGAGTGCCGGTGAAACCGGTCCTGTGCAGGTGGCGGGCGAGGTGCCTCGCACACCGGACGGCGTGCCGGGCTTGGCCATAGGTGCGGATCGGGCCATTGGGATGGGTGGCTGCAGTGAGTCCTCGCGCGAGGTCGCCGGCGAGTACTGAGTCGGGCAGCTCGTGAAGCGTACCGAGGTAGGGTCGCTGACCTGGGAGCGTGTACTGAACGGCGAGCGGCTGTCGGATTTCAGCGGGCATCGGAGTCCTGGAATTCGGCGGCGGCCTCCCGGCGGGCGGCCGAGTCGGGGTCGGCCCCCTCGTATGCCTGGCGGAAGACCCGCTGGGTGTCCAGCAGGTGGAGGTACACCTGGGTGGTGGCGACGCTGGCATGGCCAAGGAGGTCCCTCAGGACCAGCAGGGGATCTGCCTTGGTGAGGTAGAGAGCCATGGCGCTGTCATCGTCGGTGTCGAGGACGAGGCGGGCGGCCTGCTGGTAGTAACCGCGCACCAGCCTTTCCAGGGTGGCCATGGCCATCGTGTGGCGTGTCATATGGGGATGTACGTGCGGAAACGCGGGTTCCCACCGGTCGCGGATGCGGACGGCGGTCCGACGGAGGGTGGTCGCCCAGTCCAGGAACGGTGAACCGTCGGACTGGACGGCGAGGAGGGCGCTCCCGCCGCCGGGGCCGACGAGGCGGAGCCGTTCGGCCGGGGTGAGCAGGTGCCAGCGACGGTAGGTGCCGTTGAGGTAGGCGCCTTCGTATGTCGGGTCTTCTACGTGGAGGGCGTGGGCGGGGCGCCATCGGGATCCGTCCACATGGGCGGCCCGCTCCAGCGTCGCGTAGTCGTGGACGCGGGCCAGGGCGTCGTACTCCACCCAGGTCTGTCGGCCCTTGCTCCCCTTGGTGGTCGGAGGCGCGAGCGACAACGGAACGGGGACAGTGGTGCGCTGGCGGGGGAGAGGCGGGATCTCCCAGGGCGTGAGAAGCCGCCATTCTCTAAGCCGCAGGCCGGTGGAGATCGCAAGCGAGCCGCCGGCGGCGTTCCTGCCGGTCTCGCGGCCCCGAAACGTGTGATCGGGTTCGCCGTCCGGGTCGTTGCCCGCGAGAGCGTTTAGCAGCAGATCGGAGTACGGCCGCTCCAGGTACTTCCGGGTGGCGTGCCGTCTGGCACCCCGTACGGTTGCGAGGTTACGGGCGGTCTCCATCCGTACGCCGTCAGGGCGCAGGTACGAACCCATGGCGTAGGAGAACGGCACCTGCTGACAGTGTCCTTCGCTCACTGCCCACTGGTAGAACGCCGCGATGGTCTTGACCGCAAGGTTCCAACTGGACGGGCCAAGCCGAACTTCCAGCGGGCCGGACAGGCGGAGCTCGGAATACAGGGACAGGCCGTCGCGCAGCCGCTGGCGGTCGGAGAACAGCGCGATGCCATGGGCGGACAGGAACTCGACCCAAGGCTTCAGCTGTAGGGCGTAGGTCTTCCATGAGCTCGCGGCAGGGGCTCCGCTGATCGGTAGCCCTCGCAGCCAGCGGTTGACGAACGTCGCCGGTCGGGGACCG
The DNA here is from genome assembly GCF_040630255.1 of Streptomyces sp. NPDC005820. Taxonomy (NCBI): domain Bacteria; kingdom Bacillati; phylum Actinomycetota; class Actinomycetes; order Kitasatosporales; family Streptomycetaceae; genus Streptomyces; species Streptomyces sp. NPDC005820. Next base: position 40,892 of record NZ_JBEXXE010000034.1, read on the forward strand.
TTCTCGTCTTCGAAGCGGAGATCATCGTCCACGAGAACCGGCATGTCGTCGCGGTTGAGCGGTGGCGAGGCGAGGTCCCAATCCTCCCCACCAGCTTTGGAGAAGTAGAAGAGAATCACCGTTGCACGGTATGTGGGACACATTCAGATGTGCCCGATATCTGAGAAACTATCAGTCATGTGATGGTTGTTGATGCAGTTCGACTGTAGTGGTGTCTCGAAGTGACAGTTCCGCTGGCACCGGCGTCGGCGGTCGCGGTCGTGGAGGCTGCCAGCGGCTTGAGCCTCCGGCAGGTCTGCGCTTCGTTGGCCCAGGTGTTGCCGAGGCTGTGGCCACCCCGACCGTCCTCCAGCCCTGCCCGAAACTGATTTGCCTGCTGCTGCCGAGCTGCGATGATGCCTCTGTTTCCCAGGCGGAGGGCAGTTGTTCGTTTTCGTGTGTGCGGGGTGCGGCGCTGAGCTGACCGCTCCGCTGTCCCAGGTCGACCTGCCGGTCCACGCCCATCAGAAGTACGGGAACGGAATTCAGCTCCCCGTGCTCATGGAGTCGGGCACTTTCGCCGTGGACTCAGAGCCCTGGGGGCCGCCGTGGCGGCCGTGGGAGGAGATCCATCCGGACGAGGCGGCCGCCCGCGGTGTCTACGCTCCGGTCTACGCCCTGTCCGACGGTGCGCCGGGCGCGATCGTCATCGCGCCCGGCGATGCCCGCGGCACCGTGCTGATCCCGGAGAATCGCGGAGGCGGCTACTGTTGCGGCCTTGACGGGGCCGCCGGCCCCAACATGGCCTGCCTGGAGTGTGCCCTGCCCGTGGCGAGCCGGATCGACGACTGCTCGCTCTGGCAGGCGATATGGCTCGCCCCGAACGCCGTGCGCCGCCTTCCCGTCGACGGCGCTGACGCCGCGACGCTTTCCTGGGCGGACCTGATGGCGGCAGGGAAGGGCACGCCCCCGTTCGAGCCGATGGCCACGTGGGGGTCGCGGATGGGGGCGGGCCACTGGTCGAACCACTTGTGGACGTGGAGCGCGCAGTGGGAGGCGGCGGCCGGCCGGGCGCTCGCCCACCTGCTGGCGGCCTCGGACGGCCAGCCGGTGATCGTCCCGGACGGCTTGGTCGGGGAGGTGTTCCAACACACGCTCGACGCCATGCTGCCCGCGGGTCCGCAGGCGCGGCGCGCCGTCCTGGCCGGACCGGGACGGCCGGCTCCCGACGGGGACGCCGACATCCTGCTCGTGCCGTCCCATCCGCAGACGGGGGAGGTCTGGGCTGCGGCCGACCCGGCGGCGTACCCAGTGCCGCTGCCGTTCGGGGTATGGCTGTGGCTGGCCTTCCCCGAGCCGGACCTGCCAGTACCAGCGTCGGGCGGCCTACCCGACGGCGTCCTCCGTGACGACTTTGATCCGCCCGCGCCGCGCCCGCGTCACCTGTTCCGGGCCGATCCCGAGACGTTCCGGAACACCCTGGTTCGGCTGCCGACCGTCCGCAGCCCTTGGCTGCGCGAGTTCCTCGACAACCTCACGCCGCAGATGCGCGCTGGCTTCTTCTAGCCCGTGACCCGGTCGCGGTCGGCTGGGCCGCTGCCGAGTCGAGCCGGGCCGACGGTACGGCCCAGCTACGACCTGGCGAACACGGCAGCCCACAGACCGACCCATGCGCAACTCAAGGTGGCCCCTCCACGGAACCTGAGCCAGAACCGCTTCTCGCCTACGCAGCCAGGAGTGAGACACGGACAGGGCGTAGCGGGCGTGGGCGGGCTGGCTAGTGAGACAGCGAGACAGGATCAAAGCGCACAGGTAAGCGGCCCGTCGACGTCGAGGAACAGCAGCGGCCGGTTCATACGGCCACCGTAAAACGGCACGATCCCCGAGCCGACGGAATTTTCTCCGGACGACAGGCATAGCGGCGCCCGCCCGGAGGCGTCACAGGGGGCACAGGGATCGGGCAGTAGGCCCGCTCCGGGGGAAGAGAAGGTGACGATGGATGCCGAGGGACTGGAGAGCTTCCGAGACTTCGTGGACAGCAGGTCGTCCGGGCTGCTGAGGACGGCGGTCCTGCTCAGCGGCGGCGACCGGCACGCCGGCGAGGACCTGCTCCAGAACGCCTTGGCCAAGGCCGCGGGCCGCTGGCACCGCATCGACGAACCCGAGGCGTACGTACGGCAGGTGCTGTACCGCCAGCAGATCAGCCGCTGGCGCCTGAAGTGGCGCAGGCGCGAGGTCAGTGTCGCCGAGCCGCCGGAACCCGGCGCGGACCCGGACGCCTCGTCGGCCGCCGAGCTGCGGGTCGTGATGCGCGCGGCCCTGTCCCGGCTGACGGCCCGCCAGCGCACGGTCCTCGTGCTGCGCTACTTCGAGGATCTCCCGGAGGCCGACGTGGCCCGGATCCTGGGCTGCTCGGTGGGCACCGTCCGCTCCACCACCCACCGCTCCCTCGCCCGCCTGCGCTCCCTCGCACCTGAACTCGCCGCCCTCGGCCCCGCGGACGCCGAACAGCCGCCTTCCCGTGACTTCTCGCCCGTGGAGGTGCGTCCGTGAACGTCGACGAACTCGTGCGTGACTCCCTGCGCGAAGAGGCCGAGCGCCAGGGGCCGGCCGCACCGGGCCTCGCCGACCGGGTGCTGGGGCTGCGCAGGCGCCGCCGTACCCGCAGGCTGGTGTCGATGGCGGCCGCGGCCGTGGTGGCGGTCTCCGTGGCGGTGCCGATGGCACGGTCCGGCGGGACCCGTGACGTACGCCCCGCGGACGTCACGCCGCCGACCCGGATCGCCGCGCACCCCGACCAGTCCCCGCCGCGTGACCTGATCGCCGCCGGGCGGACGGCGCTGGCCGCGTACTACGGGACGGTCTCGGTCCCGCAGTCGAAGGAGATGGCGGTGGCGACGCGCACGTACTGGCTGCTGAACCCGGTGACGAAGAAGTACGCGAAGACGACGAAGTGGTCGTGGGTCGCCGTCGCCCCGGGGCTGGAGACCGCCGCCGTCCTGGAGCAGAACCTGCCCGTGAGCCGGATCGGCCTGCTCGACCTGACGGACGGCGAGGTCAAGCGGTGGATCGAGGTCGATCACCCCGTGGGCGGGCTCGCGTTCTCCCGTGACGGACGGGAGCTGGTCGCGACGACGTACAGCGAGAACCCGGATCTCAGGCCCATCCCGAAGAAGCTGAAGGGGGGCGGCGAAGTGACGGTGGAGACGAGTTCGCACCGCACCGGCTTCTCCGTCATCGACGTGGCGTCCGGGAAGGAGCGGTGGAGCCGGGTCGACGCGGGCGGCGGTCCCGGTTCCCCCGACATGATCAACACCCGTCAGGACTTCGCCTTCAGCCGCGACGGCAGCCTCATCTGGTCCGGCATGCCCATGGATCCGGGCTACCAGTACTACGACCGGGACGGCACCGAGGTGGGTCCGCCGGCCGACGCGAAGTATCTGCGCTGGTACGTCGAAGCGGGCCTCTCGCCCGACGGCAGCCTGCTCGCCGGCGACTTCGCGGGCGAGAAGTACAAGACGTCGTCCTGGATCCTCGACCCCGGGAGCGGCAGGAAGATCACCGAGACGCACGGTCAGCAACTGCTCGCGTGGGCAGACGACGACTCGCTCGTCGCCTGGGACATCGGCAAGGACGGCAACGAGTACCACCAGCGGCTCGTCCTGGTGACGCTCGACAGCGACAAGGTGGTCCCGCTCAGCGACTTCCGCTCGACGAAGGACGACACCCTGGGCCGCTGGACACCGGTGTTCGCGGACCGATGACGATCCCCGCGGTCAGGCGACCAGACGCTCGTAGGCGTCGCGCAGCCCGTCGACCGCCGCGCGCCCCGCCGGGCGCAGCGGGGCGCGGACCGGGCCCGCGGGCAGGCCGAGCACGTCGAGGAGCGCCTTGGCGGTGACGGCGCCGGGCAGGCCCGCCGCCATCATCGACTCGATGAGCGGTGCGGCGCGCTGTTGGAGGCGGGCGGACACGGGGGTGTCGCCCGCCTCGAACGCGTCCAGGACGGCGCGGAGCTGTTCCGGCACCACATTCGCGACGGTGCTGACGTACCCGGCCCCGCCCACCGCGTACAGGGCGAGATTGTGCTCGTCGCATCCCGCGTAGTACGCCAGCCCGGTCTGCCCGATGACCTTCTGGGCGCCGAGGAAGTCGTAGGAGCAGTCCTTGACGGCGACGATCCGGGGATGCGCGGCGAGCCGCAGCAGGGTCTCCGGTTCGATCCGGGTGCCGGTGCGGCCGGGGATGTCGTACAGCATCACCGGCAGCCCGGACGCGTCGGCGACCTCCCGGAAGTGCGCCTCCAGGGCGTCCTGCGGGGGCCGGCTGTAGTACGGGCTGACCACGAGCACCCCGTCGGCGCCGGCCTTCTCGGCGGACCGGGCGAGTTCGACCGTGTGCCGGGTGTCGAAGGTGCCGACGCCCGTGACGAGGGAGGCCCGGTCGCCGACCGCCTCCCGGACGGCCGTGACCAGTTCCGCCTTCTCGGCGTCGGAGGTGGTCGGCGACTCGCCGGTCGTCCCGGAGAGCACCAGCCCGTCGCAGCCGTGCCCCACCAGCCACTCGGCGAGCCGCTGCGCCCCGTCGAGGTCGAGCGCGCCGGACGCGGTGAAGGGCGTGACCATCGCGCAGAGGGCTCGGCCGAAGGGCGGGGTCGGGGAAGCGGCGTATGTCATGAGAGCAGTCTCGGCATCACCACCGTGAAGCTCCACTTAAATCTGCTACGAGATATGGATAAGCAAAGCTGAGAGGTGAGAGTCCGGACCGTACCGGGTACCCGGAGTCCCGCAACCGGGATGGGGGACAGAGGAAAGGGCGCACCGATGACGGACAGGGGATCGACCAGGGAGACGGCGGCGCGGCTGCGCCGGCGGATCGCCCGTACCGGGGGCCGACTGGAGGCCACCGCGGAGGAGTTGGCCGGCCGGGCCGGGGCCCGCACGGCGGACCTCCGGGACCGGGCGGGCGCGATGACGTGGCAACTGCGCAGCACCGCGGCCGAGGCGGGCCATGCTCTCCAGGACAGGGCCGCCCACACGGGCCGCACCGCCCACCATCGGGCGCTCCGGGCCGGGCGCGGCGTCGAGCACCGGGTACCCGCACCCGTCCGCGTACCCGTGCGGTTCGCGATGCGGCATCCGAGGCCGGTCGTGATCGTCGGCGCCACGGGTGCCGCGTTCGTGGCGGCGGTGGTCTTCGGGAGGCGCTGGGCCAAGCACTGAAAACCGAGAACGGCGGACCGAACACAAATCTCGCCTGGACAAAAAAAGTTTTCGGTGAGACGGTGGACGCATGCTGGATGTGACCGTGATCGAGGACCCCGAGGCCGCCGCCGTCTCCCTGGACCCCATACGGGCCAGGCTGCTGGCCGAGCTGGCCGCGGGGCCCGCGTCGGCGGCGATGCTGGCCGGCAAGGTCGGCCTGCCGCGACAGAAGGTGAACTACCACCTGAAGGCCCTGGAGCGGCACGGCCTGGTCGAGCTGGCCGGCGAGCGCCGCAAGGGCAATGTCACCGAGCGGCTGATGCGGGCCACCGCCGCCTCGTACGTCATCTCGCCGCTCGCCCTCGCCGAGGTGCAGCCGGACCCCGACCGCTTCCGCGACCAGCTCTCCGCGCGCTGGCTGCTCGCGCTCGGCGCCCGTCTGGTCCGCGACGTCGGTTCGCTGATCACCGGTGCCGCGAAGGCCCGCAAGCGGCTGGCGACCTACGCGCTGGACGGCGAGGTCCGCTTCGCCTCCGCCGCCGACCGCGCCGCGTTCATCGAGGAGCTGACCGCCGGGGTCGCCGCCCTCGTCCGCAAGTACGACTCCCCGGACGCGGAGGGCGGCCGCGACCACCGGATCGTCGTCGCCGTCCATCCCACGGTCAAGCCGCAGGACCCCGAGCTTCCCCACCCGTGAGCACAGTTCAGGAGCAGCAGATGTCCAAGGAATTCGAGATCGTCCGCGAGTTTGAGGTCGACGCCACTCCGCAGGAGGTGTGGGAGGCGATCACCCACGGCACCGGGGCCTACCTGTGGCCGATGGAGGCGCCCGAGCCCAAGGTCGGCGGCGCGGCGGCCTTCGGGTCCACCGTCACCGCGTACGACCCCCCGCACCACCTCGTCATCCGCAGCGACGACGTCGGCATCCCGATCCAGAGCCTGAACCAGCTCGAGCACGTCATCGAGGCGCGCGACGGCGGCCGGCGCGCCTGGGTGCGGTACGTGCACAGCGGGATCTTCACCGACGACTGGGACAACCAGTACGACGGGGCGAGCAGGCACACCGACTTCTATCTGCACACCCTGCGCGAGTACCTCACCCACTTCGCGCCCCGCCCCGTCACGTTCGCCCAGCTCAACGGGCCCGAGGCGTCGATCACCCCCGGGGCGCTCACCGAGGTCGAGCGGGCGCTGGGCCTGGCCGGGGACGCCGTGGCGGGCGCCCGGGTGACCGTGCGCGGTCCGCGGGAGTTCGACGCCGTGCTCGACTACCGCAACCCGTACTTCCTCGGACTGCGCACCGACGACGCCCTGATCCGCGTCTTCGGACGCAACCACTGGGGCGCCCCCGTCGGCATCAGCGTCCACGACTTCGCCGCGGACGCCGACGCCGAGGTCAACGAGACCGCCTGGCAGACCTGGCTGGACGAGGTGTACGGCCAGGCCCGCTGACGGGGTGACGGATCACGGCTCGAAGCGCAGCACCTGCGGGTCGTGGTCGCTGATCTGGTCGTGGAACTCCGCGTTGATGTGCACGCTGTCGTACGCGAAGTCGCAGGACCGCCGGATCGACGGGCTGACCAGGATCTGGTCCAGGACCTGCTGGTTGCCCTGGTAGTCGTACGTGTACCGCTCGCTCTTCGGCAGCGACTTGATCGCCGACCACAGCTCGCCGTCACCCTCGAGGATCTTCGCGGTGTCGGAGAACTCGAAGTCGTTCATGTCGCCGAGCGCGATGACGTCCGCGTTCTTCTGCACCTTCAGCAGGTCCGTGACGAACGCGTTGACGAGCGTCGCCTGCTGGTGGCGCTGGACCTCCGAGCTGCGCACCACCGGCTGGTACTGCGCGTGCAGCGCCTGGTCGCCGCCCTTGGAGTTGAGGTGGTTGGCGATCACGAAGACCGTCCGTCCCCGGAAGACGAACTCGCCCACCAGCGGCTTGCGGCTGGCGTTCCAGGCGGTGTTCGCCGGGTCGATCCGGCCCGGGGACACGGTCAGCTGCGCCTTGCCGCGCACCTTCTCCACCCCGACGGCCGTGGCCGCGTCGCCGCCCACGCGGTCGGTGAACGACACCCGCTGCGGGTTGAACAGGAACACCTGGCGGATGTTGCCGCCCGGCTCGCCGCCGTCGGTGTCGTTCGTCGGGTCGATCGAGCGCCAGTCGTACGCCGGGCCGCCCGCCGCGACGATCGCGTCGATCAGCTTGGTCACGGTGACGTCCGCAGCGGTCGTCCCGTCGTCCTTCGCGCCGGTGTTGTCCTGGATCTCCTCCAGGGACACGATGTCGGGCGACTGCAGGTTGTTCACGATCGCGGCGGCGTGCGCCGCGAACGTGGTGTCGGACGGGTCGAGGTTCTCGACGTTGTACGTCGCGACCGCGAGCTCGCCCTTCTGCTGCTTCCTGGTCGTCTCCCGCTCCAGGCCACCGCTCTTCAGCGTGCCGAGTGTGTTCGCGACCAGGGTGTAGCCGCCGAACTGGTTGTAGTCCAGCGGGCCCGCGGTGGTGCCGGTCAGACTGTCGCCGACGTTCGCGGCCGGGAAGTCGGCCGTCGCACCCAGCGACTGGATCTGCAGCCGGCCGGTGTTCTGCGAGGTGTACGAGCCGTACACCGTGCCGCCGCGCCGTCCGGCGTTCTCCCGCGGCTTCACCGTGACCCACAGCTCGCTGTACGGGTCGGTGGCGGTGACCACGCGGGCGTCGGCGACCTGGACGTTCATGCCCTCCAGGGACTCGTAGAAGTCCAGGGCGTACTTCTTCGGCTCCAGGGTGAGCGCGTTGATCGAGTTGCTCGCGGCGCTGTCGCCGGCCGGGGCGTACGCGGCCGGGACCGACCGTGCGTCGATCACCGTGGCGGCCGGGACCGCGTTGCCGGAGGAGACCACGGTCACCGTCGGCTTGGTGATCTCGGTGACGGCCTGGTTCCCGGACGAGGTGCCGCCCGGGACGAACTCGGAGACCGTGCCGTTCACGGTGACCGAGTCGCCGACAGCGACCTTGGGGGTCGAGCTCGTGAAGACGAAGACGCCCTCGCTGGTGGCCGGATCGGCGTCCGGGTTCGGATCCTGGATCCAGAAACCTCTGGAGGAGCCGTAGGTGCGTACGCCGGTGACGATTCCGGCCACACCTGTGACGGCCTGGCCGGCGTACGGCGAGATCCGGGTCGTGCCCTGGATGTCATGGATCGCCACCGTGGCCGCCTGCGCGGGGGAGGTGAGGGCGACGGTGGAGGCCGCGGAACAGACGGCGGCGACGGTGAGCGCGGCGACGCGCGCGGACTTCTTGCTCGGCAACGGGATCCCTCCGGGGACATGCGTGGGTGCCGGGACGAGGGTGGAGCTGGGATGCGGATGACGCGCGTAGAAATGAGCGAGCGAAATGAGTGAACAGTCGTTCCCCCGACTTCTACGCGCGTCAATCTCCTGCTTGATCAGGCCAGTTGTCAAGGATTGAGCCATGTACGGTCCCCAACGGGGAGATGAACCGGACGTCATGGGTCGAAATCCGTCTAGGCTGAGCCTCAGCGGTAACGACGCCTAGGAGACCCAGCCGATGTCAGACAGCTCCCCCCTGCCGCCCGTACGGCTGCACCCCGAAGCGGAGCTGGCGCGCGACGCGCTGTCCACGCCGTTGCTCTCCCGGGCCGCCCGGCTCGCCCGCTGGGCCGGCCCCGACACCCGGGTCGACGCCGGGGGCCGGCTGACCGAGGAACAGGTGCCGGCCGCCGCCGAGGAGCTCGGACTGACCGGCGACGACGCGGCCGCCGACGTGGCCGACGCCTGGCGGGTGGCCCTGGACATCGGCCTGCTGGAGGTCGTCGACGAGCAGGCCGACACCGTCACGCCCGGCGAGGACCTCGCCCTGCTGGCCGGCGGTTCCCCGCACGACGTGCTGGGCGTCTGGCTCGGCGCGCTGGAGTCGGTGATCGCCGACGCGGCCGTGCCCGACCTCGACGGTCTGATCGACGCCATGGACGAGGGCGGCGCCGTCGACTTCTCCAAGCTGGACTGGGACCCCGAGGGCGAGGCCGCCTTCCTCGACGGCGTCCTCGGCAACCTCTATCTGCTCACCGCCGGCGAGGACGGCCCCGGCGACGGCGGCCCCGTCCCGCTGCCCGCCCTCGCCGCCTCCATGATCGTCCCCGGTGACATGGGCGAGCCCACCAACGACGTCCTGGAACAGGTCTCCGACGCGATGATGCGCCTCGACGACCAGTTCCGGCTCCTGGAGCCGATCGGCCTCGTCACGTACCGGCCGGTGGACGAGGCCCTCATGACCGACGCGGACGAGGAGGGCGCCGGGACCCCCGTCGACGAGACGGACGTCTCCCGCTACGGCATGGTCCGCCTCACCCCGCTCGGCCTGTACGGGCTGCGCGCACGCCTGCTGGAGTCCGGCTTCCAGGCGCCGTCCGTCGGTGAACTCTCCGACAAGGGCGCCGACGTCCTCCTCGACGGCAGCGCGGGTTACGGCCCGCGGGCCGCCCGCGCGGAGACCGAACAGTGGCTGGCGCGGCGCGAACCCCTCGACGCCGCACGGGAGTTGCTCGCCGCAGCCCGCGGCACAGACCCCGGCGCCCCGCTGCGCCGGCTCCGCTGCCAGGAGGCCCTCTCGCTCGTCGGCGTCGCGGCCGAACCCGCCGTGCGCGAGGTCCTCGACGACCCCGAGCTCGGCGGTCTCGCCCGGGTGTGGCTGAGCGAGCTGGGCGCGACCGACGTCCCCGCGCCCTCCGAGGACCTCGTCTTCTGGCTCACCATCGACACCGTCGCGGCCCAGCTCACCGCCGAGGGCAACTCCGAGGAACTCCAGGCCCTCGTCGAAGGCCTCGCCGCCCAGCACAGCGGCTTCTTCGCGGCGGCCTGGCGCGTCGACCACCCGGCGACCCCCGACGTCCTCGAGGCGATGGGCCGCCTCCACCCGGACAAGCGCATCGCCAAGGAGGCCCGCAAGGCGGCCTTCAAGGCCAGATCCCAGCAGAACGGCTAGAGCGGCCCACGCGCCGCGCCCGGGGCCGCCCGGGGCGGTCGGAGGAGCGAGGGGAGGAGGAGCCGGAGAGGTCTCTTTTGGCTTCCATGGCTGGATCCGTACGGATTCATGGAACAGGGTCCCCGCCCGCCTCCCGTCGTTCAACTCCCGTTCAGACATGGGCGGGACGGTGTCGCCCGAACCGAGGTCCGCCACCCTCCACGGCACGTCCACCGTCACAGGAGACATCATGTCGCTCACCCGCAGGGACTTCGCCAGACAATCCGCCCTCACCGGTGCCGGGGTGGCACTGGCCGGCACCGTCGGCGCCCTCGCCACCGCGCCGAACGCCCTCGCCTCCACCGAGACCGAGAGCGCGACGGAGGAGTCCGCGGCCGCACACGGCGGCGTCGGCTACGGGGAGCTCGTCCCCGACCCCGACGGCATCCTCGCGCTGCCCGCCGGGTTCAAGTACCGCATCATCACGTACAGCGGCAGGACCAGGCTGGAGTCGGGCGAGTTCACCCCCTCGAACCACGACGGCACCTCCACCTTCGACGGCCCGCGCGGCGCGACCCTGCTGGTCAACAACCACGAGCTCAAGGGCCCGCGCGCCAACTGGACCTACCCCGTGCCGCTCACCGAGGGCCTGGTCTACGACCCCGCCGCCTCCGGTGGCTGCACGGTCGTCGAGGTCCGCCCCGGCGGCAAGGTCGCCGAGTGGGTCGGCATCGCCGGCACCTCCACCAACTGCGCGGGCGGCAACACCCCGTGGGGCACCTGGCTGACCTGCGAGGAGACCGAGGACAAGGCCGGCCAGAACGGCATGACCAAGGACCACGGCTACGTCTTCGAGGTCGACCCCGAGGACCGCCGCGCCAACCGGAACCCCAAGCCGATCAAGGCGCTCGGCCGCTACGCCCACGAGGCCGTCGTCGTCGACCCCAAGCGCGGCCACCTGTACCTCACCGAGGACGCGGCCGGCCCCAACGGCCTCCTCTACCGCTGGACCCCGCCGGAGCACTTCTGCCACGGCCGCGGCAAGCTGCGCACCCTCGCCGACGACGCCGGCGTCCTCGAGGCCTTCAAGTGCTTCGACTCCGGCGGCCAGTTCGTCGACGACCTCTCCCGCGCCACGAAGATCGGCACGGTGTACGGCGTCGACTGGGTCACCGTCCCCGACCGCGACGCCAAGTCCACGGCCGTCCGCAAGCAGTTCGCCGACGGCAAGGTCACCCGCGCCCGCAAGCTGGAGGGCATGTGGTGGGGCGACGGCGGCACGTACATCGTGTCCTCGTACGCCCGCAGCGAGAGCCCCGTCCAGCACGACGGCGCCGTCTGGTTCTACGACCCCAAGCGCCGCACCCTCACCCTGAAGGTCCTGCTCGGCGTCAACCCGGACCCGGACGTGGACGGAAACTTCGACGGCCCGGACAACATCACGGTCTCCCCGTACGGCGGACTGGTCATCGCCGAGGACGGCGAGGGCGTCCAGCACCTCTTCGGCGCCACCGACAGCGGTCGCACCTACCCGATCGCCCGCAACGAACTCAACATCGGCACCGCGGAGGAGCCGGAGTACAGCGAGTTCACCGGCGTCACCTTCTCCCCGGACGGCAAGACCCTCTTCGCCAACATCCAGGACCCGGGCATCATGCTCGCGATCACGGGCCCGTGGAAGCGCCAGAAGCGGTAAGGATTTAATTCGCTCGTACGAGTGACTCTCGCCTGCTTTGCCCAGCCCTTCCCTGCATCGGCTTAGTGTTTCTGTCTCGTACTGGTTATCGGTCGAGGTGGGGAGGGGCTGTGAGATCTCAGGAACGGGGAGGGTTCACCGAAGGCTCCCGGGTTTGGCTTCCTGATGGATCGGTTCGCGCGGTCGAGGAGGTCGTCGAACGTCGCCTTCCCGTTCTTTCGTTCAGTAAGGAATGGGATACCAGGCCGGTTCGATACGGGCCCAACCAAGGTGCCCGGGACCATTCTGTCGGTGACCTCGTTTCCGGTGGTTCCGGACGCCTGGTTCGCAGGGCCTTCCCGGGAAGTGAGCAGGATTGGGTTCGATTCCGGTAGAACCCTCGAAGCGGCGTTGGATCAGCAATGGGTGACCCAACGCCGGACTGGTCGGCAGGCATGGGAATGGAAGCGGACCGATGCTCTGGTCCCCGGCGATCGCGTGCCGTTTCCCTTGACTGCCGCTCAGTTCGGATCGGAGGGGCACGCCCGCGATGGATATTTCGTCGGTGCCATGCTCGGTGACGGTGGGATGACGTCCTGCACTCCGGAGTTCCACGGTGATCCGCTGGATGGAGCGGTGGAGTTCATGCGGGATTTTGCCGCGGAGCACGGATGCGGGCTGCGCGAGATTCCCATGGGGACCATCGTGCGGGTGCGGTTCCCGTTCAGGGCAGGCCATCGCAACCCGATCACAGAAATCCTTCGGAGCTACGGTGTGTGGGGTCTACGGTGTGAAAAGAAGCGTCTCCCTGACATGCTGCTGAGTCGCGACTTCTGGATCGGATGTCTTTCGGGTCTCGTCGACACCGATGGTTGTGTCCGTGAACGAGTCAACCCTCGAGGCACAATTCACGCATCTGTCGAGTTCGCCTCGGTATCGTTCCTGTTGGCCATGCAGGTGTCGGATGTCCTCTTGCGGCTCGGCGTCGCCAACAGGGTTCGAGTCGTCCAGAGGAAACCGGGACAGCAGCGTTCAATCAATGGATATGCCGTTGTAAGTCGAAGGCCCCTCCACATCGTGGAGATTTCAAGGGCTTCCGCACTCGTCCGTCTGGCCGGGCTTCTGGAGCTTCGCATCGGCTACAAGGCGGCCATGTTGAAGAAGTTGGTGTGCCTCGTCGGGCACGTCGCCCCGGCGCGCAGTGAGATGCACGGCTATGACCAGTCGGTGGCGCTGGATCGAGTGAAGAGCATTGAGCCAGTGGGGGTGCGCCCCGTGTACAGCGTTGTCGTAAGCCCCTCTCGTCTGTACCTGATCAATGGTCTTGTGGTGGGCGCTGGGGATCAGGCGGGTCCCGCCGTTCGTTGACCTTTGCCACATCTCTGCGGGGCGCACTTCGTCCGCCACCCTTGTTGCGCCTCGTACTGACATCTAACATTTCAGTTCATGGAAGCCGTACCCCGCACCCTGCTCAGGGACCGCGCCTACGCCGCGATCCGGGACGCCATCGTGACCGGGGCCATCGAGCCCGGTGCGGTGGTGCGGGACGCCGATCTCGCGGAGCGGCTCGGGCTGTCCCGGGGGCCGGTGCGGGAGGCGTTCGCCCGGCTGGTGGACGAGGGGCTGCTGGAGAGCAAGCCGCAGAGCTACACCCGGGTGACACCGGTGGTCGCGGCCGACGTACGGGACGCGGCGGCGGTGGTCGGCGCCCTGCACGAGCTGGTGACGAGGATCGCGGTGCCACGTCTGTTCGCCGCGGACGTCGAGGCGATGCGCACGGCCAACGAGCGGTTCACGGCCGCCGTACGGGTCGGGGACGTGGACGCCGCCCTGCGCGCCGACGACGCACTGCACGACGTCCTCGTCCGGGCCGCCGGCAACCGCGCGGCCGCCGCGACCATCGCCCGCTACACCCCCCTGATCCGGCGGCTGGAGCGACGGCGCTTCGGCGAGGGCGGCACCTGCCGCTCGGCCGGGCTGCACGGGCGGCTGATCGGGGCCTGCGCCGACGGTGACGTGGACGAGGCGGTCCGGATCACGGCGGAGATCTGGCGCACCCTGGCCGACCTGGCCGACACCGAATGAGCCAAGGAGGCTCCATGCCCGCGAAGTCCCTCTCCTCGTACGAGCGTTACCCCCTCCTCTTCGGCCCCTCGCCCGTCCACCCGCTGGAACGGCTCACCGCCCACCTCGGCGGCGCCGCCCTGTGGGCCAAGCGGGAGGACTGCAACTCCGGGATCGCGTACGGCGGCAACAAGACCCGCAAGCTGGAGTACCTGGTCGCCGACGCCCTCGCGCAGGGCTGCGACACCCTCGTCTCGATCGGCGGGGTGCAGTCCAACCACACCCGCCAGGTCGCCGCCGTCGCCGCCCGCGCCGGACTGAAGTGCGTGCTGGTGCAGGAGAGCTGGGTGGACTGGCCCGACGCGGTGTACGACAAGGTCGGCAACATCCTGATCAGCCGGCTGGCCGGGGCCGACGTACGGCTGGTGCGGGCCGGGTTCGGGATCGGCTTCAAGGAGAGCTGGGAACTGGCCCTGCGCGAGGTCGAGGAGTCGGGCGGCAAGCCGTACGCCATCCCGGCCGGCGCCTCCGACCATCCGCTCGGCGGACTGGGCTTCGCCGGCTGGGCGTACGAAGTGGCGCGGCAGGAACAGGAGTCGGGCGTCTTCTTCGACACCGTGATCGTGTGCTCGGTGACCGGCTCCACCCAGGCCGGTATGGTCGCCGGGTTCGCCGCGCTGGAGGAGGCCGGCGGCCGGCCCCGCCGGGTGATCGGGATCGACGCCTCGGCCAAGCCCGCCGAGACCCGCGAGCAGATCGCCCGCATCGCCCACCGCACCGGACAACTCATCGGCGTCCGCAGTGAGTTGACCGTCGACGACATCGAACTGGACGAGCGCTACCACGGCGGTGTCTACGGCGTCCCCGACGACACCACCCTGGAGGCGATGCGCCTCGCCGCCCGCACCGAGGGCATGGTCACCGACCCCGTCTACGAGGGCAAGTCGATGGCCGGTCTGATCGACCTGGTCGCCCGCGGCGAGATCGGCGCCGACTCCACCGTGCTGTACGCGCACCTGGGCGGCCAGCCGGCCCTGAACGCCTACAGCGCGCTGTTCTGACCGGCGGCCGGGGCGCCCCGGCGTGCCCTGATCGCGAAGGCCGCCGTGAGGAGGGCGGTCAGGGCGATCAGGGCGGCCGTGCCGAAGGCCCGGGAGGCGCCGTGGGTGAGGATCTCCGCCGGGGTGCCCGTGGCCTGCCGGGTGGCCGTGCCGTACACCGTGACCAGCGCGGACAGACCGACCGTGCCGCCGATCCACTGCACGGTCTGCAGGAGTCCGGAGGCCGCGCCGGCCTCCTGCGGGCGGACCTTCGCGAGGATCGTGGCGTTCAGCGGCATCAGAGCCAGACCGATGCCCAGACCGAGGAGGACGAGCGGTCCCAGCAGGGCGGGTGCGTAACCGTCGCCGGGCCGCAGCCGCCAGAGCCAGGCGCCCGCCCCGGTGAGCAGCGCCATACCGGTCAGGACGAGCGGCTTGGCGCCGTACCGGGCCAGCAGCCGGGGCACGAACCGTACGGTCGTGAACATCGTCGCGGTCATCGGCAGGAAGGCGAACCCGGCGCGCAACGGGTTGTAGTGCAGGACCTGTTGGCAGATCAGGGTGAGGAAGTAGAAGGCGCCGAACATTCCGGCCGGCAGCAGCAGGACACCGGCGTAGGCGCCCGCGCGGTCGCGGTCGGCGAGGAGCCGCAGCGGCATGATCGGCTGCGGTGCGCGTGCCTCGATCAGGGCGAAGCCCGCCAGCAGCGCGGTCGCGACACCGAAGGCGGACAGCGCCTGGCGGTCGCTCCAGCCCTCCTCCGACACCCGGATGAAGGCGTACACCAGTGAGGTCGTCCCGGCGGTGCCGGTCAGTGCGCCCGCCGCGTCGAAGCGGCCCGGGTGGCGGGGGGTCTCGGTGACGAACCGGCGCAGGGCGAGGGCGACCGCGAGGCCGATGGGGACGTTGATCAGCAGGGCCCAGCGCCAGGACGCCCACGCGGTGAGCATGCCGCCGAGGACCAGTCCGACGGAGGCGCCGATGCCGGCCATGGAGGAGTAGACGCCGAGGGCGTGGTGGCGGCGGGGGCCCTCGGGGAAGTGGGTGGTGATCAGGGCGAGGGTGCTGGGCGCGATGAGCGCGGCGCCGACGCCCTGGAGCGCGCGGGCGGCGAGCAGCCGGCTGTCGTCCGCGGCGAGTCCGCCCAGCAGGGAGGAGCCGGCGAACAGCAGCACGCCGACGGTGAGCGTACGGCGGCGGCCCAGCAGGTCGCCGGTGCGGCCGCCGAGCAGGAGCAGGCCGCCGAAGGCGAGGGTGTAGGCGTTGAGCACCCAGGACAGTCCCGTGGGGGTGAAGCCCAGGTCGTGCTGGATGTCGGGGAGGGCCACATTCACGACGGTGGAGTCGACGCCGACCATCAGGTACGCCGTGACGATGACGAGGAGGACCGCGCGCAGCCGGGGCGCGGACTCGGGTGCCGGGTGTGGGGGTGCGTCGGCGGGGGATGCGGGCGGGGTGGACGGTGGGGTGGACATGGAGTGCTCCCTGTCTGGTGTCCCCGCGTGAAGTGGTGGAGCATGCGGGCAGCACGACGTAGCCCGCAGAGACAAGCGCAGTAAGCGGGGACTGTCTCCGTTTAGTCTTCGATAAAATACGGAGAGAGTCCCCGGTTCGCAAGGAGTAACTGGATGACGCAGGTCAGACCCATGCGCGCGGACGCTCGCCGCAACTACGAGCGGTTGCTGAAGGTGGCGGCCGAGGCCTTCGCCGAGCATGGGGAGGGGGCGTCCCTGGACGACATCGCCAAACGGGCCGGGGTCGGCTCCGGCACGCTGTACCGGCATTTCCCCACGCGTCAGGCGCTGTTGGAGGCGGCGTACGTCGACCGGATCGAGGCGCTCGCGGCGCGGGCCGATGAGCTGGGGGAGGCGCTGCCGCCGGGCGAGGCGCTGGTGGAGTGGCTCAACGAGCTGTGCGTGGGGACGATCGAGGTGCGCGGGATGAAGGCGCTCCTGGGGTCCACCGTCACGGACGGGAGCGTGGCCGCGGTGACGGCCTGCGCGACGAGCATGAAGGGGGCGGCGACCCGGCTGGTGTCGGCGGCGCAGGGAGCGGGGGCGCTGCGGGGGGACGTCGAGCCGATCGATGTGCTGCGGCTGGCGCACGGGGTGGCCACGGCGTCGGAGCTGGCGAAGGGGGACGGGGCCGTGATCCGGCGGTATGTGGGCCTGCTGGTGGAGGGGCTGGGGGCATAGCCCTCAGGGGAGCGGGGCCGTATGCGCTGTGCGGCTCCGCCGCGTGGGCGCGACCAGCCCCCGCCACCTGCACCCGGACGACGACCCGTTACAACGCCTGTGCCGCCGGCTTGACCATGTTGCGTACGGTCCTGGCCTTGACGAAGTCGCCCATCGCCGTCATGTCCCACTCCCCGGAGAACTGGCGGATCAGCTTGGCCATCATCACACCGGTCTGGGGTTCGGCGTTGGTGAGGTCGAAGCGGACGAGTTCCTCGCCGGTGGTGGCGTCGAGGAGGCGGCAGTAGGCCTTGGCGACCTCGGTGAACTTCTGGCCTGAGAACGAGTTGACGGTGAAGACCAGACCGCTGACCTCCTGCGGGAGCCGGCCCAGGTCGACGGCGATCACCTCGTCGTCGCCCCCGCCCTCACCGGTGAGGTTGTCGCCGGAGTGCTTGATCGCGCCGTTCACGATGGACAGCTTGCCGAAGTAGCAGCTGTCGATGTGGTTGCGCTGGGGGCCGAAGGCGATCACGGACGCGTCGAGGTCGATGTCCGCGCCCCGGAAGGCGGGCTCCCAGCCGAGCCCCATCTTGATCTGCGAGAGCAGCGGCCGGCCGCCCTTGACGAGGGACACGGTCTGGTTCTTCTGCAGGCTGACCCGGCCCTTGTCCAGATTGATCTTCCCGGCGCCGGGCGCGGGCGGGGCGGGCGGCGGCGGGGTCTGCGGCATCGGCGGGGCGGCCGGGGCGACCGGGGCGGCGGCCACCGGGGCCGGGGCCGCGGGCGCGGCGGCCGGCGCCGCCGGCTCCTCCACCGTCACGCCGAAGTCGGTGGCGATGCCCGCCAGACCGTTGGCGTACCCCTGGCCCACCGCGCGGGCCTTCCAGGCGCCGTTGCGCAGATAGATCTCCACGATCACCAGCGCCGTCTCGGCACCGAGCTGCGGCGGGGTGAAGGTGGCGAGGACGCTGTTGTCGTCCGCGTTGCGGATGGTCGCCGTCGGTTCGATGCCCTGGAAGGTCTGTCCCGCGGCGTCCGGGCTCGCCGTGACGACGATCTTCTCGATGCCCGGAGGGACGGCGGCCGTGTCGACCGTGATCGCGTCCGGTGACGTACCGCCGCCGGAGCGGTACGTCACCCCGGGGCCGGCGGGCTGGTTGTAGAAGATGAAGTCGTCGTCGGAGCGCACCTTGCCGTCGCCGGTGAGCAGCAGGCCCGACACGTCGAGCCGCACGGGGGCGGCGACGTCCACCGCCACCCGGGAGGCGGGGAGAGGGATGTTCGAGCCCGGGGTCATAGCTGTCATGCCGGGTAGAACGAACGAACCCGCTTTACCGTTCCCTTACCAGGACCTCCTGGACCGCCGCCGCGTCGAGAACTGGTCGGTCGGGGTGTCAGACCCTGATGACCTGGGGTCCCAGCAGTGTGTAGCGGTGGGCCTCGGCGACGGGCAGCAGGGTGCTCGTCACGATCGTTTCCAGGGCGCCGACCTCGGCGAACCGGCAGAAGCCGGCCGCCCCGAACTTGGTGTGCACGCCCGTGAAGACCACCCGCCGGGCCGCCCGCACCGCCTGCGCCTTGACCTCGCCGACCGCCGGGTCCGGGGTGGTGAGCCCGTGCTCGCGGGAGATGCCGTTGGCCCCGATGTAGGCGAGGTCGACGACGAAACCGGCCAGCATCTTCGTCGTCCAGTGGTCGACGGTCGCCAGCGTGCCGGCCCGGACCCGGCCGCCGAGGAGCAGCACGGACACGTGGCCGTTCCCGGCGAGCGCGCCCGCGACCGGCAGGGAGGCGGTGACCACGGTCAGCGGCCGGTCGGCGGGCAGGGCCTCGGCGATGAGCTGCGGGGTGAAGCCCTCGTCGACGAAGACCGTCTCCGCGTCCCCGAGCAGCCCGGCCGCCGCGGCCGCGATCCGGCGTTTCTCGGGGACGTGGCTGGTGGCGCGGAAGGCGAGCGTCGTCTCGAAGCCGGCGCTCTCCACGGGGTAGGCGCCGCCGTGCGTACGGCGCACCAGGCCGTGGTCCTCCAGGGCGCGGAGGTCCCGCCGTACGGTTTCCCTGGCCACGCCCAGTTGGGCGGCGAGCGTGTTGACGTCGACGGAGCCGGTGGTGCGGGCGGCGTGGACGATGTGCCGCTGGCGTTCCTCCGCGGTGCCGGTCAAGTGCGTCACCCGCCTTCCTGCGCCGTGCTGCCCGTTCGGGCCCCGTGGAGGAAGTTGTACCGGTGGCGGGTGGTGGTGACCAGGTCTGTTACGGGGGTGATGGTGACCGGGAACGCCCGTTCGGGCGTGGCGCACCTCGACCGTGGCGCTGTCGCGCCACGGTCGGGGCTGCCCGCCGTGCCCGAACATGCCTGCGGGCGGGCCCGTTCGGTGCCCGCCCGTTCTCCTCGTGGGGGTGTCAGTACGGCCAGATCGGCGGGTCGCTGACGAAGTGGCCGCCCAGGTAGGCGTGTGCGATGTTCTCCGGGTCCAGCTCGCCCTGTTCGGCGATCAGCTTCTCGGCGTACGGCTCGGAGTCGTCCTGCGGTGCGTAGCCGAGCGCCCGCGCGGAGGTGAGGTCCCACCACAGGCGGGTGTTGGCGGAGGAGCCGTGGACGATCGTGTGGCCGACGTTCTCGGCGGTCAGGGCCGCGTGGAGGAGGCGGGCGCAGTCGGCCGGGCTCATCCAGACCGACAGCATGCGCACGCTGGTGGGCTCGGCGAAGCAGGAGCCGATGCGCACCGACACCGTCTCCAGGCCGTGCTTGTCCCAGTACAGCTGGGCGAGGTCCTCGCCGAAGGACTTGGACAGGCCGTAGAAGGTGTCCGGGCGGTGCGGGGTGTCGACCGGGATCAGGGGGTCGCCGCTCCGGGGGCGGGGCGTGAAGCCGACGGAGTGGTTGGAGGAGGCGAAGACGATCCGTTCGACGCCCTCCTCGCGGGCGGCCTCGTAGACGTTGTACGTCCCCTCGATGTTGGCCTTCAGGATCTTCTCGAAGGGGGCTTCCAGGGAGATGCCCGCGAGGTGGATGATCGCGTCGACGCCCCGGACGGCCTCCCGTAGGGCCTCCCGGTCGGCGAGGTCCGCGACGATCGCGTCCGGCTCGCCCTCGATCGGGCGCAGGTCCAGCAGGCGCAGCTCGTACCCGTGGGCGGGGAGCAGGTCCCGCATCAGGGTGCCGAGGCCGCCGGCGGCCCCGGTGAGCAGGACGGTGCGGGGAGCGGGCATCCTCGGGTCTCCTTGGGTCTGGCCGCATGCATGGACGGTATTCACATGCGTGGACACGCTAAGGATCTCCCGCGCCCTCCGTCAAGTGTGCCGCGGACCTGGTGATTCCGTCCCTGAGGTGCGGTGTCCGAGCTTGACCGGTTCGGAACGGCGTCCCTAGGGTGAGCGTGTTCAGAAATGTGGACACCGGTCAGAAGAACGCACGAGTCGTACGAGTCGTTCCAGGGAGAGCCCGTGACGTCAGCCCCGCTCGCCGCCCCTCTCTCCGCCCGCCTCCGCATCCCGAGCGGACCGCTGTTCTTCCCCGTCACGGCGTACGGCCGGGACGGGGCCCTCGATCTCGACGTCTACCGCGCGCATGTGCGCCAAGGGGTGGAGGCGGGCGCCGCGGCCGTCTTCGCCTGCTGCGGCACGGGGGAGTTCCACGCGCTCACCCCGGAGGAGTTCCAGGTCTGCGTCCGGGCGGCCGTCGAGGAGACCGGCGGACGGGTGCCGGTCGTCGCGGGCGCCGGGTACGGGACCGCCCTCGCCGTGCGGTACGCGCGCCTCGCCGAGGCCGCGGGGGCCGACGGGCTGCTCGTCCTGCCGCCCTACCTCGTCGCCGCCGCCCAGGAGGGCCTGCTGCGGCACTACCGGGAGGTGGCGGCGGCCACCGCGCTCCCCGTGATCGTCTATCAGCGCGACAACGCGGTCTTCACCCCCGCGACGGTCGTCGAACTCGCCCGCACCGACGGGATCATCGGCCTCAAGGACGGCCTCGGCGACCTCGACCTCCTGCAGCGGATCGTCAGCGCCGTCCGCACCGAGGTCCCCGGCGACTTCCTCTACTTCAACGGCCTGCCGACCGCCGAGCAGACCCAGCTCGCCTACCGCGCCCTCGGGGTCACGCTCTACTCCTCCGCCGTGTTCTGCTTCGCCCCCGAGATCGCCCTCGCCTTCCACCGCGCGCTCACCACCGGCGACGAGGCCACCGTCCACCGACTGCTCGACGGCTTCTACCGCCCGTTCGTCGAACTGCGCGCGCGGGGCCGCGGCTACGCCGTCTCCCTCGTCAAGGCGGGCGTCCGGCTGCGCGGCCTCGACGTCGGCGAAGTCCGCCCGCCGCTGCACGAACCGGGCGAGGATCACATCAAGCAGCTCGCCCGGGTGATCGAGCGCGGCCACGCGCTCCTGGAGGAGGACAAGAACAAGTGAAGGCGTCTACGTTCGTCTACCCCTGGGACGTCAACGGCGATCCCGCGGCCCCCGCCCGGATCGCCTCCCTCGGCGTGGAGCAGGTGACCCTGGCCGCCGCCTACCACTCCACCCGCGCCCTCACCCCCCGCCACCCGCGCCACCGCATCGTCACCGCCGAGCACGCGGCCGTGCTCTACCCGGCGGACGCCCGCTGGGAGGGCCGGGAGCTGCGCCCCTACCCGGCGGGCGACTGGGCCCCGGGCGACGCCTACGGCGAGGCCGCCGAGGCCCTCGCGGGCGCCGGCCTGGAGGTGCACACCTGGGTGGTCCTCGCCCACAACTCCCGGCTGGGCGCCGACCGGCCGGACACCTCCGTCGTCAACGCCTACGGCGACCGCTACCCCTGGGCGCCGTGCATCGCCCAGCCCGCCACGCGCGCGTACCTCGTCGACCTCGCCGCCGAGGCCGCCGTGCGCCCCGGCGCGCACGGCACCGAACTGGAGTCCCTCGGCTGGTACGGCCTCCAGCATCTGCACGCCCACGACAAGACCGGCGGGGTCGGTCTCGGCGACGCCGGCCAGTACCTGATGGCGCTCTGCTTCTGCCCCGCCTGCCGGGCCGGCTACGGCGCGCAGGGCCTGGACGCCGACGCGCTCGCCGCCGCCGTGCGCGAGGCGCTGGAGCCTCTGTGGCAGGGGGCCGCGGCCTCCGCGCCGGACGACGGAGGCTGGGCGGGCGTCGAGAAGCTGCTGGGGGAGGAGACGGCGGCGGCCACGCGCGCGTGGCGCGACGACACCGCCCGCACGCTCCAGGAGACGGCGGTCGTCGCCGTCCGCGCGGCCGCCCCCGAGGGCTTCCAGGTGCTGCTGCACGCCGACCCCGTGACCCACCACGTGGGCGCCAACCCGGGCGTCGACCCCGCGCACATCCTGTCCGTCGCGGACGGCGTGGTGGTGCCGTGCGCCGGCGGGCCTGGCCTGCTGACGCCGTTCGCCGAGCAGGGCCGGGCGGACGCGGTGATCGCCGCCAACTTCGGCGTCGTCTCCGGCATGGGCGGCAGCCCGGCCACACTCACCGCGGACGCGGCACGCGCGCGTGACCTCGGCGCCACGGAGATCCGGCTGTACCACGCGGGCCTGGCGTCGGACGCGGACCTGACGGCCGTACGGGAGGCGCTGGCGGCGCGCTGAACAGGGTGCCCCCGGGGTGCCGGTCCGTCCGGGAGCGATGAGTTTCCGCTTCCCGGCCGGTCCACCCTGTATGACCGACACGACGACCGATACCGATACGACGGCCCACCTTCTCGACCTCGGACCCCAGACCCGGATCGTGGCGCGCCTCGCCGCGGCCGTCCGGGACGAGCAGCTCGCGGACGGCACGCCCTGCCCGGCCTACCCCGTGCGCACCCTGCTCGGCCATCTGGCCGGCCTCGCCGCCGCCTTCCGGGACGCCGCGCGCAAGGACCTGGGGGCCACCACCGACACCCCGCCGACCGACGCCGAACCCCGGCTCGCGCCCGGCTGGCGCACCGAGCTGCCCCGGGTCCTCGACGAACTGGCCGAGGCCTGGCGGGACCCCGCCGCCTGGACCGGCATGACCCGCGCGGGCGGCGTCGACCTCCCCGGCGCGGTCGCCGGAGCCGTCGCCGCCGACGAACTGGTGATCCACGGGTGGGACCTGGCCCGGGCCACCGGCCAGGAGTACACCCCCGACCCGGCCGCGCTCCGATCGGCGTCCACCTTCCTGCGCGCCGCCGCCGACGATCCGACCCGCGGCGGGGGGATCTTCGGCCCCGTGGTGCCCGTACCGCAGGACGCCCCGCTGCTGGACCGGGCGGTCGGCCTGAGCGGCCGGGCCCCGGGCTGGACGCCTCGGTGACCGCCGCAGAAGGCTCCGGCGGGCCGTAGACGGTCTTGTACGGATGCCGTAGACCTACGCAATCGGGGCCCGCCCGGCAGGGGCGGACCGTACGCTCCCCACCATGCCCCTGAGCCTCACCATCCTCGGTACCGCCTCCCCGTACCCCCGCCCGGGCCGCCCCTGCTCCGGTTATCTGTTGCGCGGCGGGAGCGCCGAGATCTGGGTGGACGCGGGCCCCGGAACGTTCGCAGAGTTGCAGCGGCACACTGATCCAGAACGGCTCACGGCGATCTGGATCTCCCACCTCCACGCCGACCACAGCGCCGATCTGCTCTCCGCCGCCTACGCGTTCGCCTACGGCGGCATGACCCCGCCGGTGCCCATCCTGGTGTACGCGCCCATGGACTGCGCCCGGCGACTGGCGGGCTTCTTCGGGCGGCCGGACATCCGGTTCCTGAGCGAGGTCTTCGACTTCCGGCCCCTGTACGACGGCCACACCGTCCGGCACTGGAACGTGCGGCTCACCTCGCGCGCGGTGGCGCACGACACCGAGGGGTACGCCCTGCGCGCCGAGTCCCAGGGGAGCGTCTTCGTGTACTCCGGGGACAGCGGCCCGTGCGACGCGCTCACCGAGACCGCCTCCGGGGCCGACCTGTTCCTGTGCGAGGCGGACATCGACCGGCAGGACGGAATTGGCGGAAGCGAACAGGTGCATCTGACTCCGGAGGACGCCGGTGACGTGGCCCGCAAGGCGGGCGTGCGCGAGCTGTACGTCACCCATGTCGGGCCCACGCTGACCCGCGAGGAGGCGACCGCACGGGCCGCGGCGGCCTTCGGCGGGCCGACCCGCACCGCGCGCGAGGGCGAGACCATCCCCTTCTGAGCCGGCGTCCGGCAACGCCAACTTCCTTTGTCAGAAGCATTGACGAAACACGGGACCCCTCCCTACCTTCAACGCGTCGTACTTCGTACGTCATATATGAGACGCGATATGTGAGATCCGATCCGAGATCTGAGATCCGAGAGGCGCGCATGACCTCTGTGCCCACGCCGATCCCCTCCCGCACGCAGTACGTGCTGGAGGAGATCAAACGCCGCATCCTCACCGGGCAGCTGACGCCGGGCCAGGCCCTGGTCGAGACCGAGCTCGCCGCACGGTTCGGGGTGTCCAAGACCCCGGTGCGCGAGGCGCTCAAGACCCTGGCCGGCACCGGACTGGTCGTCATGAGCCAGTACAAGGGCGTCACGGTGCGCATGGTGGACGCGGACATGGCGCGCGAGGTCTACGACGTACGGCTGCTGCTGGAGCCCGAGGCGCTCAAGCGGGCCGTCCGGCGCGGGGCCTCGCTGGACGCCGCCCGGGACGCGCTCGCCCGGGCCGACGACGCGGCCGACACCGCCGAACGCTCCCTCGCCAACCGGGAGTTCCACCGCGCCCTCTACCTGCCCTGCGGCAACCCGCTGCTCGGACGGATGCTCGACGAGGTCCGTGACCAGGCCGCCCTGGTCTCCGCCGTCGCCTGGGCCGCCTCCCCCTCCTGGGAGCGGGAGGCCGGCGAGCACCGCGAGATCCTGCGGCTCGCCCTCGACGGCGACGCCGACGGCGCGGCCCGCGCCCTGTACGCCCACATCGCGTCGTTCGTCGAGCGAGCGTTCCCCGAGGCAGCGAACCAGGAAGGTCAGGAATGAGCAGCGTGGCGTTCGAGACCCAGCGTGCGGCCCTGGCCGACGTGGTGGCGATCCCGGTGACCCCGTTCGCCGAGGACGGCACCGTCGACCGGCCCGCCCACCGGGCCCTGCTGCGCCGGCTGCTCGACGGCGGGATCACCACGCTCACGCCGAACGGCAACACCGGAGAGTTCTACGCCCTCGCCCCCGAGGAGCGCCGGCTGGTCACGGAACTGACGATCGACGAGGCGGGGGATCGTTCAACGATCCTCGTGGGGGTCGGGCACGACGTACCCACCGCCACCGCCTCCGCCCGGCACGCCCGGGACCTGGGCGCCCAGATGGTGATGGTCCACCAGCCCGTCCACCCGTACGTCTCCCAGCGCGGCTGGGTCGACTACCACCGGGCCATCGCCGAGGCCGTGCCCGAGCTGGGCGTCGTCCCGTACATCCGCAACGCGCAGCTGCACGGCGACCGCCTCGCCGAACTCGCCGACGCCTGCCCCAATGTCATCGGTGTGAAGTACGCGGTCCCGGACGCGTCCCGGTTCGCCGCCTTCGCCCGGGATGCGGGTCTGGAGCGCTTCGTCTGGGTGGCCGGACTCGCCGAGCCCTACGCCCCCTCCTACTTCTCGGCGGGCGCCACCGGCTTCACCTCGGGGCTCGTGAACGTCGCCCCGGCCGTTTCGCTGAACATGATTGAAGCGCTTCGATCAGGGGACTATCCGGCGGCCATGAAGGTCTGGGAGCAGATCCGCCGCTTCGAGGAGCTCCGGGCGGCGAACGGCTCCGCCAACAACGTCACCGTGGTCAAGGAAGCCCTTGCCTCCCTTGGGCTGTGCCGCAGCGACGTACGCCCGCCGAGCCGTCGGCTGCCCGAGGACGAGCGGGCCGAGGTCGCCGCCATCGCCGCCGGGTGGTCGATATGAAGCGCTTCGACGATCTTCCCCGCAAGCGGCCCGAGGAGCTGCGGAGCCACCAGTGGTACGGCACCGACGGCCTGCGCTCCTTCAGCCACCGCGCCCGCACCCGGCAGCTCGGCTACCTCCCCGAGGAACACCTCGGCAAGCCCGTCATCGCGATCCTCAACACCTGGTCGGACATCAATCCCTGTCATGTGCACCTCCGTGAGCGCGCGCAGGCGGTCAAGCGGGGCGTCTGGCAGGCCGGCGGCTTCCCGCTGGAGTTCCCGGTCTCCACGCTCAGCGAGACCTTCCAGAAGCCGACCCCGATGCTCTACCGCAATCTGCTCGCGATGGAGACCGAGGAGCTGCTGCGCTCCTACCCGGTCGACGGGGCCGTCCTGATGGGCGGCTGCGACAAGACCACCCCCGCGCTGCTCATGGGCGCGGCCAGCGTCGACCTGCCCGCCGTGTTCGTGCCCGCCGGGCCGATGCTGCCGGGCCACTGGCGCAACGAGGTCCTCGGCTCCGGCACCGACATGTGGAAGTACTGGGACGACAAGCGGGCCGGCCTCATCGGCGACTGCGAGATGGCCGAGCTGGAGAACGGCCTCGCGCGCTCGCCGGGCCACTGCATGACGATGGGTACGGCGTCCACGCTGACCGCCGCCGCGGAGGCGCTGGGCGTGACCGTCCCGGGGGCGTCGAGCATTCCCGCCGTGGACTCGGGACACGATCGGATGGCCGCACAAGCCGGCATGAGGATCGTTGAACAAGTCCACAAGGGGCGCGTCCTCTCCGAGATCCTCACCGCCAACGCCTTCGAGGACGCCGTCACCACCGTCCTCGGCCTCGGCGGCTCCACCAACGCCGTCATCCACCTCATCGCCCTGGCCGGCCGCGCCGGCGTCCGCCTCGCCCTCGACGACTTCGACCGCATCGCGCGCACGGTCCCCGTCCTCGCCAACGTCCGTCCCGGCGGCCAGAAGTACCTCATGGAGGACTTCCACTTCGCCGGCGGCCTGCCCGGCTTCCTCTCCCGGATCCCGGACCTGCTCCACCTGGACCGGCCGACCGTCTCGTACGACACCCTGCGCGAGCAGCTCGCCGGTGCCCAGGTCCACCAGGACGACGTCATCCGGCCCCGCGACAACCCGGTCGCGAGCGAGGGCGGGGTCGCCGTGCTGCGCGGCAACCTCTGCCCGGACGGCGCGGTCATCAAGCACATCGCCGCCGAGCCGCACCTGCTCAAGCACACCGGTCCCGCGGTCGTCTTCGACGACTACAGGACCATGCAGCGCACCATCAACGACCCGGAGCTGGGCATCACCGCCGACAGCGTGCTGGTCTTGCGCAACTCCGGCCCCAAGGGCGGCCCGGGCATGCCCGAGTACGGCATGCTGCCCATCCCCGACCACCTGCTCAAGCAGGGTGTGCGGGACATGGTCCGGATCTCCGACGCCCGGATGAGCGGGACGAGCTACGGCGCCTGTGTGCTGCACGTGGCACCGGAGTCGTACATCGGCGGACCGCTCGCCCTGGTCCGCACCGGTGACTCCATCACCCTCGACGTCGAGGCGCGCACCCTCCACCTCCACGTGGACGACGAGGAGCTGGAGCGGCGCAGGGCGGCCTGGACCCCGCCGCCCACCCGCTACGAGCGCGGCTACGGCGCGCTCTACAACGAGCAGATCACCCAGGCGGACACCGGCTGCGACTTCGAGTTCCTCGCACGGCCGGGCACGGTGCAGGACCCCTACGCGGGCTGACCGCAGCACCCGGCACGACCTCGCACACCCCTGCACACGGAGAAAGCGCTTCCTGTACGACGCATGCACGACGCATGCACGACGCATGCACGACGCATGCACGACGCAACTGAGATCGGAGAACAGTCATGGCCCAAGCCGCAGCCGTGGCGAAACCGCCCGCGCCACCCCGGCGGCGCCGTGCCTCCGCCACGCCCCGCAGGCTCCCGTACCTGCTGATCGCGCCGGCGGCCCTGCTGATGCTGGGCTTCATCGCCTACCCGGTGATCAGCGTCTTCTACTACAGCCTGCAGAACTACAACCCCACCAAGCCGTGGCGGAACGGCTACGCGGGCTTCGACAACTTCGTCCACGCCTTCACCGACGACCCGCAGTTCTGGGACACGCTGACCTTCAGCGCCAAATGGGTCGTCGTCGAGGTCGGGCTGCAGCTGCTGTTCGGTCTGGCGCTGGCGCTGATCGTCAACCAGACCTTCGTCGGCCGGGCGCTGGGCCGCGCCCTGGTCTTCTCCCCGTGGGCCGTCTCCGGCGTGCTGACCTCCGCGATCTGGGTGCTCCTCTACAACTCCCAGACGGGCATCACCCGTTACCTCGCCGACATGGGCATCGGCGAGTACGGCACCAGTTGGCTGTCGGACACCTCCACCGTCTTCCCGGCGGCGATCGTCGCCGACCTGTGGCGCGGGGTCCCCTTCTTCGCGATCCTCATCCTCGCCGACCTGCAGTCCGTCTCCAAGGACCTGTACGAGGCCGCCGAGGTCGACGGGGCGAGCCGACTCAAGCAGTTCTGGCACATCACCCTGCCGCACCTCAAGGACGCGATCGTCCTGTCCACGCTGCTGCGCGCGGTGTGGGAGTTCAACAACGTCGACCTGCTGTACACGCTCACCGGCGGCGGCCCGGCGGGGGAGACCACCACCCTCCCGCTCTACATCGCCAACACCTCGGTCGACGCCCACAACTTCGGCTACGCGTCCGCTCTCACCACGGTGGCGTTCGTGATCCTGCTCTTCTGCTCGATGGTCTATCTGCGGCTCAGCAAGTTCGGAGGTGGAGGCAAGTGATCACCAAGGAGGCCACCGAGGTCGCGCCCGCACCCGCGCCCGTGACCCCCGCCGCCGATCAGCGGCCGCGCAGGAAGCACCGCGCCTGGGACGAGGCCCCCCGCTGGCAGATCTACGTCCCCCTGTCGATCTACCTGCTCTTCACCCTGATCCCGTTCTACTGGATCCTGCTCTTCGCGCTCCGCCCGGCCGGCTCGACCTCGCTCGTGCCCTGGCCGATGACCTTCGAGCACTTCGAGAAGGTCTGGAACGAACGCGACTTCGGGATCTACTTCCAGAACAGCGTGCTCACCGGCGTCGCCACCCTGCTGCTCACCACCCTCGTCGCGCTGACCGGCGGCTACGCCCTGGCCCGCTTCGACTTCAAGATCAAGCGCGGCTTCATGCTGGCCCTGCTCTGCACCCAGTTCGTCCCGGGCGCGCTGCTGCTGGTCCCGCTCTTCCAGATCTTCGCCGAGCTGAAGATGATCAACTCGCTGGGCAGTGTCGTCATCGCCGAGACGGTCTTCCAGCTGCCCCTGTCGATGATCCTGATCAGCGGCTTCATCCGGAACGTGCCCTACTCCCTGGAGGAGGCCGCCTGGGTCGACGGCTGCGGCCGGCTCACCGCCTTCCGGATCGTCGTCCTCCCGCTGCTCCGCCCCGGCCTGATCGCCGTCGGCTCCTTCGCCTTCGTGCACGCCTGGAACCACTTCCTGTTCGCCCTGATGTTCCTCTCCGACCAGACCAAGCAGACCATCCCGGTCGGCCTCAACACCCTGATGAGCGCGGACAGCGTCGACCTCGGCGCGCTCGCCGCGGGCGGCATCATCGCCGCCGTCCCCGTCGTGATCGTGTTCGCCTTCATCCAGAAGTGGCTGATCACCGGCTTCAGCGCGGGGGCGGTGAAGGGATGAGACTCCGTCAGATCGCCTTCGTGGGGGTCCTGGTGGGCGCCTTCTGCCTCCCGGCCCACGCCGAGGCCCGGGACATCGGCCGCGACACCCTCGCACCGGACGACGGCTGGGCCGCGTACGGCACCGGCACCACCGGCGGCGCCGCGGCCGACGACGCCCATGTCCAGACCGTCACGAACCGCGCCGAACTCGTCCGCGCCCTCGACAACGGCAGCGCCACCCCGAAGATCATCAAGATCGCCGGGACGATCGACGCCGGCACCGACGACGACGGCGACCACCTGGACTGCGCCGACTACGCCACCGACGGCTACACCCTGAAGAAGTACCTGGCCGCCTACGATCCCCGCACCTGGGGCTCCGCCAAACCGGCCGGCGCCCAGGAGGAGGCCCGGCAGGCCTCGGCGGCCCGGCAGGCCGAGCGGATCGTCCTGACCGTCGGCTCGAACACCACGATCGTCGGCCTCGGCAAGGGAGCCGTCCTCAAGGGCGCGAGTCTCCAGGTCAGGAACGCGGACAACGTCATCCTCCGCAACCTCGACCTGCGTGACGCCTACGACTGCTTCCCCGTCTGGCAGCCCAACACCGGCGGCCTCGGCGACTGGAAGACGGCGTACGACAACGTCTGGCTGACCGGCGCCACCCATGTCTGGGTCGACCACATCACCGCGAGCGACCGGGGCCACCCCGACGAGGACGAGCCCACCTACTTCGCCCGCAACTACCTCCGCCACGACGGCCTGCTGGACATCACCAACGGCTCCGACCTGGTCACCGTCTCCTGGAGCCGGTTCGCCGACCACGACAAGGCGATGCTGATCGGCAACAGCGACTCGGCCACCGGGGACCGGGGCAGGCTCCGGGTCACCCTGCACCACAACCAGTTCGAGTCCGTCGTCCAGCGCGCCCCGCGGGTCCGCTTCGGACAGGTGCACCTCTACGACAACCGGTACGTCGTCCCCGAAGGCGCGGAGTACCGCTACTCGCTCGGCGTGTCGACCGAATCCGGGATGTACGCCGAGAACAACGCCTTCCACACCCCCGGGCACATCGAGGTCGCCGACCTGGTCAAGAGCTGGAACGGCACCGCCCTGCAGCAGAGCGGCACCCTCTTCAACGGCTGGCCCGTCGACCTCCTCGCCATCCACAACGCCTACAACAGCGGCAGCGAGCGCGATCTCACCGCGGACGTCGGCTGGACGCCTACCCTGCACGGAAAGATCGACAGCGCCGCGGTGGCCGACCGCGAGGTGGCCCACGGCGCGGGCGCAGGGAGGATCCCATGACCATCGACATCGTTCTGGCGGGCGCGCGCGGCCACGGCCGCTGGCACCTGGACAACATCCGCCGGCTCCAGGACAAGGGCATCGTCCGGCTGGCGGGCATCTGCGAACTGACCCCGCTCACCCCCGACGAGATCCCCGAGGGCCTCGGCGCACCGGAGCAGTCCGCCGACTTCGGCGCGCTCCTCGACTCCACCGGCGCCCGGATCGCGGTGATCTGCACCCCGATCCCGACCCACACCGACCTGGCCCTCACGGCCGCCGCCCGCGGCGTGCACGTGCTGCTGGAGAAGCCGCCCGCCCCGTCCTACGCCGAGTTCCGCCGGATGGCCGACGGGGTCGCCGAGGCCGGCGTGGTCTGCCAGATCGGCTTCCAGTCGCTGGGCTCGCACGCCGTGCCCGCGATCCGCCGGATGATCGCCGACGGGGTGATCGGCGAGATCGCCGGGGTCGGCGGCGCCGGCGCCTGGGCCCGCGCCGAGGCGTACTTCCGGCGGGCCCCCTGGGCGGGCAAGCGACGGCTGAACGGGGTCGACGTCATCGACGGCGCCCTCACCAACCCGCTCGCGCACGCCGTCGCCACCGCCCTCGCCCTGGCCGGCGCCACCCGCGCCGAGGACATCGGCGGCATCGAGACCGAGCTGGCGCACGCCAACGCCATCGAGTCCGACGACACCTCCTGCGTCCGCGTCACCACCGAGGACGGCCTGCCGATCGTGGTCGCCGCGACCCTGTGCGCCGAGGACCCCGACGACCCGTACGTCGTCGTGCACGGCGGCCGGGGCCGGATCACCTACTGGTACAAGCAGGACCGCGTCCTGCTCCAGCGCGCCGGCCACGGACCCGAGGAGTTCGAGTACGGCCGCACCGACCTGCTGGAGAACCTCGTCGAGCACCTCGCCGACGGCACGGACCTGCTGGTCCCGCCCGCCGCCACCGAGGCCTTCATGCGCGTCGTCGAGGCGATCCGCGTCGCCCCCGACCCCGTACAGCTCGACCAGGACACCTGGCACCTGCTGAAGGACGAGGACCGCAGGGTCGTCCCCGGCATCGACGGACTGGTCGCCGCCGCCGCCGACACCCTCGCCCTCTACTCCGAACTGGGCGCCCCCTGGGCGCTCACGACCGCGCATCCGAAAGAGGTGAGCACCTGATGGCACCAGCCGCCGACGCACCGGTCGTGCTGCGCG
The DNA here is from genome assembly GCF_040630255.1 of Streptomyces sp. NPDC005820. NCBI lineage: Bacteria > Bacillati > Actinomycetota > Actinomycetes > Kitasatosporales > Streptomycetaceae > Streptomyces > Streptomyces sp. NPDC005820. Next base: position 73,012 of record NZ_JBEXXE010000034.1, read on the forward strand.
TCGCGGGCCGCCCGGTCGGCCGCTACGTCACCCGGCCCGAGCTGCCCGTCCGGCTCTCCCCCCGCCCCTACCTCCACCCCGTCACCACCCTGGCCGGCACCGAGGTCACCGAACTCGCCCCCGCCGACCACCTCCACCACCTCGGCGTCGGTGTAGCCGTACCCGACGTCGAGGGGCACAACTTCTGGGGCGGACGCACCTACGTCCGCGACCGGGGCCCGACCGAGCTCGACAACCACGGCGTCCAGCGCCACCACTCCTTCCAGCTCCGCGACCCCGACGGCTTCGTGGAGGAGCTGCGCTGGGTCGCCCCGGGCGCCGAGCTGCTGCGTGAGCGGCGTACCGTCGCGGCCACCGAACTCACCGACACGGCCTGGGCGCTCGACTTCACCTTCTCCCTCACCAACGTCACCGGGGCCCCGCTGTCCGTCGGCAGCCCGGCGACCAACGGACGCCCCGGCGCGGCCTACGGCGGCTTCTTCTGGCGCGCCCGCAAGGAGGACACCGCCCCGGACGTCTTCACCGCGCACACCGAGGGCGAGGCCGAGGTCCACGGCGGCCGGGCCGACTGGCTGGCGCTGGCCGGCACCGGCTGGACCCTGGTCTTCGCGGGCGCCACCGACGCCACCCGCCGCGACCCCTGGTTCGTGCGCACCGCCGAGTACCCGGGCGTCGGCTCCTCGCTGGCCTCGGACACCCGGCTCACGATCGCCCCCGACGACACCGCCGTACGCCGGATCGTCACCGTCGTCGCCGACGGCCGCCTGGGCCGCGACGAGGCGGCGGCGCTGGTGCGGAAGGCGGTCAGCCAGTGACCGACGACGTGTACACCAACCCGATCCTGAACGCCGACTGGTCCGACCCGGACGTCGTGTGCGTCGGCGACGACTTCTACCTCACCACCTCCAGCTTCGGCCGCGCCCCCGGACTGCCCCTGCTGCACTCCCGGGACCTCGTCAACTGGACGCTCGTCGGCCACGCCCTCGAACGCCTCCAACCCGCCGCGGAGTTCACCGCCCCCCGGCACGACTGCGGGGTCTGGGCCCCGTCGATCCGCCACCACGACGACCGCTTCTGGATCTTCTGGGGCGACCCCGACCAGGGCGTCTTCCAGGTCAACGCCCCGGAGATCAGGGGCCCCTGGACCCGCCCGCACCTGGTGAAGGAGGGCAAGGGGCTCATCGATCCCTGCCCCCTGTGGGACGAGGAGAGCGGCGAGGCGTATCTCGTGCACGCCTGGGCGAAGTCCCGCTCGGGCGTCAAGAACCGGCTCACCGGCCACCGGATGCACCCCGACGGCACCTCCCTCCTCGACGAGGGCAAACTGATCGTCGACGGGGACCGCATCCCCGGCTGGTTCACCCTCGAGGGCCCCAAGCTCTACCGGCACGACGGCTGGTTCTGGATCCTGGCGCCCGCCGGGGGAGTCGAGACCGGCTGGCAGGGCGCCCTCCGCGCCCGGGACTTCTTCGGCCCGTACGAGGAGAAGGTCGTCCTCGAACAGCGGGACACCGAGGTCAACGGCCCCCACCAGGGCGGCTGGGTGCGCACCCCGGCCGGCGAGGACTGGTTCCTGCACTTCCAGCAGCGCGGCGCCTACGGGAGGGTCGTCCACCTCCAGCCGATGCGCTGGGGTACGGACGGCTGGCCGGTGCTCGGTGCCGAGGGCGCCCCCGTCGCCGTACACCGGAAGCCCTCCCTGCCCCCGCAGCCGCCCGCCGCGCCCGCCACCGACGACGACTTCCCCGGCGGACGCTTCGGCCGCCAGTGGCAGTGGACCGCCAACCCCCAGGACGGCTGGGCCACCCACCACTCCGGCGACGGCCTGCGGCTGTCCTGCGTCCGTACGGCGGACGCCCACGACCTGCGCAAGCTGCCGAGCGTCCTCACCCAGCGGCTGCCCGGCGTCCCGTCGGCCGTCGAGGTGGAGCTGACCCTGCACGGTCAGGAGCCCGGCGCCCGCGCCGGACTCGCGGTCCTCGGCGACGCGTTCGCCTGGATCGGGCTGGAGCGCGCCGGAGACGGAGGCGTGCACCTCGTCCACCGGTTCGCCGAGCCGGTCGCCGCACACGAACGCGACGCCGCCCACCCGCTCCTCGTCCCCGGGGGCCGGGCCCGGCTGCGGATCGAGATCGGCGCGGGCGCCCGCTGCCGGTTCTCCTACGACATCGGCGAGGGCCCGCGCGCTTCCGGCCCCGTCTTCGCCGCCACCCCCTGGCGCTGGGTCGGCGCCCTGCTCGGTCTCTTCGCACTCGCCCCCTCGGGACCGGGGCACGCCGGAGCGGCTTCGTTCACGCAGTTCCGGATCAGACAGCTCTGACCCCTTCCCCCCACACGCCTGTCGGGAGCCGCAATGACGCACTTCCCCAGCAAGCGCTTGCCAAGGCCGACGCCCGGACCGGGTGCGGTACTGGCCGCCGTCGTCTGCCTGCTCGCCGCCCTGGGCCTGGGCGTGGCGGGCGAGGCGAGGGCCGCCGCACCGCGGTCCACCGCCTCGCAGTCCGCGATGTCGGCCCCCGACCGCTGGACCGACCGCGCCCATGGATTCGCCTCCCTCGCCGGGGGCACCACGGGCGGGGCCGGCGGCAAGGTCGTCACCGTCACCGACCAGGCCGCGCTCGCGCGGTACGCGGCGGCCGAGGAGCCGTACGTCATCCGGGTGAAGGGGTCGGTGGCGGTGGAGCCGTTCGGCTCGGACATCGTGGTCGGCTCGAACAAGACGATCATCGGCGTCGGCGACACCGGCGAGATCGTCCACGGCGAGCTGCACCTGAACCCGGGCACCCACAACGTCGTCATCCGCAATCTGACGATCCGGGACTCGTACGTCGAGGGCGACTGGGACGGCAAGACCACCGACTTCGACGCGATCCAGATGGACACCGCCGATCACGTCTGGATCGACCACAACCGCTTCACGCACATGGGCGACGGGCTGCTCGACATCCGCAAGGACAGCCAGTACATCACCGTCTCGTACAACCAGTTCACGCACCACAACAAGGCCTTCGGGATCGGCTGGACGACCAACGTCCTCACCCAGATCACCCTCGACCACAACTGGTTCACGGGCACCAAGCAGCGCAACCCCTCGGCGGACAACTGCGCCTACGCCCACCTCTACAACAACTACCTGTCCGCCCAGGTCGCGGACGGCGACCCGGTGTGGACGTACGGGAACTGGTCGCGCGGCCGCACGAGGATGGTCATCGAGAACAGCTACTACGACGGGGTCCAGCACCCCTACCAGGCCGACGCCACGGCGGAGCTGGTGCAGCGGGGCTCGATCCTGAGGAACACGAGCGGGCGTACGGACGCCTGGGGCACGGCCTTCGATCCGCGGGAGTTCTACGCCTACCGGCTGGACCCGGCGGCGGCCGTCCCCGCCCTGGTGAAGCGGTTCTCGGGCCCGCAGAAGCGGATCGGGGTCACGCTGGACGTGCCGGGCGCCTACCCGACCGTGCAGTCGGCCGTGGACGCCGTGCCCGACGGCAACGCCGACACCGTGACCCTCGCGATCGCCCCCGGCACCTACCGCGAGAAGGTCTACATCCCCGCGACCAAGCCGCATGTGGTGCTGCGCGGGACCGGACGCGACCGCTCCGACACCGTCATCGTGTACGACACCCCGGCCGCGTACGGGGGTTCGACGGGCAGTGCGACCGTGCGGATCGCCGCGAACGACGTGACCGCCCGCCGTCTCACCTTCAGCAACGACTTCGACGAGGCCGCGGTCGAACTGAACGGCGAGCAGGCGCTGGCGATGAAGACGACCGGCGACCGGATCGTCTTCGAGGACACCGCCTTCCTCGGCAACCAGGACACGTTGATGACCGACAGCCCCAAGCTGACCACCGTCAGCCGGGTGTACCTCCGCGACTCGTACATCGAGGGAGACGTCGACTTCGTCTACGGGCGGGCCACGACCGTGATCGAGCGGTCGGTGATCCGGCTGCTCAGCCGGGGCTCCACCACCAACAACGGCTATCTGACGGCCGCCTCGACCTGGACGGGCAACCCGTACGGGTTCCTGATCACCCGCTCGAAGGTCGTCAGCGACGCCCCCGAGCAGTCCTTCCACCTGGGCCGGCCCTGGCATCCGGGCGGCGAGCCGGAGGCGGTCGCGCAGGTGCTGATCCGGGACACCGAACTGCCGGCCGCGGTCAAGTCCGCGCCGTGGACCGACATGAGCGGCTTCTCGTGGCGGGACGCCCGCTTCGCCGAGTACCGCAACCACGGGCCGGGCGCGGCGGTCTCGGCGGACCGGCCGCAGCTGAGCGACGAGGACGCCCGGGCGTACACGGTCGCCGCCTACCTCGCGGGCACGGACGGCTGGGCGCCCTGCGCCCCCGCCACCCCCTGACCCCCCACAACTTCATATCTCCGTTGGATCCAGAAGAACCAGAAGAAGAGAGCCGACCACATGAAGAGCAGCATCCGCAGAAGCAGGCGCGCCGCACTGGCCGTCGCCCTGGGCTCCGTGCTCGCGCTGACCGCCACCGCCTGCGGTGACGACGGCAGCGGCAGCGCGGGGGACAAGGGAGGCGAGGGCTCGGGCAAGGGCGAGATCACCTTCTGGGACAACAACGGCGGTGTCCGCACCGACATCTGGAAGGAGATCATCGCCGACTTCGAGAAGGCGAACCCGGACATCAAGGTGAAGTACGTCGGTGTCCCCGCCGACAGCGTCCAGTCCAAGTACGACACCGCCATCCAGGGCGGCGGTCTGCCCGACGTCGGCGGTGTGGGCGCCGCGATGCTCGCCGAGGTCGCGGCGCAGGGCGCCCTCGAACCGCTGGACGACCGCCTCGCCAAGAGCGACCTCAAGGACCAGCTCAACGCCAAGTTCCTGGACAGCGTCAAGGCGGCCGGGGTCGACGGCAAGACGTACAGCGTGCCGACCTCCGCCAACAACGGCACGCTGTGGTACCGCACCGACCTGTTCGAGCAGGCGGGCCTGGAGGCGCCGACGACCTGGACGAAGTTCTACACGGCCGCCGACAAGCTCACGAACAAGGGCAAGAACGCGTTCGGCTACACCATCCGCGGTGGTGCGGGCTCGATCGCGCCGGCGCTGGACGCCACCTACGGGCAGAGCGGCATCACCGAGTTCTGGAGCGGTGACAAGACCACGGTCAACGACCCGAAGAACGTGGCCGCGCTGGAGAAGTACGTCGGCCTGTACAAGAAGGACACCCCGACCGCCGACGTCAACAACGACTTCACCAAGATGGTCGCCCAGTGGGACAGCGGCACCATCGGCATGCTGAGCCACAACCTCGGCTCCTACGCCGACCACCAGAAGGCGCTCGCCGGCAAGTTCAAGGGCATCCCCGCGCCGACGCAGGACGACGGCACCCGGGTGCAGGTGTCCAACCCCGTCGACGGGCTCGGGCTGTTCAAGTCGAGCAAGAACAAGACCGCCGCCTGGAAGTTCATCGAGTTCGCCGCGGGCCACGAGGCGAACAGCAAGTGGAACGAGACCGCCGGGCAGGTGCCGGCGAACCTGGAGGCCGCGCAGGACAGCTGGGTGCAGTCCTCGGAGCCGACGAAGCTCGCCGCCGAGGCGCTGTCGGGGGACGGCACGAAGATCGTGCAGCTGCCGTACTACCTGCCCGACTGGAACACGATCTCCAAGGCCGACAACGAGCCGAACTTCCAGAAGGTGCTGCTCGGGAAGATGAGCGCGAAGGACTTCCTGGACACGCTCGCGGAGCAGCTGAACGCCGCTCAGGCCGACTGGAAGAAGAACCACGGATAACTCGGGTGGTTCGGGCGCGGGGCGGCTGCGGGTCCGTTGTGGCCGGTCGCGCAGTTCCCCGCGCCCCCGACAAACATGAGGTGGACGTTCGTTGTCTCTTACCCGTAGGCAGGTCACCACGGCGGCGCTCGCCGCCCTTCCGCTCGGTGCCGTCGCGGCCGGGCCCGCTCATGCCGGGGGCCGAAGGTCCCGTACCGTCTTCATCGCCGGTGACTCCACCGCCGCCCAGAAGTACTCCGATGCCGCGCCCGAGACCGGGTGGGGCATGGCGCTGCCCTTCTTTCTCTGTTCCGGTCTGCCCGTCGCCAACCACGCCGTCAACGGGCGCAGTTCCAAGAGCTTCGTCGACGAGGGACGCCTCGACGCCGTCCTCGCGGCCATCAGGCCCGGCGACTTCCTGATCGTCCAGTTCGCGCACAACGACGAGAAGACCACCGACCCCACCCGCTACACCGAGCCCTGGACGACGTACCAGGACTATCTGCGGATGTACCTCTCCGGTGCCCGGGCGAAGGGGGCGCGGCCGGTGCTCGCCACGCCCGTGGAGCGGCGGCGCTTCGACGCCGAGGGGAACGCGCTGCCGACGCACGGGGAGTACCCGGCGGCCATGCGGGCGCTCGCCGAGGAGGAGGGGGTGGCGCTGCTCGACCTCCAGGCGCTGTCGCTGGCGCTCTGGCAGGAGCTGGGCGTCGAGGCGACGAAGACCTACTTCAACTGGACCGACACCGAGCAGGACAACACGCATTTCAATCCGCCGGGCGCGATCGCCGTGGCGCGGCTCGTCGCGCGGGAGCTGCTGCGGACCCGGGTGCTCGGACCTCGGGACGTGGTCCGGCTGCACGACGAGATCCCCACGTCCTGGATCACCTGGCCCGACCCGTCGTAGCCCGACCCGTCGTAGCCCGACCCGTCGTAAGTAAGAGGAGAACCGCACAGTGCGTACACAGAAATGTCATGGACGCGTCATTGCTGCCCTGGTGGGGTGCACCGCGCTGGTGCTGTCCGTCACCGGTACGGCGGCCTCGGCCCACGCCGCGTCCCGGGACCTCGGCCGCCAGACGCTGCCCACCGGAGACGGCTGGGGTTCCTACGGGACCGGCACCACCGGGGGAGCGGCCGCCGACGCCGAGCACGTCTACACCGTCACCACCTGGGCCGAGTTCAAGGCCGCCCTCGCGGCCGGCGGCTCCGCCCCGAAGATCATCAAGGTGAAGGGCGTCATCGACGCCGTCGCCGAGGGCTGCGACGCCTTCGCCGCGCCCGGCTACGACTTCGACGCCTACCTCGCCAAGTACTCCCCGCAGGCCTGGGGCCTGGACACCGACCTCGGCGCCGAGCCCGACGACAGCCCGGAGGGCCTGCGCCGCACCTCCCAGGCCAATCAGGACAAGGCCATCAAGGCGGTCGTCCCCTCCAACACCACCATCGTCGGCGTCGGCCGCAACGCCGGGTTCAAGGGCGTCAGCCTGCAGATCAAGGCCGTCGACAACGTGATCGTCCGGAACCTGTCCTTCGAGTCGCCGATCGACTGCTTCCCGCAGTGGGACCCCACCGACGGCTCCAACGGCAACTGGAACTCCGAGTACGACACCGCCGTGGTGTACGGGGCCACCCATGTGTGGCTGGACCACAACACCTTCACCGACGGCTCCCACCCCGACAGCGCCGCCCCCACCTACTTCGGGATGCTCTACCAGCAGCACGACGGCGAGCTGGACATCGTCCGCGGCGCCGACTACGTCACCGCCTCCTGGAACGTCTTCACCGAGCACGACAAGACGATCCTCATCGGCAACAGCGACAGCGAGTCGACCGCGGCGGGCGACCGCGGCCACCTGAAGGTGACCTTCCACCACAACCTGTTCTCGAACCTGGTCGAGCGCGCGCCCCGCGTCCGCTTCGGCCAGGTCGACTCCTACAACAACCACTTCGTCGCGAACGGCGACTACGCCTACAGCTTCGGCATCGGCAAGGAGTCCCAGCTCGTCGCCGAGCACAACGCGTTCACCCTGCCCGACGGGGTCAGCGCGGCCAAGGTTCTCAAGCGCTGGAACGTCTCGCCGCTGACCGCCGACGACAACTACGTCAACGGCACCGCCACCGACCTGATCGCCGTCCACAACGCCGAGATCCCCGGCGAGGTCCTCCAGTCCGGCGCGGGCTGGACCCCGACCCTGCGCACCAAGGTCGACCCCACCCAATCCGTGCCCCGGATCGTCGACTGCGGCGCGGGCGCGGGACGCCTCGGCTGACCGGTCCGCACCCCCGTGCCGGGGCGGCGGCGCCCGCCGCCCCGGCCACCTCCCCAGCAGAGCCGCACCGCCAAGGAGCACCCGCATGCACCCCCTGTCCAGAAGGCGGTTCCTCGCCGCGACCGCGGGAACGGCCGCCGCCCTCGCCCTGGCCGCACCGGCCGCGCAGGCCGCCCCCGGCCGACGCGGCCCGTTCGGCCGCCACGGCAGCCCGGCCGCCCGCCTCACCCCCCAGACCCTGTACGTCGACCCGCTCGGCCGGGGCGATGTCACCACCGTCCGCGACGCCGTCGCCGCCACCACCGGCAGCGGCTGGACCCTCGTCCTCGCCGCGGGCGTGTACCGCGAGACGGTCGTCCTCGACACCACCCGCACCGAGGCCACCTGGATCGGCGCCCCCGAGGACCCGCGGGCCGTCGTCATCGTCCACGACAACGCCGCAGGCACCCCCAAACCCGGCGGCGGCACCTACGGCACCACCGGATCGGCCACCACCACCGTGCAGGCCGACGGCTTCACCGCCCGCTGGATCACCTTCGCCAACGACTGGCTGCGCGCCGACCACCCCGACATCACCGGCACCCAGGCCGTCGCCATCAAGGTCCAGGGCGACCGCTCCGCCTTCCACCACTGCCGCTTCCTCGGCCACCAGGACACCCTGTACGCCGACTCGATCGCCCTGACCTCCTTCGCCCGGCAGTACTACGCCCACTGCTACGTCGAGGGCGACGTCGACTTCGTCTTCGGCCGGGCCACCGCCGTCTACGAGCAGTGCCACTTCCGCACCCTGAACCGCACCGACCTGGCCGCCGCCCCCTACGGGTTCGTCTTCGCCCCCTCCACGGCGGGCGCCAACCCGCGCGGGTACCTGGTCACCCGCAGCCGGGTCAGCAGCGAGGCCCCCGACGCCTTCTACAAGCTGGCCCGCCCCTGGGTCCCCAGCTCCGACACCACCGCCCGGCCCTCGCTCACCGTCCGGGACACCCACCTCGGCCCCGGCATCGACGCGGTGGCCCCCTACACGAACATGTCGGCCTCCTTCCCCTGGCAGAACCAGCGGTTCGCCGAGTACCGCAACACCGGCCCGGGCGCGGAGATCACCGTCCCCGAGAACCGGCCCCAGCTCACCGACGAACAGGCCGGGGCGGCGACCCGCGCGGCCCACCTCGGCGACTGGGAGCCCTGGAAGGGGGAGTGCTGACATGGCACTGCGCAGACGCACCCTCCTCACGGGCCTCACGGCCGCCGCCCTGCTCCCCGCCACCCCGGCCCTCGCCCACCCCCGCCGTGTCCTGCACGTCCGCCCCGGCGACTCCGTCCAGGCGGCCGTGGACGCGGTCGACGGACCCGGCTGGACGATCGTCGTGCATCCCGGGACGTATCGCGAGGTCGTCAACATCCCTGCGCAGACAAGCGAGTTGACGCTCCGGGGCGCGAGCCGCGACCCCCGCGCCGCCGTGATCGTCCACGACAACGCCAACGGGACGCCCCGGCCCGACGGCTCCGGCACCTACGGCACGGCGGGCTCCGCCACCTTCACCTCCGCCGCCCCCGGCCTCACCGTCCACGGCCTCACCCTCGCCAACGACTGGCTGCGCGCCGACCACCCCGACATCACCGGCACCCAGGCCGTCGCCGCCTACGTCACCGGCGACCGCAGCCACTTCGAGAACGTGCGCCTCCTCGCCCACCAGGACACCCTCTTCGCGGACACCACCGCGCTGGACGCCTTCGACCGGCAGTACTACCGCCACTGCCACATCGAAGGAGACGTCGACTTCGTCTTCGGGCGTGCCCGTGCCGTCTTCGAGGGCTGCCGCTTCCACACCCTCCAGCGGGACGTGACCTTCACCCCCAAGGGCATGGTCTTCGCCCCCTCCACCGCCCGGGCCAACCCCTACGGCTTCCTCGCCCTCCGCTCCCGGATCACCTCCGGGGCCGAGGACGCGGCGTACAAGATCGCCCGGCCCTGGGTGCCGTCGTACGAGACGACCGCCTGGCCCTCCCTGGTCGTCCGGGACACCTGGATCGGCCCCGGCATCGACGCGGCCGCCCCCTACACCAACATGCGGGACGCCTACCCCTGGCAGACCATGCGCTTCCGCGAGTACGCCAACTCCGGCCCCGGTGCGGAGATCTCGGCACCGGAGAACCGCCCCCAGCTGACGGCCGAGGAGGCGGCCCTCCACACCCGGCGAACCTACCTCGGGGACTGGAGGCCGTATGACCGGCGGCCGTGACCCTCTGGGACGGCGGGCGTTCGTGGCCGGGGCGGGGGCGGCACTGCTGGCCGGGGGAGGCGCGGGGCGCGCGGCGGCGAAGGGCGCCGACCCGGCCGTCTCCGGCCCGGCAGGCTCCGAGCCGACCGGCGCTGCGTCGTCGGCGTTCGCCGGGACTGCGGGCGCCGAGCCGGTCGGCGGTGTGTCGTCGGCGTTCGCCGGGAGTGCGGGCGCCGAGCCGGTCGGCGGTGTGTCGTCGGCGTTCGCCGGGAGTGCGGGCGCCGAGCCGGTCGGCGGTGTGTCGTCGGCGTTCGCCGGGAG
>NZ_JBEXXE010000034.1:83662-83840 GCF_040630255.1 Streptomyces sp. NPDC005820
AGTGCGGGCGCCGAGCCGGTCGGCGGTGTGTCGTCGGCCGGTGCCGAAACCACTGCCGCCGAGACAGCCTTCGCCGATACCGCTGCCGCCGAGACAGCCTTCGCCGATACCGCTGCCGCCGAGACAGCCTTCGCCGATACCGCTGCCGCCGAGACAGCCTTCGCCGACACCGCTGCCG
>NZ_JBEXXE010000034.1:83937-134229 GCF_040630255.1 Streptomyces sp. NPDC005820
CCGCCGAGACAGCCTTCGCCGACACCGCTGCCGCCGAGACAGCCTCAGCCGACACCGCTGCCGCCGACACCCCCTCCGCCGACACCGCCCTCATTCGGACAGCCGTCGTCGACGGCCCCCTTCCCGACTTTCACCCCGCCCTCAAGGCCGCGCTGACCTTCCCCCTCGCCTGGGGCACCTCCCCGGTGCGGGACTTCCGGGTCTGGCGTCGGGCCGCCCGGGCCAAGGTGGACGAGCTGCAGATCGTCGACCGGGAGGACGGGACCCCGTACGCCCCCGAGTTCGGTGAGCCGGTGCCCCGGGACGGCTACCGGGCCCAGTCGGTCACCCTCTCCCTCACCCGGTACGCACGCGTCCGCGCCGCCCTGCTCACCCCCGACGGCCCGGGCCCCTTCCCGGCGGTGCTGCTGCACGACCACGGGGCGAAGTTCGACATCGGCAAGGAGAAGCTGGTCCGGCCCTGGGACGACGACGTCCGGCTCGCCTCGGCGCGAGGCTGGGCGGAGAAGTACTTCAGCGGGCGGTTCGTCGGCGACGAACCGGCGCGGCGCGGGTATGTCGTGCTGTGCGCGGACGCCCTCGGCTGGGGCGACCGCGGCCCCCTCGCCTACGACCAGCAGCAGGCCCTCGCCTCGAACTTCTTCCACCTCGGCTCCTCGCTCGCCGGCCTCATGGCCCGCGAGGACGCCCGTGCCGCCGGCTTCCTGGCGGGCCTCGACCGGGTGGACGCCCGCCGGGTCGCGGCCGTCGGCTTCTCCATGGGCGCCTACCGGGCCTGGCAGACCGCGGCCCTGACCGACGCCGTGCGCGCGCTTGCCCCGGTCTGCTGGATGACCGGCCTCATGGAGCGGATACGACGAAGGCACGGCCAGAACTCGGCCGTGCCTTCGTCGACTGCATGCAAAGCGGGCGCTTCTGTGGCTCGACCGCGTCCTTTGAACCCTCTCCGCCGGGAGCGGCGGGGATTCCTGGCTCACGCTGCTCTCCCGCTCGACGAGCGGTCAAGTCTGACGCGATCAACACCAGCCGGGACGGAACCTGCCCGGTGCCCTGAAAGAGAAAGGCGTTGCACTGCACCGACCTTGGCTCTCGTTCGGTGCGCACCGAATGTAACTCGTCGGGACGCTCCGTATCCGCGCTAGAGCGCGCGGTTGACCATCCTTCCCCCGTTCGACGAAAGGACCCGCACTCCATGTCTCGTCGCACCGCTCTCACCGCCCTCGCGGCGCTGTCCCTGAGCGCCGGACTCGCCGTGGCCCTGCCCACCCAGGCGCAGGCCGCCACCGTGGTCGTGAGCAACTCCACCGATCTGTCCAACGCCATCAAGAACGCCACCGCGGGCACGGTCATCCAGGTCCGGGGCGGCACCTATTACCCGACGGCGACCCTCCAGTCCACCGCCAACGGCAGCTCCTCCTCGCCGATCACGCTCACCGCGTACGGCTCGGAGACCGTGAAGATCGACGGCTCCTCGCTCCCCGACGGCGACTGGATCTTCAAGCTGACCGCCGACTACTGGAACGTCTCCAACATCACCTTCCAGAACTCCCCGGACAGCGCGGTCGTCTGCCAGTCCTGCACCGGCTCGGTCTGGAACAACATCAAGACCATCAACGGCGGCGACTCCGGCTTCACCCTCACCGGGGACGGCACGGTCAACAACACCGTCAGGAACATCGACTCCTACGGCAACTACGACGCCGCCAACCACGGCGAGAACGCCGACGGGGTGGCCGTGAAGTTCGGCTCCGGCACCGGCAACCTCATCACCGGCGCCCGCCTCTACAACAACTCGGACGACGGGATCGACTTCTGGTCCTTCTCCTCGCCCGTCACCATCGAGCACACCTGGTCCATGGGCAACGGCGTCAACCGCTGGTCCGACTCGGCCTTCGCGGGCGACGGCAACGGCTACAAGCTGGGCGGCGACGGCGAGGTCGTCGCGCACGTCGTCAACAACTCCGCCGCCTGGGGCAACGCGGGCAACGGCTTCACCGAGAACTCCAACACCGGGGCGATCGTCATCAACCGCACCACCGCCTACGCCAACAGCAAGTGGGGCTACTACTTCGCGACCAGCTCCGCCAAGCTCGGCAAGAACCTCGCCGTGAGCAACGGCGGCGGCTCGGTCAACAAGGGCTCGTCGGTCACCTCGGCCGGCAACAACTGGGACAGCGGCATCTCGACGCCCGCCTTCAGGTCGACGGACGCCTCGACGACGTACAACGCCCGCAGCTCCAGCGGGACCCTGCCCGCCACCACGTTCCTGACGACGGGTTCGACGACGATCGGGGCGACGATGGACTGACCGGCCATTGAGCCAACCGGGCGCTTGACCCGATTTTTGCCCGCCGAACGGGTATCGATCGGGCAACGGGTCTCGCGCCCGACCACGTGACGCGCGTAGAAACCTGTCATGCATAAGTCACTGCGCATCGCGGCCTCCGTCGCCGCCTGTGCCGTCGCCGGTGCCGCGCTCTACGGCGCCGGCGCGGCCACGGCCGGCCAGTCCACGGCCAACTCCACCCACGAGCCCTACAACATCGGGCTCCTGGTGAAGGACATCGACACCTACTACGGCACCGCGGCGGACGCGAACGGCGTGTACCAGGCCTCGCCGACCAGCCCGTACGCCAAGGACCTCGCGGCGATCGACAAGTCCGCGCGGAAGTACATCGACCAGGCGGCCCGCAAGGCCCGCCACCACGGCGAGAAGCCCGCGGTCGTCTTCGACATCGACGACACGCTGCTGCTCAGCCTCGACTACGAGAAGAAGACCAACTACACCTACAACTCGACCACCTGGGCCGAGTACGTGGCGAAGGCGGACCGCCCGGCGGTCTTCGGCAGCCCCGAGCTGGTGCAGTACGCGAAGTCCAAGGGCGTCGAGGTCTTCTACAACTCGGGCCTGAAGGAGACGCAGCGCGTCTCGGCCGTCGAGAACCTGAAGAAGATCGGCGCCGACGTGAACCTCGACGCCGGCCACATGTTCCTCAAGGACGCGGCCAACCCGCCGTCCTACCTGAGCGCCTGCGCCACCCCGAACACCTGGACCTGCACCACCGTCCAGTACAAGGCGGGCACCCGCAAGCACATCGAGAACGACCTCGGGTACGAGATCATCGCCAACTTCGGCGACCAGTACTCGGACCTCGAGGGCGGCTACGCCGACCGGAGGTACAAGCTGCCGAACCCGACGTACTTCGTGAGCTGAGCCCCGGCGGCGCCGGCCTGCCGGGCGAAAGTTTCGCCGGTCTTTTCTCCGGCGCGGCAACCCTTTCCGGCCACGGTGGCGACTGATGTGAGGAAACGGGCCGGGGCGGCCCCTCCGGCCCGTTTCCTCCCGGCAGCCTCACGTTGAAAGGAACGCCCGTGCGTTTGAGCACCGGACGCCACCGCAGGACGCGCACCCTCTCGATCGCCGCCGCCGTGGCGCTCTCGGCGGGGGGCGGCGGCGTCTACCTCGGTCTGTCGGGCGGCGGCGCCCAGGCCGCGTCCACCACCGTCACCGTCTCCACCACCGCACAGCTGGAGTCGGCCGTGAAGAACGCGGTCGCCGGCACGGTCATCCAGGTCCGCGCCGGCACGTACTACCCGACGGCCACCCTCAAGTCCACGGCCGGCGGCACGAGTGCCGCGCGCATCACGCTCCAGGCCTACGGCGGCGAGAAGGTGAAGATCGACGGCTCCAAGCTGCCCGACGGCTCCTGGCTGACCGGCATCTACGGCAGCTACTGGACCGTCCAGAACCTCACCTTCCAGAACTCCCCGGCCCAGGGCTTCGTCGTCACCTCCTCCACCGGCGGCGTCTTCAAGAACCTCGTCACCGCGAACAACGGCGACTCCGGGTTCACCCTGCGCGGCGACAACACCGTCAACAACCTCGTGCAGAACCTGGACAGTCACGGCAACTACGACGCCGCCGGGCACGGGCAGAACGCGGACGGCATCGCCGTCAAGTTCGGCTCCGGCACCGGCAACAAGATCACCGGGGCGCGGCTGTACAACAACTCGGACGACGGGATCGACCTCTGGCAGTTCTCCACGCCCGTCACCATCGAGCACAGCTGGGCCTTCGGCAACGGCAAGAACCGCTGGGGCGACTCGGCGTTCGAGGGCAACGGCAACGGGTTCAAGCTGGGCGGCGGGGGCGTCGCCGTCGCGCACGTCGTCAACAACAACGCGGCCTGGGACAACACGCTCAACGGGTTCACCGAGAACTCCAACACGGGCGCGATCATCCTGAACCGCAACACCGCGTACTCCAATGCGGAGGCGGGATTCTATTTCGCCACCGGCAAGGCGCGGCTCGCCCGCAATCTCGCGGTGGGCAACAAGGGCGGGCTGTCGAAGACGGGTTCGTCGGCGGTATCCGCCGCGAACAACTGGGACAGCGGGGTGTCCACGCCCAAGTTCCTTTCCACGGACGCGAGTTCTGCTTATGGAGCTCGGAAGGGCGATGGTTCTCTGCCGGCCACGACGTTTCTGACGACCGGCTCCACGACCATCGGTTCCACCATGAACTGATGAAGTCGGAAAAGGCCCCCGTCGGGTTCCAGCGACGGGGGCCTTTCCTTGTTGCCGACCTCAGAGGGGCTGAGGCCGGCAAGCCTCAGGCGAGGAGGTCGATGCAGTCGAACGAAGTTCCCGGGCTCAGATAGGCCGTGCCGGACGAGCCGCTCACGATGGTCAGCTTGAGGACGTTGTACTGCGAGACGTCCGTCTTCCAGGCGGTCGCCGGGACGTTGTACGTGAAGGTGTGGTTGTTGCCCCGGTAGGAACCCGTCGTGAGGGAGCGGGTCGAGGGCTGGGTGACGGCCGCCGGGACCGGGGAGACCCAGTCGTTCACGCTCACCCGCGGGCGGCCGTTCGCGAAGGCGTCCGTGACGCCGATGCGCAGGGTGTGGGCGGCCGCCGCCTGCTCCTCGGTGAGGCGGAAGTAGATCAGGACGCCGTCGTTGACGTCCTTCCACAGGTACGCCGGGAAGGACGGGGCGGGGTCCCTGCCGCCGATCGTGACGTTGCCCGTCCACTTCGCCGCGCGGGCGTCGGAGGGATGCGCGTACGTCATGAGCCGGGCGTTCTTGAACTCCCCGGGCGTGCCGTCCCAGTCGCCGAGGCGCCAGGCCGTCCTCGCCGTGGAGGGGTCGCCGGTGATCGAGAGGGTGTGCAGGCTCGTCGTGGCGCCCGCGGTCACCTTCACTTCCCGGGTCAGGACCGCGAGTTCGCCCTTGAAGACCGTCAGCGTGTACGTCCCCGGCAGCATCCCCTTGCAGGAGAACGCGCCGGTACCGGTCGCCGCCTTCGCCCAGTACTGGGCGTCCTTGTTGGCGAAGCCGACCGTGTACGGGTACGACGCGTCCATGCCCTTCAGGCCCACGCCCGCCACCTTGCCGCGGCCGGCCCTGCCGACCCAGCCGGTGATGCCGAGGCCGTCCACCCAGGAGGTGTCCAGGTTGGAGTGGAAGAGGGAGGAGGCGGGGGCGCCGCCGTCCGTGAAGGCCAGGACGTACGGGCCCTGCAGGCCGAAACGTTCCGCCTCGGTCTGCGCCTCGTTGTAGTGCAGGATCTCGTACAGGCCCGCGCCCTTGTCGTTGGAGTGGCGCAGCAGCGAACGGTAGAAGGGGCCGCCCGAGGCCTTCTCGTGGTTGGAGCGGACCAGGTACAGGCCGACCGAGCCGGTGGTGAATCCGACGTGGTCGTAGTCGATGGTCCGCTTGCCCGAGTAGTGCTTGGAGTGGGTGGTGCCGTCCGCGCGCTTCCAGACGTCCCCGGCCTCGATGATCGTGTCCGAGGCCTCGATCCAGGAGTCCGAGCCGGTGTTGGGGAACATGCCGGGCTTGAGGCGGACGATGTAGCGGGTCGCGGTGAAGGAGGCGTCCGCCTTGTTCGTCCAGAGGTAGACGTTGTTCTGGCCGCTGCGGGCCGCGTACCACTGGGTGATCGCGCCGTGGACCACCTTGACCAGGATCGTGGACCCCGACTGCCTGATCGTCACCGTGGAGGCGCCGAGGCCGGACTCCACGTGCGAGTGCTTGCCGCCGTAGCCCTCGTACTCCTTGCCCTTGTAGACCAGCGAGGTGAGGTCGCCGGTGGTCTTGGAGACCTTGAAGACCAGCGAGGACCCGGTGTCCACGACGTAGTTCCGGCCGTCGTCCCGGTAGCCGAAGGCCGCGGCGGACGCGGACGAGAGCAGGCCGGCGCCGCCCGCGACGGCGGCGCCGGTGGCGGCGACCCCGATCGCCGAGGCGCCGAGCACACGTCGCCGCGTGAGGGTTCGTCTTCTGTGCGTGCTCAAGGGCCGTTCTCCGTCGCTCTGTGCGGTTCGTGTCACTTGTACGTGAGGGCAGATGACGAGAACTTGCAGGTGGTTCCGTCCGCACCCGACCCGATTTCGGTCGGCTCCTTGCCGGTGTTGTTGCCCTTGAACCGCACGCAGATCCTGACCTTCTTCTTCGGGTCGTTCTGGATGCGGATCTTCGACAGGGTGGCGGTGTCGCCGTAGTTGGCGTTGACGCCGACGATCGCCTTCAGCGGCCCCACCACGTCGATGTCGCTCAGCACGATCGTGCGCTTGACTTGCGTCTTGCAGTTCCCGCAGGAGCGCACCAGCTTGCCGGAGTTCTCCACCCGGAAACCGGTCACGGTCAGCTTGCCGGCGCCGTTGAACTGCAGCACCTTGTCGTCGGCGTTCTTCGCGCCACCGCCGATGACCTTGTACACGGCCGACGACGACTTGCCCTTGAAGCTGGCCGCGTCCTCACCGACGTCCAGCCACCACACGTTCTGCAGGGTGCAGGAGCCCTTGCAGTGGACGCCGTCCGCCGCCGGGGACCCGATGATCACGTTCTTCAGGACCGCGCCGTCCGCCAGCTCGAAGAGCGCCCCCTGCGACTCGTCCTGGTCGGAGGTGCCGAGCGCGCCCTTGCCGTAGAACTTCTTCAGCTTGCCGTCGTACGTCCCGGACACCTTGATCGTCGAGGAGACGGCCTTGCTGCCGGTCGCCGTGGGCCAGGCGGTCGCGGCGCCCGCCGACGACAGCAGCGTCGTGGTGACGAGAGCCGCGCCGCTGATGCCCAGGGCGGTGGAGCCCGCGATCAGCGCCCGCCGCCCGGTGACCCTGCGGCGGTGCCGGTTGCGCGGTTCTGCGGAAGCAGTCATGTGCCGAATCCTCAGGTGGTGGTGACTCTTGCGCTGTGTGGTCGCCACCGGTGAGGAAAGGGTTGCCGCCGTTCCGGAAGTTTTTTCCGGGACCTGTCCGGGCCGCCTACGAGTCGCCCTCGGAGGTGTCCTGGGTGGCGAAGTCGCCGCCCAGGACACGGGCCTTGCCGTCCGACTGGCCCGTGATGACATAGCTGTCGCGGCCGGCGTCCCGGCCCCCGCGGTCGTGGTCGTACTGCCCGGCGAACACCCACTCGCCCACGGGGACCGTACGGCCCTCCTTGAGCACCCAGGTGTAGACCAGGAAGCCGTCCTGCTCGGTGACCGTGAGGTCGAAGTCCTGCTCGGGCAGCGACCGCCAGGCCCCGGCGTCGGACACCCCGCCGGTCTGGGCGACCCTCAGCTGCACGGTGAGCGCGGTGGCCACCTGCTTCAGCCTGATGGTGATGTTGCTCTGCGCCCAGAAGTCGTTGCTGTGCGGATCCACCGAGCCGTCCGACCAGAGCGGCCCGTCGTCATCGTCGTCGGTGCCCGGCAGGAGCACGACGGCCGACGCCGTCGGGGACGAGGTGGCGGACGGCGTCGGGGAACCGCTCGGCTTCTGCGGCTCCTTCGACTCGCCACCGCCGGACCCCGAGGTCGCGGTGGCCTTCGGGGAGGCCGGCGGCCGGCTCGTCGCGTCGGGGGACTGCACCGGCGTCGGCGAGACGGAGACCGTCTGCTCCACCCGGGTGTCGTCCTTCACCGCGGACGCCACCGCGTAACCGCCGACCGCGAGCATGCCCGCGACCGCGGCCGTGGCACCCACGACCCGCGTCCAGCCCCAGACCAGCGGCCGGGTCGCGCGGTGCGCGCGCCGGTCCTGGACCTGGGTCTCGCCCGCCATGCCGCGCTCGACCCGGGCCAGGATGCGCGCCCGGTCCGGCTCGTAAGCCTCGGCCGCCTGGTGCAGCCGGGCGCGCAGCTCGTCGTGCACGTCCCGCTGCATCGTCATCGGTTCCTTCCCGAGGTCTCGCGGGTGCGCGCCATCACGTGCACCTTGAGCGGAGCTCCCCTTGCGCCGAGCAGCTTCTGCAACTCGGCCATTCCCTTGGAGGTCTGGCTCTTCACCGTACCCACCGAGACCCCCAGAGCGAGCGCGGTGTCCTTCTCCGAGAGGTCGAAGGCGTGCCGGAGCACCACGCAGGCTCGTTTGCGGAAGGGGAGTCTACGCAGCGCGGACTGTACGTCCACAACGCCGGCGACATCGGGGTTCTCGGTCTTCTCCTCGCGCTGCGACCAGAACAGGGCGATCCTGCGGCGCTCGCGGACCGCGCTGCGGATCCGGGTGCGGGCCAGATTGGCGACGACGCCACGGGCGTACGCCACCGGATGCTCGGCCGCGCGCACCCGGTCCCAGCGGTTCCACAGGGCGAGGAGCGCGTCCGCCGCCAGGTCGTCGGCGGCGTCCGCCTCACCCGTCAGAAGGTGGGCGAGCCGGGCCAGTTCGGCGTAGTGGCGGTCGAAGAAGGCATGGAATTCCACGGAGGCGGCGTCGTCGACGACTGTGCCCACGGGTGACCTCTTCTCGGTGGCTGCTGTGCGTGTCATGTGAATGACATGGGGATGTCCCGGGGAGGGGCTGGGACGAGATCCGGAAGCGTAGCAGTGATCATCCAGTTGGTTTGGTACTGGGGTTCGAACATCAAGTGGCCGCCCGGAGCCGCCCGGGAGCCCGAATCCGTAACACGCAGAAAACCTGAGCAAGGTTCAACGACGCAACAATCCAGCCAGCATCCGCACACGTTCGAACAGGCACCAGGGAGTCACACGTGGACAGAGTCGACCAGTTCTTCAAGATCTCCGAACGGAGTTCCACCTTCGGCCGGGAGATACGCGGCGGCTTCGCCACGTTCTTCACCATGGCCTACATTCTTGTGCTGAACCCGATCATCCTCGGAAATGCGAAGGACAAGTTCGGCCACACCCTCGACAGCGTCCAACTCACCACCGCCACCGCCCTGGTGGCCGCAGTGATGACGATCGTCATGGGCGTCGGCGGCAACCTGCCGCTCGCGCTCGCCGCCGGACTCGGCCTCAACGCGGTGGTCGCCTTCCAGATCGCCCCGCTGATGAGCTGGGACGACGCGATGGGCCTGATCGTCCTCGAAGGTCTGCTGATCTGCGTCCTGGTGCTGACCGGTCTGCGCGAGGCCGTGATGCACGCCATCCCGCAGCCGCTGAAGCAGGCGATCAGCGTCGGCATCGGTCTGTTCATCGCCTTCATCGGCTTCGTCGACGCCGGTTTCGTCAGCCGGATCCCCGACGCCGCGAACACCACCGTCCCGGTCCAGCTCGGCGGCGCCGGCATCCTGACCGGCTGGCCGGTCCTCGTCTTCTGCCTCGGGGTGCTGCTGACCGTCGCGCTGCTCGCCCGCAAGGTCAAGGGCGCCATCCTGATCAGCATCGTCGCGATGACCGTGCTCGCGATCGTCATCGACTCGGTCGCCGACGTGAAGAGCTGGGGCCTGACCACCCCGGCCTGGCCCGACACGCTCGTCGACGCCCCCGACTTCGGGCTGATCGGTCACTTCAGCCTGTTCGGCGCGTTCGGCGAGACCGGTGCCGTCACCGTCGTCCTGCTGGTCTTCACCCTCATCCTGTCCGACTTCTTCGACACGATGGGCACGGTCGTCGGCATCAGCGCCGAGGCCGGACTGCTGAACGAGAAGGGCGAGGTGCCCAACCTCGGCCGGGTGCTGCTCATCGACGGCGCGGCGGCGGTCGCCGGCGGCGCGGCCTCCTCGTCCTCCGCGACCTCCTACATCGAGTCCGCGGCCGGCGTCGGCGAGGGCTCGCGCACCGGCTTCTCCAACCTCGTCACCGGCTCTCTGTTCGCCCTCGCGCTGTTCCTCACCCCGGTCCTGACGATCGTGCCGCTCCAGGCGGCGGCGCCGGCGCTGGTGGCGGTCGGGTTCCTGATGATGACCCAGGTCAAGTCCATCGACTGGGACAGCTACGAGATCGCCATCCCGGCCTTCCTGACCATCGCCGTGATGCCGTTCACGTACTCGATCACCAACGGGATCGGGGCCGGGTTCCTGGCGTACGTCGTGATCAAGACGGTGCTGGGGAAGGCGCGGGACGTGCACTGGCTGTTGTGGGGGGCTTCGGGGCTGTTCGTGGTGTACTTCGCGATCGACCCGATCGAGCAGGTGCTGGGTGTGAAGTAGGGGTTCGTTCGCTGCGCGGCCAGTGCGGGTTCGTCGTGGCTGGTCGCGCCCACGCGGCGGAGCCGCATATCGATGCGGCCCCGCGCCCCTTTTCCAGGGGGGCTACTTGAGCGCTGCTTGCATCATCGCCTTGGCCACGGGGGCCGCCAGGCCGTTGCCGCTGACCTCCGAGCGGGCCGCGTCGGACTGTTCGACCACCACCGCGACCGCCACCTCCTTGCCGTCCGTCTTGCCGTAGGACGTGAACCAGGCGTACGGGGCCTTGCTGTTGTTCTCGCCGTTCTGGGCCGTGCCCGTCTTGCCGCCCACCGTCACCCCGTCGATGCGGGCGTTCGTGCCGGTGCCCTTCTCGACGACGGTCTGCATCGCGGACTGGAGCTGTTCGGCCGTGGACTCGCTGACGATCCGCTTCGAGCTCGCCTCGTCGTCGTAGTCCTTCAGCACGTCACCGCCGCTGTCGGTGATCTGCGCGACCATGTGCGGCGAGACCAGCTCGCCGCCGTTGGCGAGCGCGGCCGACACCATGGCCATCTGCAGCGGGGTCGCGGTGACGTCGAACTGGCCGATGCCGGTCAGGGCGGTGGACGACTCGTCCATGTCGGAGGGGTACACGCTCGCGTACGCCCGCACCGGCACGTCCAGCGCGTCGTCGTTGAAGCCGAACTTCTCGGCCATCGCCCTGAGTTTGTCCTGCCCGAGCTGCACGGCCATGTGCGCGAAGACGTTGTTGCAGGAGTACTGGAGCGCCACCCGGATCGAGGCGTTCTCGCAGGGGGCGGAGGTGTTCTCGTTGCTCAGGACCGTCCGGGTGCCGGGGAGTGTGTAGGGGTCCTCGCTGTCCGTCCTCTCGTCCACCGACGTGTACAGCCCGTCCTCCAGCGCGGCCGCCGCCACCACCAGCTTGAACGTCGAGCCCGGTGCCAGCGGCTGTCGCAGCGCACGGTTGACCAGCGGCTTGTCGGAGTCGGCGGTGAGCTTCTTCCATGCCGTACCCGCCGTGTTGGCGTCGGTGAGCGAGGTGGGGTCGTACGACGGTGTCGACACGACCGCCAGGATCCTGCCGGTCTTCGGATCGATCGCGACGGCCGCGCCCTTCTTGTCGCCGAGGGCGTCGTACGCCGCCTTCTGCACGGCCGGATCGATCGTCGTGAGCACATCGCCCGGGTCGGCCCGCTGGTCGGTGACCGTGTCCATCACGGTCTTCAGCCGGGTGTCCGTCCCGTTGAGCAGGTCGGCGTAGATGCCTTCGAGCTGGGTCGGGGCGTAGGCCTGCGAGGCGTATCCCGTCACCGCCGCGTACAGCTCGCCGTTCGTGTACGTGCGCTTGTACTTGAGGTCGCCGCCCGTGGTCCGGGCCGAGCCGGTGACCGCCTTTCCGGCCACGATGATGTTCCCCAGCGGCCGCGAGTACGTCTCGATCGCGTTGCGCCGGTTGTCCGTGTCGTCCGCGAGAGCCCGGGCCTCGTAGAACTGCACCCAGGTCGCCCGGATCAGCAGGGCGAACACCAGCAGCAGCGAGAAGACCGAGGCACGCCTGATCGTCTTGTTCATTGCGATCGGAAAGACGAACGGGCCGAAGCGAATCGTTCCCTTCGGCCGGTTTTCTCATCGTACGTTCATGCGTCCAGCTTGAGGACGACCTCCGGGATCTCCTCGCCACGGGCGGGGGCGAAGCCCGAGGCGTGCGCCGTGACCCGGAAGCCGCACTTGTGCAGCACCCGGAGCGAACCGGCGTTGTCGGCGGCCGCCCGGGCGTACAGGGGACGCTCGGGCACCTCCGCCAGCAGCGCCCGCAGGGCCGCCGTCGCGATGCCCTTGCCCCAGTACGCGCGGTCCACCCAGTACGTCACCTCGCGCTCGCCCGGCTCCCCGTACACCGCCGCGTGACCGACGACGTCCCCGTCGGTGAGGACCGTCCGGACCAGCGCGGAGGAGGACCTGACCCGCTTCCAGTGGTCCTCGAACCGCGACCGGTCGGCGGGGTCCTCCGGGGTGAACGCGGCCATCCGCAGGGCCTCGGGGTCGTTCAGCTGCCGGTAGAACACCGGCAGATCGCTGTCGTGGACGGGGCGCAGGGCGATCTCCATCGTCCGAGCCTACGCCGACCGGGGGCGACGGTGGGGTCAGAGGCGGCGGGTGGCGAGCGTGAGCCGGTCGCGCGCGTCGAACAGGGCGTCCTTCACCAGTTGCTCGTGCGCCGGGGTGAGGCGGGCCACCGGCACCGAGCAGCTGATCGCGTCCCGGGCCGGGGTGCGGTACGGGATCGCCACGCCGAAGCAGCGCAGGCCGAGCGTGTTCTCCTCGCGGTCCACGGCGAAGCCCTGCTCGCGCACCTGGTGCAGCTCCTCGATGAGCTCCTCGCGGTCCGTCAGGGTGTGCTCGGTGAGCGCCGGGAGCGTCTCCGGGAGCAGTTTGCGGACCTGCTCGTCGGTGTACGTGCTCAGCAGCGCCTTGCCCAGGGAGGTGGAGTGGGCGGGCAGCCGGCGGCCGACGCGGGTGAAGGGGCGCAGATAGTGCTGGGACTGGCGGGTGGCGAGGTAGACCACGTTCGTGCCGTCGAGCCGGGCCAGGTGGATGGTCTCGGTGGTGTCGTCCGAGAGCCGGTCCAGGGTCGGCCGGGCGGCGGCCACGACCTCGTCGCCGTCGATGTAGGAGGTGCCGACGAGCAGCGCCCGCACCCCGATGCCGTACCGCGTGCCCGTCGCGTCCGTCTCCACCCAGCCGAGCTCCACGAGTGTGCGCAGCAGCATGTAGAGACTGGACTTGGGGTAACCCACGGCCTCCTGGACCGCCGCGAGGGAGTGCATCCCGGGGCGGCCGGCGAAGTATTCCAGCAGCTCAACCGTCCGCACCGCGGACTTGACCTGCGCCCCGCCCCCCGTCTCGCCAGCCGACATCGCCCTTGACCCCTTCGTTCGACGGGAAATAGTCTCCGACAGCATATTCACCATGAGAAACGCTGTTCAGTATATCGAACATCCCTGGTGAATCAGCCAGTACCAAACGTGGCCAGTAGCAAGCGTGGAGGGACCCGCGGTGGCAGCAGCACCAGTCTGGAGTGTCGACCCCCGAACCGGGAAGCAGCGTGAACAGGTTGCGGTGGAGGCCACGGCCCAGGAGGTGGACACCGTCGTCCGCGCCGCGCACGCCACGCGCGGCTCCCTCGCCGACCGTGCCGTCCGCGCCGCCTTCCTGCGCACCGCCGCCGACAAGCTGGAGGCGGCCAGGGAACAGCTGGTCGAGGTCGCCGACGCGGAGACCGCGCTCGGCCCGGTGCGGCTGAACGGCGAGCTGGCCCGCACCTGCTACCAGCTGCGCGCGTTCGCCGGGATCGTCGACGAGGGCGCCTTCCTCGACGTCGTCGTCAACCACCCCGACGACACCGCGACCCCGCCGATCCCGGACCTGCGCCGCTACAAGGTGCCGCTGGGCGTCGTCGCCGTCTACTCGGCCTCCAACTTCCCCTTCGCCTTCTCCGTCGCCGGCGGCGACACCGCGAGCGCGCTCGCGGCGGGCAACCCGGTCGTCGTCAAGGCGCACCCCGACCACCCGGCCCTGTCCGAGCTGGTCGCCAAGGTCCTGCGCACGGCCGCAGCCGCGCACGGCATCTCCGAGGACGTCCTCGGTCTCGTGCACGGCTTCGAGGCCGGCGTCGAGCTCATCAAGCACCCGCTGGTCGCCGCGGCCGGCTTCACCGGGTCCATCCGGGGCGGACGCGCGCTGTTCGACGCGGCGGCGGCCCGGCCGGCGCCGATCCCCTTCCACGGCGAACTGGGCTCGCTGAACCCCGTCGTGGTCACCGAGGCCGCCGCCGCCGAGCGCGCGGAGGCCATCGGCACGGGCCTCGCCGGCTCGATGACCCTGGGCGTCGGCCAGTTCTGCGTCAAGCCCGGACTGGTCCTCGTACCGTCCGGCGCGGCCGGCGACGGGCTGGTCAAGTCGCTCACGGACGCGGTGAGCGCCACCGAGGCGGGCGTGCTGCTCGACCACCGGATGCGGGACAACTTCATCGCCGGGGTGGCCGAGCGGGCGGAGCTGCCCGAGGTCGAGTCGCCGGTGACGCCCGGCGCGGGCTCGGAGCACACCGTCAGCGCGGGCTTCCTCACGGTGCCGGCGGCGCGGCTGGCCGAGGAGGGTGCGTACGACCTGCTGCTGGAGGAGTGCTTCGGGCCGGTCACCGTGGTGGCCCGCTACGAGGACGACGGCGAGGTCAGGGCGGTGCTGTCGCGACTGCCGGGCAACCTCACGGCGACCGTGCAGCTGTCCGACGAGGAGGCCGCCGGGGAGGGGCGCGGCGGGGAGATCCTCGCCGAGCTGACGCCGCTGGCGGGGCGTGTGCTGGTGAACGGGTGGCCGACCGGCGTCGCCGTCGCCGCCGCCCAGCACCACGGTGGGCCCTACCCGGCCACGACGTCCACGTCCACCTCCGTGGGCGGCACCGCGATCGAGCGGTGGCTGCGGCCCGTCGTCTACCAGAACACCCCGGCCGCGCTGCTGCCGGTGGAGCTTCGGGACGAGAACGAGCTGGGGCTGCCGCGGCGGTTCAACGGGAGTTTGGAACGATGACGCCGTAGGGGTGCGGTCGCTTGCGGGCTGCGGGCCGGCTGTGGCCGGTCGCGCAGTTCCCCGCGCCCCTGAGGTACTCCGGTCGCCTGGATAATCAGATCATGGACGTCTCGCTTCCCGAACTGCCTTTCCCCCTCCGTACGTACGGTCCCGATGGGCACTGGGCCCATGAGGACGGGGTGCTCAGTGCCTGGGCCGGGCCCCGGCAGGATCGGTTCGTCACGCCCACCGGGGAGGCGCTGGAGCCCGCCGGGGACGCGCCCCGGCTGCTCGGGGCGCCCGAGGGGGACTTCCAGCTGATCGCCCGGGTCACCGTGGGGTTCAACTGGGCGTTCGACGCGGGGGTGCTGTACGTCCAGGTCGGCGAACGCGCCTGGGCCAAGCTCTGTCTGGAGTACTCGCCGGATGTGGCGACCGTCTGCACGGTCGTCACCCGGGGGCACTCCGACGACGCCAACTCCTTCACCGTGGACGGGAGTTCGGTCTGGCTGCGGGTGAGCAGGACCGGGCGGGCCTTCGCCTTCCACGCCTCCCGGGACGGCAAGCGCTGGACCTTCGTCCGGCTGTTCACGCTGGGCGACGAGAAGGAGACCGGCGCCGCCCTGGTCGGCTTCATGACCCAGTCGCCGATGGGCGAGGGCTGTGTGGTGACATACGACCACATCGAGTTCCGGGACAGCTGGCCGGACGATCTCCGGGACGGCAGCTGAGCGGGGGCGGAACCGGTCCGGCCGCCGCCACGTCCTCCGGGGCATGATCGGAGAAACCCCCACCCCGAGCCGCGTCATCCGCACCGCCGTGCCCGCCGAGGCGGAGGCCGTCGCCGCGCTGCACGCGCGGGCCCGGGCCACCTACTACCCCGACGGCGTCCCGCAGGACGGCACCGACTGGCTCGCCACCTGGCGCACCGCCCTCGCCCGGCCCGACGGACAGGTGCTGTGCGTCGTGGAGCAGGGGCGGATCGTCGCCCTGGCCTCCTTCCGGGTGCCGGAGGGCGCCGGCGCGGACACGGTCAAGCTGTTCCAGTTCCATGTCGACCCCGACCACTGGCGGGCGGGCGTCGGTACGGCCCTGCACACCGCCTGTGTGGAGCAGTGGCGGGCCGACGGCCGCCGTACGGCCGTGCTCGACGTGCATGTGGACAACCGCCGCGCCCAGGCCTTCTACGCGCGTCAGGACTGGGTCCCGGACCCGGAGAACCCGCCCGCGGAGGACGACCACCACCTGTACCTGCGCTTCTCCGTGGGAGGGGGGCGGGGCGGGGAATGAACCCTGCTGCTTGAACGTTCATGCACTCGGCGGAGGGAGTCTCCGTCCCCCGTACGAGCTGGAGAGAGCCGAGAAGATGCGCGTCGAGATCTGGTCGGACATCGCCTGTCCCTGGTGCTACGTCGGCAAGGCCCGCTTCGAGAAGGCCCTCGCCGCCTTCCCGCACCGCGAGCAGGTCGAGGTGGTGCACCGCTCCTTCGAGCTCGACCCGGGACGCGCCAAGGGCGACGTCCAGCCCGTGATCACGATGCTCACCAAGAAGTACGGCATGAGCGAGCAGCAGGCCCAGGCCGGCGAGGAGAACCTGGGCACGCAGGCCGCCGCCGAGGGGCTGGCGTACCGGACCCGGGACCGTGACCACGGCAACACCTTCGACATGCACCGCCTGCTGCACTTCGCCAAGGAGCAGGGCCGCCAGGACGAGCTGATCCAGCTCCTCTACCGGGCGAACTTCGCCGAGGAGCGGTCCGTCTTCACCGAGGGCGACGAGCGGCTCGTGGAGCTGGCCGTCGAGGCCGGTCTGGACGCCGACGCCGCCCGCGAGGTCCTCACCGACCGGACGAGGTACGCCGACGACGTCCGCGCCGACGAGCGCGAGGCCGCCCAGCTCGGCGCCAACGGCGTCCCCTTCTTCGTCCTGGACCGCGCCTACGGCGTCTCCGGTGCCCAGCCCGCCGAGGTCTTCGCCCAGGCGCTCACCCAGGCCTGGGGCGACCGCTCCCCGCTGAAGCTGATCGACGACGGCGGCGCCGAGGCCTGCGGCCCGGACGGGTGCGCGGTGCCCCGGCACTGAGAAACGCAGGTCGGGGCGGACGTATAAGCGTTCCTTAGGAGTTCCGCGCAGAAATCCGCAATGGACTTGGACATCGCCCGGCCGCACAGTGGTGCCATGGAAACCTTCGAGAGCCTCGTCCGGTCCGAGTTCGCCCCGAAGAACACCTTCCTGAACACCGCGAGCAACGGGCTGCTGCCGGCCCGTACCGTGGCGGCCCTGCACGAGGCCGCCCTGGTGCGGGCCGAAGGCAGGCCGCTGACCTCGCTGTACGCCGACGTCGAGGCGGCCCGCGCCGCCTACGCCCGGCTGGCCGGCGTCCCCGTCGAGCGGGTCGCGGCCGGGGCCTCGGTCGCCGCCCACACCGGGGTGATCGCCGCCTCGCTGCCCGCCGGCGCCGAGGTGCTCACCGCCGAGGACGACTTCACCTCCGTCCTCAACCCGTTCCATGTCCGCGGCGACCTCAAGGTGCGCTCCGTCCCCCTCGAGCGGATCGCCGAGTCCGTCCGCCCGGGCACCGCGCTCGTCGCCGTCAGCGCCGCCCAGTCCGCCGACGGACGGATCGCCGACCTGCCCGCGCTGCGCGAGGCGGCCCGCGACCACGGGGCCCGCACCTACGTCGACTTCTCCCAGGCCGCCGGCTGGCTGCCCCTGGACGCCGGCGCGTACGACTACACCGCCAGCGTCTCCTTCAAATGGCTGCTCGGCCCGCACGGGGCGGCCTTCCTCGTCCTCCCGGAGGACTTCGGCGGGCTGACCCCGGTGCTGGCCGGCTGGGTCGCGGGCGAGCGGCCCTGGGACAGCTGCTACGGACCCGTGACCGAACTCGCCCACTCGGCACGGCGGTTCGACCTCACCCACGCCCTCTTCACCTACGCCGGCCTGCGCCGCTCCCTCGAACTCCTCGAGGAACTCGGCGTGGACGCCGTACGCGCCCACGACCTCGCCCTCGCCGACCGCTTCCGCGCCGGACTCGCCTCCCTGGGCCACGAGCCCGTGCCCGCCCCCGGCTCCGCGATCGTCTCCGTGCCCGGACTCGGCGCGCGTCAGCCCGAGTTGAGCGAGGCCGGCATCGAGGTGTCCAACCGCGCGGGCAACCTGCGCGCCTCCTTCCACCTCTACAACACGCCCGCCGACGTCGACCGCCTGCTGGACGCGCTCTCGGGCTGAGACCGTTCCTAATCAGTGAGCAGGAGTGAGTCTTGGACCCAAGCCTGTGCACTGCGGACATCCCGAACGGTTCTGGATGTCCTGGTCTCCCGCTTTCGCTCTGTATCTGGCTGCACGGATCGTGTCCGTGGTCCGGGAATACGGGGGCGGGTTCCCTCACGCCTTGGGGTGGCCGGTCGGGCCTGGACGGTCCGATGCCCCGCACGATCACTCTGGTCGTGCGGGGGCGGTGCCGTCCGTCGCCGGATCGGGTGCCCTTGGGCGCGTCGTCCGATCGCGATGCTCGCGGCATCGTGACGGGTGGTCTTTCGGTTCTTCGAGGTGAGGAGCTGCTGCCAGTGCTGGGCGCCCCAGCGGCTGGTGTAGGCCGGGTCCACGGCGATGATCGCGATACCGGTCCGGTCGGCCATCGAGGTCAGGCGGGCGCGAAGTTTTCCGGTGGGGATGCCGGAGATGATCTGTCGGAAGCGGCGCCGGCGGCCGTGCTTCTCGCGGGTCTTCTCGGCGGTGAAGTCCAGGTCTTCGACGGCGATGGCCTTCACGCCACAGGCCTTGGCCCAGTTCAGCAGGCGCGTCAGGGCGTGGCGGACTTGGGCGTCGCGGTGGTCGGCATTGCCGGACAGGTCGTAGGAGAAGCGGCGCGGCCGGCCGGTCGGGTTGCCGTGGGTGTCGAGGCGCCAGGCGGCGAGGTGGTCGGCGTTGGTGTCGACACCGATCACCCCGTCGGCCAGGGCGGACGTGATCGGGATGGTCTTCGTCGGGGCGTACTGCCAGGACGCGGTGATGTACCAGCGGCCCCGGTCCGCATCGAAGTGGATGCGGTACGCGATGGCCCGGTTGGCTTCGACGCGGTCGGCCCACTCGGGGCCGCGGTGCGGGAAGGAGACCTTGCCCGCGAGGACATACCGGCCGCGTGGGGCGTTGGCCAGATGAGCCAGCGGGGCGGGCAGCTTGATCGACACCTCCCCGTCCGGGGTGATGCGGATCGTTTCGTTGCCGAACCGCTTCCCGCTCTCGCCGTCGGCGGCCAGGAACCAGCGCTCCGCCTCCCAGCGTTCCCGCCACCGCTCGGCGGTGAGCTGGGCGGCAGCCAGGTTGTGCCTGCCCCGGGCAAGCCGCTTGCCGCCCCGCACCACGCGCACGCGGCCGTGTCCACGGTCGGCGCGTTCGCGCTCCAGCCGGTCTTCGAGCACACGCAGGCGGCGCCTCTTGTGGAACCACTCGCCCTGGGAACGGTAGCCGCCGGGGGCCTTCTTCGTGGCCTTCGCGCCGATCGGCTGCGACAGGCGGTGCGCGATCGTCCTGATCCCGGCTTCGAGATTCTGGATGTGCGCGAGCTGGCCGCGACGCGAGAGCGCCCACTGATCGTGAGTGGCTTTGGTGACAGCGCCGGCCCAGCGCGCCGACGACTTCGGCGTCAGCGAGCGTTTCCGCGCGGCCCACGTATCGGTGGAGTGCTCCAGACCATCCCGGCAGCGGGCCACGAGGTCCTTCGACGCGAGCGAACCCATGTGCGCGCCGACCAGACGGAGAACTTCCTCATCCTCGGCGGCCAGGTGCCCCAGCCGGTCCCGGATCGCCACACCGGCAGGGCCGAGGGACACGAACGACGGCGCGATCTCGCGGAGTGCAAAGTCAGCCATGCTCGGCGGCCTCCAACGCCTTGCGGGCACGGTTCTTCGCCGACCGGCGGCCGTACAGGCGGGCGCAGAGCGAAGTCAGCACCTCCACCATGTCACGCACGAGGTCGTCTTCGGCCTCGTCGTCATCCAGGACGACGAGACGGCGGCCGTGTGCGGACAGGGCAGCCTCGACGAGTTCGACGTTCATGCGGCCGAGCCGGTCCTTGTGCTCCACGACCACGCAGGTCACGTCCGGATCGGCCAACAGGCGACGGACCTTGCTGCGACTGCCGTCCATACCCGAGCCGATCTCGCACTCGACCCGGACGACCTTGCCGCCCGCCTTGGCCGCCCATCCGGACAACCGGGCCAACTGCCGCTCCAGATCGCCCTTCTGGTCGTGCGAGGAGACGCGGACATACAGCCCCAGGCCACCCACCGCTTCCGGAGCGGTGCCGGTCTCGATGTTCACCAGGATCGTGCGCGGCCCGACCCGCTGAGCCGGTACCGGCAACGTCCCCTCACGGAACCAGCGATACGCGGTCTGCGGATGCACGCCCTGCGTCTTCGCCCATTCCGTCAGGTTCACACTCCGACAACGACACTCACTCATGCATGGTTACGCTCACTTACTCGATCTCAAGGGCCAGCAGGTGAAGACCCCCTTGCCGCCCACGCGCCCGGGACGCTAGGAAGGCACCAGGGGTGGTGGTGCCGGTGGATCACACGGACACGGAGACGGACGGTACGTCCTTGCCGCCGGCCGCCGGGGCGGAACTGCACCGGCGGCTGGTGTACGGGGACGCGGCCGCGCTGGCCGAGACGTACGCCGTGTACGGCGGGCTGGTGCGACGGATCGCCCTGCGCGTCACCCGCAGCCCCGCCGCCGTCGAGGACATCGCCCAGGAGGTCTTCACGGAACTGTGGTCCAGGCCGTACGCCTACGACGCGCGCCGGGGCAGCCTGCGCACCTGGCTGTCGATGCTCGCGCACCGGCGGGCCGTGGACTGGGTGCGCCACGAGGCACGGCACCGCAAGGCGGGCCCCGCCGACGACAGCGCCCTGCACACCCTCCCGGACGGGGCGCCCGGCCCCGACGAGACGGTCATGGACCGCGAGCGCTCCCTGCTGCTGCACTCCGCGCTCGCCGAACTCCCGCCGCCCCAGCGGGAGGTGGTGCACCTCGCCTACTTCGCGGGCCGCACCTACCGCGAGGCCGCCGCCGAACTGGGCATCCCCGAGGGCACCGCCAAGACCCGGCTGCGCACGGCCCTGCGCAGACTGGCCGAGACCCTGGCCGACCCGCCCGAACCGTCCCTGGAGCGAGGCGCATGAGGGCGACGGCGCGGACGGCGCAGGCCGTGGAGACGGCGCAGACCCTGGAGATGGCGAAGACGGCCGAGAGGGCCGAGACGGCGGAAGGAGGCGACCGGTGAGCACCCACAGCGGGCAGGACGACGCATACGACCACGACGACGCAGACGACCACGACGCGCTGCGCGACCTGGTGGCCGCCGCGGCCTTCGACGCCGTCACGCCCGCCGAGCGGGAGAGCATGGCGCGGCACCTGGGCGACTGCGCCGAGTGCGCGGCCGAGGCGGACCGGCTGCGCGAGACCGTACGCCTCCTGGACGTGCCGCCCGGGGACGGCACCGGGACCGGGGCCGGGACAGTGGCCGACGACGTGGTGGCCGGGCTGTTTCACGGCCGTCGTCGCCCGGGGCGTACGTCCCGCCCGCCGGCCACGCCGGTGGCCGAGCACGCCGCCGCCTACGCCGGAGCCGTGGCCGCCCTCACCGCACTGCTGCCCGAGGTGGACGGTACCGGCGGACCCGGCCGCTGGAAGGTCCCGGTCGTGCACGACTGGAACGTCCAGGCCACCCTCGCCCATCTCCTCGCCGCCGACGAACAGCTCGCGGTGCGGCTCGGAGTGGAGCCGCGGGTGCCGCCGTCACCGTTCGTGGACGGCGAGCACTGGGAGACGTACTGGAACCGGCGCACGGCCGACACCGTCCGCCATGAACTCCGGTACCCACCCGAGCACACGAGCGCCGCCTGGCAGGCCCAGGCGGCGGCGCTGCTCGCCGCACCCGAGGCCCACGACCCCGAACGCGCGGCGCGGCCGGTGGAGTTGATGGGGATGCGGCTGCCCGTCGCCGAGCACTTCGCCGTCCGGGCCTTCGAGACCTGGATCCACACCGACGACATCGGCCGCGCCCTCGGCCTGCACGTTCCGCCGCCGCCCGCGCCGCAGCTGGCGTGGTTGGTAGGGCTGGCGGTGGGCGCCCTCGGCCAGATCCTGGGCCCCGCCGCGCCGCCCGTGCGCCTCACGGTCACCGGCATCGGTGAGTGGACCCTGGGCGGCGCCGACGCCGGCACCGGTCAGGTGCGGGCCGAACTCGCCCTGGAACCGGTCGAGTTCTGCTTCCTGGCGGGCGGCCGACGCGCCCCGGCCACGGCGGTGCACACGGCCACGGGCGACGCCGCCGCCGTACGGAACGTACTGGAGCGGACGGCGTCGCTGGCGTGGCTGTGACCCCGGCCCTCACTGCACCGGTGTGAAGTCCCTGGCGCCGATGAACTCCGGCCGCCGCACCGGCGCCGCGAACGGCTCCACCGCCGCGTTCTCCACGCTGTTGAACACGATGAAGACGTTGCTGCGCGGGAACGGCGTGATGTTGTCGCCCGAGCCGTGCATCGCGTTGCAGTCGAACCAGGTCGCCGAACCCGCCCGGCCGGTGAACAGCCGGATGCCGTACGCGCCCGCCAGCGCGGTCAGCGCCTCGTCCGACGGGGTGCCCGCGTCCTGCATCTGGAGCGACTTCTTGTAGTTGTCCTTCGGGGTGGCGCCCGCGCAGCCGAGGAACGTCCGGTGCGAGCCCGGCATGATCATCAGGCCGCCGTTGGTGTCGAGGTTCTCGGTCAGCGCGATCGACACGGACACCGTCCGCATGCCCGGCAGCCCGTCCTCGGCGTGCCAGGTCTCGAAGTCGGAGTGCCAGTAGAAGCCGCCGGCCCCGAAGCCCGGCTTGACGTTGATCCGGGACTGGTGGACGTACACGTCCGAGCCGAGGATCTGCCGGGCCCGCCCGACGACCCGCTCGTCCCGCACCAGCGCCGCGAACACCGGGCTCAGCCGGTGCACCTCGAAGACCGAGCGGATCTCCTTGGAGCGGGGTTCCACGATCGACCGCTCGTCGGCCCGGATCTCCGGGTCGGTGACGAGCCGCTCCAGCTCGTGCCGGCAGACGGCCACCTCGTCGTCGCTGATGAGCTGTTCGACGGTGAGGAAGCCGTCGCGCTCGTACGTCTGGAGTTCGGCCGCCGGGATCGGGCCCGGGGTGCTGGGGGAGCCCCAGACGACGGGGTCCCGGCGGGGGACGGACACCTCGGTGGTGCCGCGGGTGGGATAGAGATCGGTGACGGTGGTCATGACGGTCACACCTCCTCGGGTGCGGTGGGCTCGGGCTCGGTGAGCAGGGGATAGACGCCGTTCTCGTCGTGGTCCTCCCGGCCCGTCACGGGCGGGTTGAACACGCAGAGGCAGCGGAAGTCCTCCAGGGCGCGCAGCGTGTGCCGCTCATGCCCGTCCAGGAGGTACATGGTTCCGGGGGTGATCGTGTACGACCTCCCGGTCTCGTGGTCGGTGAGCTCGGCGGCGCCCTCCACACAGACCACGGCCTCGATGTGGTTGGCGTACCACATCGACGTCTCGGTGCCGGCGTACAGAATCGTTTCGTGCAGGGAGAATCCGACGCGCTCCCGGGCCAGCACGATCCGCTTGCTCTCCCAGGTGCCGGACGCGGCCCGCACATGCCGGTCGGTGTCCTCGATGTCCTCGAACGAACGGACGATCATCGTGTCCCTCCCCGCCGGACGGTCTCCCGGACGGCCCGGGCGAGGACGCTGAGCCCCTCGTCCAGCTCCTCCGGGGTGATGGTCAGGGCCGGCAGCAGCTTGACGACCTCGCTCTCCGGGCCGGAGGTCTCGATCAGCAGCCCCAGTTCGAAGGCGCGCCGCGCGACCCGCGAGGCCCGCTCCTTCTCATGGAACTCCAGCCCCCACACGAGACCGCGCCCCCGGTACTCCTTCACATCGGCGAGGTTCTCCTCGGTGACCGAGATCAGCGCCTCCTCCACCTGCTCGCCGCGCGCCCGGGTCTGCTTCTCCATCACCGGCCCGTCGGCCCAGTACGCCTCGAGCGCGGCCGTCGCCGTGACGAACGCCGGGTTGTTGCCGCGGAAGGTGCCGTTGTGCTCGCCCGGCTCCCACACGTCCAGCTCCGGCCGGAACAGACACAGCGACATGGGCAGCCCGTACCCGCTGATGGACTTCGAGACGGTGACGATGTCGGGCGTGATCCCGGCCTCCTCGAAGGAGAAGAACGCGCCGGTGCGCCCGCACCCCATCTGGATGTCGTCGACGATCAGCAGCATGTCCTGCCGCTCGCACAGCTCCTTGAGGGCGCGCAGCCACGCGGTCCGGGCCACGTTGATGCCGCCCTCGCCCTGCACGGTCTCCACGATCACCGCGGCCGGCTTGTTGAGCCCGGACCCCTGGTCCTCCAGGAGCCGCTCGAACCACAGGAAGTCCGGGACGGTCCCGTCGAAGTAGTTGTCGAAGGGCATCGGCGTGCCGTGCACGAGCGGAATCCCGGCCCCGGCCCGCTTGAAGGCGTTCCCGGTGACGGCCAGCGATCCGAGCGACATGCCGTGGAAGGCGTTGGTGAACGACACGATCGCCTCGCGCCCCTTCACCTTCCGCGCCAGCTTCAGCGCGGACTCCACCGCGTTGGTGCCGGTCGGCCCCGGGAACATCACCTTGTACGGCAGGTCGCGGGGCCGCAGCACCAACTGCTGGAAGGTCTCCAGGAACGACCGTTTGGCGACGGTCGACATGTCGAGCGCGTGGGTGACCCCGTCCCGCGCCAGATAGTCGATCAACGCCCGTTTCAGTACGGGGTTGTTGTGGCCGTAGTTGAGGGATCCGGCGCCGGCGAAGAAGTCGAGGTACCGGTGGCCGTCCTCGTCGTACATGAGGCTGCCCTGCGCACGGTCGAAGACGGCGGGCCAGCCGCGGCAGTAGCTGCGCACCTCGGACTCGAGGGTCTCGAACACGCTGAGGTCGGGCTGGGTGATGGTCACGACGAATCGCTCCTCGGTGTGGGGGACTGAGGGATCAGCGGGAGTGGGAGTGGGGGTGGAGGTGGGGGTGGGGGTGGGGGTGGGGGTGGGACAGGGGGCCGATGCGGTACAGCACCTCGGGATCGTGCGGCCCGTCCGGGAACAGCCCGGCGCCGAACAGCACCTCGCGGCCGACCTGGGCGCCGTGCCGGGCGGCGTACGAGGTGAACAGCCGCTCGGAGGCGGTGTTGCCCGGGGTGATGGTGGTCTCGACGGCGGTGATCGGGCCCTCGGCCGCGAGCCGCGCCGTCAGTCCGTCGAGCAGCGCGGCGGCCAGACCGCGGCCCCGGTACGCGGTGTCCACGGCCACCTGCCAGACCAGCAGGGTGCGGGGGTCCGCCGGCCGGACGTACCCGGTGACGAACCCGACCGGTTCCCCGCCCTCCGCACGCACCACCGCCGAGGTGCCGGCGAAGTCGCGGCACCACAGCAGATAGCTGTAGGACGAGTTCAGATCCAGGCTTCCGGATTCCTTGGCAATACGCCAGAGTGCGGCGCCGTCGGCCACGGACGGGCGGTCGATGAGGAGGTCTGCTGGTGCGGCAGTCATGCGGAAGGAACTTACCCAGGCGAATTCAATAACGCATGGAGAGGCCGTGGGGATTCCGTGATGCAGCCGGAGTGCGAAGCTGTTTTGCGGCTTTTGCGATAGGAAAAAAGCCGCAAAACGCCCTGCCTGTGCAATACGTCACGCAAGTCGAAGGGGTGAAAAAACTCCCGGGTTTAGCAAGGGGAAATGCGGGCAGAAGAACTTGGGAATTCCCTGAATTCAGACGCCGGTAACTCCGTCGATATATTCCCGGAGAATGTCCGCGTGACCGTTGTGCCGGGCGTACTCGTCAGGCCCCGCTACGCCCAGGCCTCCTCCACCGCCCGCAGCGCCGCCGTCATGTCCACCTCGAGGCCCGACTCGGTCAGCGCGGTGCCC
Source organism: Streptomyces sp. NPDC005820 (assembly GCF_040630255.1). Classification (NCBI taxonomy): domain Bacteria; kingdom Bacillati; phylum Actinomycetota; class Actinomycetes; order Kitasatosporales; family Streptomycetaceae; genus Streptomyces; species Streptomyces sp. NPDC005820. The sequence continues at coordinate 109,821 of NZ_JBEXXE010000034.1, forward strand.
AGGGCCACCAGGCCTCCCCGCACCGCACCCCGTGTCGCGTCCACCCCGTAGTGGTTGACCCGGACCATCTCCTTGGCCAGCGCACCCCCGCCCGCCGCCAGCGGCAGCGCGGGGTCCACCGCCAGCGCCCGGCCCACCAGCTCCGACGCCACCACACCCGCGGGGACCCGCAGGGTCGTGGCGACAGGTGCCGCCTCCGCCGCCCGGTCGACGTACGGCTCCAGACCCCCGCCCAGCGCCACCGCCCCCGCCCGGGTCGCCGCCGCGGCTCTCGCGTGCCGGCGCATCACGGTCTCCGGCCCTTCCGCCTCGATCCGCTCCACGCACGCCTCCAGCGCCAGCATCTCCAGCTGCGCCGGGGCGTGCGGCAGCGCCGCGCGTCCGCCGTCGATCCACCGCGCCTTCCAGTCCAGCAGCGAGAGGTACGACCGCCGCGGCGCCCGCGGGTTCGCCGCCATCCGCGCCCACGCCCGCTCACTGACCGACACCGCGGACACGCCCGCGGGCCCGCCCATCGCCTTCTGCGCGCCGATCACGCACAGGTCGACGCCCCACGCGTCCGGCAGCACCGGCTCGGCCCCCACGGAGGCCACGGCGTCCAGATAGAACAGCGCGCCCCGCTCCTTCACCACCTCACCGATCTCCGCGACCGGGTTGGTGTTGCCGGTCGCGGCCTCCGCGTGCACCAGCGACACGAAGTCGATCTCCGGGTGCTCGGCGAACGCCTCCCGGATCCGCGCCGCCGTCACCGCCGTGTGGAACGGCACCGCCAGATCGATCACCGTGGCGCCGCAGTCCCGCAGCCAGTCGCCGAAGGTCTGTCCGTACGGACCGGTGATCACGTTCAGCGCGGTCGTACCCGGACCCGCCGTCCCCCGGATCGCCCCCTCCAGCGGCAGCAGCGCCTCGCCCTGCATGATCACGACGTCCTGCTCGGTGCCCAGCAGCCGCGCCACCCGGTCCTCGATCGACGCGAAACGGGCGGCGCTCAGCGGGGCCAGGTCCAGGAACGGGTGCGTCACGGCGGTGCTCTCTTCTCACTCACGGGGTATGAGGTCACGAGAGTAACCGCGACCCCACCCCGACCCCCGACCGATGACTTCTCAGGCCGAACGGCCCCGTAGCCATCGGTTTGGTTTGAGAGACCCAAACATCTCCTTATAATCGGAACCCATAGTTCCCTCACAGGAGGTCCTCGTGAACACCGTCCCCGGCCGCCGGGCCCGCGCCCTGCCCCGCGTCCTGGCCGCCCTCACCGCGACGGCCGGGCTGGTGCTCGTGTCCGCCTGCACCTCCAGCGACAACGGCTCGAGCGGCTCCAAGACCGCCGCCGGCGGGGTCGAGCTGGTCAAGGCCGGACAGCTCACCACCTGCACCCACCTCCCGTACCCGCCGTTCCAGTCGGAGATCGACGGCAAGGTGCAGGGCTTCGACGTCTCGCTGATCGACCTGGTCGCCAAGGACCTCGGAGTGAAGCAGCAGATCCTCGACACCCCGTTCGAGAACTTCAAGACGGGCGCCTTCCTCAACGCCGGTGAGTGCGACCTGGCCGCGGCCGGCATGACCATCACCGAGGAGCGCAAGAAGAACGTCGACTTCTCCGACCCGTACTTCGACGCCACCCAGGCCGTCCTGGTCGACAAGAACGCCGGGGTGAACTCCCTCGCCGACGTGAAGTCCAAGAACGTCAAGCTGGGCGCCCAGGCGCAGACCACCGGCGAGGACTACGCCAAGGAGCAGGGCTTCGACCCGGTCTCCTTCGAGTCCTCCGACGCCGTCCTCAACGGACTGCGCACCGGCCAGGTCAAGGCCGTCGTCATCGACTACCCGGTGGTCCAGGGCTGGCTGAAGGACAAGGCCAACGCGGACGCCTTCACCGTCGTCGACAACCTCAACACGGGGGAGCAGTACGGCTTCACGGTGAAGAAGGGCAACACCAAGCTGCTCGCCGCCATCGACAAGGCGCTCGCCGACGCCAAGGCGGACGGCACGTACAAGAAGCTCTACGAGCAGTGGATCGGCCCCTACGACGAGTCGGCCGCGTCGCCGTCCGCGTCATGACCGCCGCGGACGTACCGCTCCAGCCGAAGAAGAAGGGCCTGACCCGGCGCCAGAAGCGCAGACTGTCCCGGGGCGCGCAGTACGTCGTCTTCGTCGCCGCCGTGATCGCCTTCGCGGTCTCGGCGGACTGGGACCGGCTGCAGAACCAGTTCGCCCAGTGGGACATCGCGCAGCAGATGTTCCCGGACGTCATCACGCTGGCCCTGAAGAACACCGTGCTGTACACGGTGTCCGGCTTCGCCGTCGGACTGGCGCTCGGCATGCTGATCGCACTGATGCGGCTGTCCTCCGTCGGCCCCTACCGCTGGCTGGCCGGGATCTACATCGAGATCTTCCGCGGACTGCCCGCCCTGCTGATCTTCATCTTCATCGGGGTGGCCGTCCCGCTGGCCTTCCCCGGCACGGAGATCGTCGGCGGGACGTACGGCAAGGTCGCCCTCGCGCTCGGCCTGGTCGCCGCCGCCTACATGGCGGAGACGATCCGCGCGGGCATCCAGGCCGTCCCCAAGGGACAGCTGGAGGCGGCCCGTTCGCTGGGCTTCTCGCCCGCCCGGGCCATGGTCTCGATCATCATCCCGCAGGCCTTCCGGATCATCCTGCCGCCGCTCACCAACGAACTCGTCCTGCTCTTCAAGGACTCCTCGCTGGTGCTGTTCCTCGGTGTCACCCTGGAGGAGCGCGAACTGTCCAAGTACGGCCGCGACCTCGCCAGCACCACCGCCAACTCCACCCCCATCCTGGTCGCGGGCCTGTGCTACCTGCTGGTGACCATCCCGCTCGGCTTCGTCGTGCGCCGTATGGAGGCCAAGGCCCAGGAGGCCGTGCGATGAGCCGACCGGAGATCCAGGTAAAGGGCCTGCACAAGTCCTTCGGCGCCAACGAGGTGCTGCGCGGCATCGACCTGGAGATCGCCCAGGGCGAGGTCGTCTGCGTCATCGGCCCCTCCGGCTCCGGCAAGTCGACCCTGCTGCGGTGCGTGAACCTGCTGGAGGAGCCGAGCAAGGGCCAGGTCTTCGTCGGCGGCACGGAACTCACCGATCCCGACGTCGACATCGACGCCGTACGCCGCCGGATCGGCATGGTCTTCCAGCAGTTCAACCTCTTCCCGCACCTGACGGTGACCGAGAACCTCACCCTGCCGCAGCGCCGGGTGCTGCGGCGCGACAAGGCGAGTGCCGCCCGGACCGCCGCGGAGAACCTCGAACGCGTCGGGCTCTCGGAGAAGGCCGACGCCTACCCCGCCTCCCTCTCCGGCGGCCAGCAGCAGCGCGTCGCGATCGCCCGCGCGCTCGCCATGGGCCCCGAGGTGATGCTGTTCGACGAGCCGACCTCGGCGCTCGACCCGGAACTGGTCGGGGACGTCCTCGCGGTCATGCGGATGCTCGCCCGGGAGGGGATGACCATGATGGTCGTCACCCATGAGATGACCTTCGCCCGCGAGGTCGCCGACCGGGTCGTCTTCATGGACGGCGGCGTGGTCGTCGAGGACGGCACCCCCGCCCAGGTCATCGGCAGCCCGCGGAACGAGCGCACGCGTCACTTCCTCTCCCGGCTGCTCGACCCGGCGATGGCGGAGGTGGAGGAGGGAAAGTCCTGACGGGGGCCGATTGTCAGTGCTCTGTGACAGGCTGCGGAGCATGACCGAGATCACCTCTCTCGAATGGGACGAGACCGTCGCCGTGTTCGAGCGCCGGGGCCTGCCCGAGTCGTCGTACGAGAACCTCCACGACGAGACCTACGAACTGCGCCCCGGCCCGCTGACGATCCGGGGCGCGCTCGACCTGGACGCGGAGGGCTGGACGGAGGACACGGGCGTCGTCGTCGACGGCGACCTCACCGTCGAGGGCAATCTCCTCAACACGGACGACGGCTGCCCCGCGCTGATCGTCCTCGGCGACCTCAAGGCGGCCAACGTCTACCTCGAAGGGGATGTGAAGCTGCTGGTGCTGGGCTCGGTCACGGTGGAGGGCGCCTTCATCGGGAACATGACCGACAAGCTGGTGATGATCGAGGGCGATCTGAAGGCCGCCGTGACCGTGCTGTCGAGCGAGTTCGAACCCGATCTGATAGGCGGCACCCTGCACGGCCCGGTCCTCGCGCCCGCCTACCTCGACCTCGCCCAGGACGTCGACCCGGCCGCCCTCCTGGTCCCCGAGGTGCTCCGCGCCGACGGCGAGGACGATACCGACGAGCTGCGCTGCTTCGACGCCCCGAGGGTGCACGGCGGCCGACTGCTGGCCCGTATCGATGAGGGACTGCCCGTCGTCCTAGGCTGACGCCCATGAGCGATCACGCGGTGCTGCACGTGAAGGGCAGGGTCCTGGCCGGACCCGACGACATCCGCGACGAACTGTGGGTCGTCGCCGGCCGGATCTCCTACGACCGTCCGGCCGGCGCCCGCGACGTGCGGACCGTCCAGGGCTGGGCCCTGCCCGGCCTGGTCGACGCCCACTGCCATGTCGGCCTCGGACCCGAGGGCCCCGTCGCGGCGGACGTCGCCGAGAAGCAGGCGCTGACCGACCGGGAGGCCGGCACCCTGCTGATCCGCGACGCCGGCTCGCCCTCCGACACCCGCTGGGTCGACGACCGCGACGACCTCCCGAAGATCGTCCGGGCCGGCCGGCACATCGCCCGCACCCGCCGCTACATCCGGGGCTACGCCCACGAGATCGAGCCCGAGGACCTCGTCGCGTACGTCGCCCAGGAGGCGCGGCGCGGCGACGGCTGGGTCAAGCTCGTCGGCGACTGGATCGACCGCGAGGCGGGCGACCTCGCCCCCAGCTGGCCCCGGGAGGCGGCCGAGGCGGCCATCGCGGAGGCACACCGTCTGGGCGCCCGGGTCACCGCCCACTGCTTCGCCGAGAACTCGCTGCGCGACCTCGTCGAGTCGGGCATCGACTGCATCGAGCACGCGACGGGCCTCACCGAGGAGCTGATCCCGCTCTTCGTCGAACACGGCGTCGCGATCGTCCCCACCCTCGTCAACATCGCGACCTTCCCCCAGCTCGCCGCGGGCGGCGAGGCCAGGTTCCCGCGCTGGTCGGCCCATATGCACCGGCTCCACGAGCGCCGCTACGACACCGTGCGCGCCGCCCACGACGCCGGCATCCCGGTCTTCGTCGGCACCGACGCCGGCGGCACCCTTCCGCACGGGCTGGTGGCCGCCGAGGTGGCGGAGCTGGTGACCGGGGCCGGCCTCCCGCCCCTGGTGGCGCTCGCCGCGACCACCTGGGACGCGCGCCGCTGGCTGGGCCGCCCCGGCCTCGACGAGGGCGCCCCGGCCGACCTCGTCGTCTACGACGCCGACCCGCGCGCCGACGTCCGCGTCCTCGCGGCACCCCGCCGGGTGGTGGTCAACGGCAGGGTCGTGGGCTGAACATCCGTGTCACGCGAGTCGAAGACACGTACGACAAACTCACGTTGGAGTGAACTCCCGTCGGCTCGCTGACCGTTCACCCCTCGTACGTAATTCTTGCGGGGTCCCGAAGCGTCTCTTCCGGGGGTCCCGCCCATGAGCACCCTGTCCTTCCGCATGCCCGCACTCCGTCTCGCCGCCGTCGCGGCGGCCGCCGCCCTCGCCGGCGCGGGCCCGGCGCACGCCACCGCCGCCGAGGGCAGCGCGAGCGCCGCCGTCCTGCGCACCGGCCTCGACGTGGCCCTGGTCGACAGAACGGTCGAGATGCCCCTCGCCGTCTCCCTCAACGAAGTACGCGCACCGCAGCGCACCGCGAGGACCGAGGAGAAGACCGCGCTGACGGCCCGGTTGGACGGCGTCGACGGCGGAGAGTCCTTCGGTGTCCTGCGCGCCGACGTCGCCGAGGCGAGGGCCGCCGTCGACGACACGAAGGCCGAGGCCTCCACCCGGCTCGCCCGCGCCCGGCTGCACGTCCCCGGTCTGCCCCTGCTCTCCCTGATCGAGGTCGACGCGGTCACCTCGACGGCGACCTGCGAGGCGGGGAGGACCCCGGTGGCCACCTCCCGCCTCCCCGGCTCGGTGACGGTCCTCGGCAAGAAGGTCTCGGTGACCGCGGGCGGCCCCACGGACGTGAAGGTGCCCGGCGTGGGCGAGGTCCGGCTCGCGTGGTCCCAGCGCGAGACCACCTCGCGCACGGCCGCCGCGACCGCCCTGCGGCTCACCGTCTCCGTCAACCCGCTGAAGCTGAACGTCGCCGAGGTCACCGGCACGGTGACCCTGGCGGAGGCGCGCTGCGAGGCCCCGCCCGCGGCCCCCGAGCCCGACGTCAAGCCGCAGAGCGCGCCCGCCGGGGCCGACCTCGCCAGCACCGGCGGCAGCCCGCTCACCCCCTACCTCGCGGGCGGAGCGGCGGCGCTGCTGGCGGCGGGCGCGGCAGCGACGGCCCTGACCCGCCGACACCGCGGCTGAGAGCCAGGACGAGCTCCCCCCGGCCCCGGCCCCGGTCTTCCTGGCCCCGGCCTCGGTCTTGCCGGCCCCGGCCCGGTCTCCCCGGCCCCGGCCCCAGCCCCGGCTCCGTCAGCGGTCCGCCAGGGTCATCGATCGGTCCAGGGCCTGGAGGAACGAGTTGACCGTCGTCCGGTCCCGGACCGCGAGGCGCAGCCATTCCTCGTCGAGGCCGGGGAAGGTGTCCCCGCGCCGGACCGCGAACCCCAGATCCCGCAGGTGCCGGCGCACCGCGGACGCGCGCGGCAGCCGGATCAGCACGAAGGGGCCCTCGGCCGGTCCGGCGACCCGCACCCCGTCGGAGGCGAACTCCTCGAGGCCGGCGACGAGATGGGCCCGGTCCGTGGCGACCCGGTGCGCGGCGTGGGCCGCCTCCGCCAGCGCCCGGGGGGAGACGCACGCCTCCGCCGCGGCCAGCGCCGGCGTGGACACCGGCCACAGCGGCTGGGCGCGTTCCAGCGCGGCGATCGTCTCCGGGGCGGCGAGGACGTATCCGATCCGCAGCCCGGCCAGCCCCCAGGTCTTGGTGAGACTGCGCAGCACGACGAGCCCGGGTATGTCCGTGCGCCCGGCGAGGGCCTCGCGCTCGCCGGGCACCGCGTCCATGAACGCCTCGTCGACCACCAGCGTCCGCCCCGTCCGGGCCAGCCGGGCGATCGTCTCCGCCGGGTGCAGCACCGAGGTGGGGTTCGTGGGGTTGCCGATCACCACGAGGTCGGCCTCCTCGGGCACGGCCGCCGGATCCAGCCGGAAACCGTCCTCGGCTGGCAGCACCACCCGGTCCACGCTGTGCCCGGCGTCCCGCAGCGCCGCCTCCGGCTCCGTGAACTGCGGGTGCACCACCACCGGCCGGCGCACCTTCGACGCCCGCGCCAGCAGCACGAACGCCTCCGCCGCGCCCGCCGTCAGCAGCACCCGCTCCACCGGCAGCCCGTGCCGCGCCGCCACCGCCGCCCGCGCGGCCCGCCCGTCCGGGTAGGCCGCGAGGCCGGTCAGGGAGGCGGCGATGTGCTCGCGCAGCCAGTGCGGGGGCGTGTCCGCGCGCACGTTCACCGCGAGGTCGACCAGCGCGGAGCCGTCGTCGCGCACCTCGGCGTCCCCGTGGTGGCGGAGGTCGTGCCCGTCAGTGCGCATGGGCGTGTCCGCCGTGATGGTGGTGCCCGTGGTGGTGGCCGTCGTCGTCGGGGTGGAAGTGCGGCTGCTGCGCCAGGCCCACCTTGTCCTCGAACCCGGGCAGCGCGATCCGGTACACGCACGAGTCGCAGTTCATCCGCAGATCGCCCTTGAGCGCCTCCTCGTACCGCTCCATCACCAGGTCGAGCAGCTCCGGTTCGGGCCCGATGACGTCCGCCGAGCGGACCTCCACCTCCGGGTGCGCGGCCGCCCAGCCCTCGGTCTGCCGGCGCACCCGGTCCGGCAGGATGCCGGTGAAGAGGAAGTAGGGCAGGACGACGATCCGGCGTGCGCCCAGGCGTACGCACCGGTCCAGGCCGCTCGGCACGTCCGGCGCGGCCAGCGACACGAACGCCGTCTCCACGCCCGCGTATCCGCGCCCCTCCCACAGCAGCCGGGCCGCCTTGTGCACCTCGGCGTTGGCGTCCGGGTCCGTCGAACCACGCCCGACCAGCAGGACCGTGACGTCGGACCGGTCGTCGGGGGTGCGCCCCGCCGCAGCTCCCAGCGCCTCGTCGAGCCGTCGCTCCAGGACGTTCAGCAGCGCCGGGTGCGGGCCCAGCGGACGGCCGTAGGTGTACGAGATCCCCGGGTGCCGTTCCTTCTCGCGGGCCAGCGCGGCCGGGATGTCCCCCTTGGCGTGCCCGGCGGACACCAGCATCAGCGGGACGGCGGCGAACCGGCGCACCCCGCGCTCCACCAGCTCGGTCACGGCCTCGCCCAGCGGGGGAGGCGACAGCTCGATGAATCCGCCCGCGACGGGCAGCTCCGGGTGGCGGCGCCCCAGCTCCCGTACGAAGTCGCGGAACGCCTCGGCTCCGGCCTCGTCCCGGGTGCCGTGGCCGGCGATGAGCAGGGCGGGCGGCGGGGTGGTCACTGTTTCTCCTCAGCGGGAACGGGGTGCTTCGAAAGGGTCTGGTCGGGCAGCGGGCCGGTCACTTCGGTTCCTCCTGCCAGCGGTAGCCGCGGGGCGTCACCATGCGGCCCGCGACGGTGCGGGTCGCGGTGTTGCCCACGGTCACGACGGTCATCATGTCGACCGTCGCCGGGTCCAGGCCGGCCAGGGTCGTCACCCGGGCGGTGCCGTCCGGGCGGGAGGCGTTGCGCACGACCCCGACGGGCGTGCCCGGCTCCCGGTGCCCGGCGAGGATCGCGAGCGCCTTGGGCAGCTGCCAGTCGCGGCCCCGCGAACGCGGGTTGTAGAAGGTCACGACGAGGTCGGCCTCGGCCGCCGCCCGCACCCGCCGCTCGATGACCTCCCACGGCGTGTGCAGATCGGACAGGCTGATCGAGACATGGTCGTGGCCGAGGGGCGCGCCGAGCAGCGCGGCCGCCGCCAGCGCGGCGGTCACCCCGGGCACGCCGACCACGTCGATGTCCGCGGAGGCCTCGGCGAGCGCCGGGGAGGCCATGGCGTACACCCCGGCGTCCCCGCTGCCGATCAGCGCGACCGCGTGGCCCTTGCGGGCCTCCGCGACGGCCGTGCGCGCGCGTTCCTCCTCGGCGCCGAGACCCGACTCCAGGATCCGGGTGCCGGGCCGCAGCAGATCGCGGATCTGGTCGACGTACTGGTCGAGTCCCACGAGCACGGAGGCGCGCCGCAGCTCGTCCTTCGCGCGCGGGGTGAGCAGGTCCCGGGCGCCCGGCCCGAGCCCGACCACCGCGAGCCGCCCGCGCCCCGGACGCCGTACGACGGCACAGGTCGCCATCGCGGGGGAGCCGCCCGACTTCCGCTTGGGCACGAGGAGTTCGCCGCCCTCGCGCAGGGCGGCGGCCTCGGCGACGGAGGGCGTGCCGACGGCGGCGAGCGGCGCGTCGGAGGGGTTCGGCACCGCCACGGCGGCCAGGTCCTCGGCGGAGTACGTCACCACGGGCACCCCGAGCCGCGCGGCGGCCTCCAGGATGCCGGGCTCCTCGGCCTTGGCGTCCACGGTGGCGAGCGAGGCGACGCTACGAGGGGACAGTCCCGCCTCCCGCAGGGTGCCCCCGATCACCTCCAGGACCTCCTCGGCGGGGGCGCCCCTGGACGCGCCGACGCCGACGACGAGCGACGGCGGCCGCAGCAGCACCTCCCGGGCGCCGGGTGCGAGGGCACGGTCGGTGACCCGCACGGTGTACCCGCCCGGAGCGGGGGACTCCGTGAAGGGCAGCGGCGGCAGCGGCCACGCCAGCTCCGCCTCCAGCGCCACCGGCTCCCCGTCCAGCAGGGCCCGGGTCACCGCGGCGACCTCGCCCTCCACGGGCAGCCCGAGGGTGTCCAGGCCGGGGATGCCGACGGCGTCGGTCGCCGTGGTCACCACCGGCAGGGCGCCCAGCACCTCGGCCACCTCGACGGCGAGGTCATTGGCGCCGCCCGCGTGCCCGCCGAGCAGCGGCACGGCGAACCGTCCGCCCTCGTCGACGCAGACCACGCCCGGGTCGGCGGCCTTGTCGCCGAGCAGCGGGGCGACGAGCCGCACCACGGCCCCCGTGGCGAGGAAGCACACGAGCTGCCCGCACTCCGCGAACGCCCGCCGGACGGCGTCCCCCACGGGCCCGTCGTACACGCGCGTGCGGTCCGGCCACGCCACGGCCAGCCGGTCCCGCGCCGCCGCTCCCGCCGCGGTGGCGGAAATGAGGCCGATCACAGAGCAACTCCTTCACTGGACACGGGGGTGCGCACACCCCACAGCAGAAAAACGGGATTGGTCGCCGCTAGCCGGGTCACGTCCCCCGGCAGGGGAGCGAGCCGCGCGGACTGGAGCAGGACGCCGTCGACGTCGTACCCGGCGTCGAGGAGCGCGGCCCGCGCGGCCGGCACCCGGTCCAGTGCGGCCAGGGCGACCACCACCGTCCGCCGCGCCCGCCGCGCGCACACGCCCACGATGTCGGCCAGTTCACGCCCCCCGCCGCCCACGAACACGGCGTCGGGATCGTCGAGGGCGGCCAGCGCGTCCGGCGCGCTGCCGTGCACGACGTCGACGTACACCCCGTGCCCGTCGGCGTTGGCGCGGATCCTCTCCACCCCGTCCGCCGACCGCTCCACCGCGTCGACGGCGGCCCCGAGCCGGGCGCACTCCACGGCCACCGAGCCCGAGCCGGAGCCGACGTCCCACACCAGGTCGCCGGGGCGCGGCCCGAGCCGGGCCAGGGCCAGCGCCCGCACCTCGAACTTGGTGATCATCGAGTCGCGGTGCGCGAAGCCGTCCTCGGCCAGTGCCCACCCGGCCGGGCGGACGGCGGGCCCGGCGAGCGTCCGCACGGGAGAGAGGACCCGGCTCTCGTCCAGGCTGAGGACGACACTCACCGCCGTACCCCACTCCCGTTCGGCGGCCTCGGCGGCAAAGACCCGTACCACCCGCTCGCACTCCGGGTCGCCCAGCGCGGAGGCGACCACGAGCGTCCGCCCCGACCGCGCGAGCGCGGCCCCGAGTTCACCGGGCCCGGCGCCGGGACCGGTCAGCACGGCCACCTTCGGATGCGCCCGGCACACATGGACCGCCGTGCGCAGATCCCGCCCATGGGCGCTGACCACCACCGCGTCGTCCCAGGTCAGCCCCAGCCGGGCGAAAGCGGCGGCGACCGACGACACCCCGGGACGCACCTCGAGGCGGGCCGGCCCGAACCGCTCGGCGAGCGCCCGCACGATCCCGAAGAACCCCGGATCGCCCGAGGCCAGCACCACCACCGGCCGGTCCTTCGCGTCGTACTCCGCGATCGTCTCCAGGGCGGGCGCGAGCGGACCGAGGACGATCCGCTCGGCCCCGGCGGGCAGCCGTACGGCGTCCAGATGGCGCCGCCCGCCGACGACCAGCTCGGCGCCGGCCAGCTCCCCGGGGCCCGGCGGGGCGCCCGTACCCGTGCCGATGACCGTGATCATGTACTCGCCCCCCGCTCGCGCAGCGCCCGCCGCGCCTCGGGGTCGGCCTTGCGGAAGCCGTGGAAGTGACCCGGGTGGTACAGGTGGGAGCGGGTGCCGTGCGCGTCCAGGGCCGCGCCGACCAGGAAGAGGGTGTGCTTCCAGAGCTTGTGCTCCTTGACCGTCTCCTCCAGCGTCCCGATCGTGCACTTCACGACCAGTTCCTCCGGCCAGGTCGCCTGATACGCGACCACGACCGGGGTGTCCGTCGGATAGCCGCCCTCCAGCAGCTCCCGCACCAGCTGCCCGCTGCGCGCGGCCGACAGGAACACCGCCATGGTGGTGCCGTGCCGGGCGAACTCCCGCACCTCCTCACCGGGCGGCATCGGCGTCTTGCCGCCGCCCAGCCGGGTGAGGACCACGGACTGCGCGACCTCGGGGATCGTCAGCTCCCGCCGGGCGAGCGCGGCCACCGCCGAGAACGACGACACGCCCGGCACGATCTCGGTCGCGATCCCGAGCGCGTCGCACCGGTCGAGCTGCTCCTGGGTACCGCCCCACAGGGCGGGGTCGCCGGAGTGGATCCTGGCCACCCTCAGCCCGTCCCGCAGCGCCCGCTCGTACACGGCCACCACGTCCTCCAGGGACATCGCCGCCGAGTCGAGGATCTCCGCACCCTCCCGCGCATGGTCCAGGACCTCGGCCTGCACCAGGCTCGCGGCCCAGATCACGACGTCCGCCTCGGCGATGGCGCGCGCGGCGCGGAACGTCAGCAGATCGGCGGCGCCGGGGCCGGCACCGACGAAGGTCACCTTGCCGGCGGGGGCATCGGCCATGGTTTCGGGTCCTCTCATCACAGGTCACGACTCATAACGGGGCACTACGGGGCACAACGGGGCGTCGGGCGGGTCAGGGCAGTGGCCGGATGTGCGCGGCCGGGGGGTGATCGGATACGAAGGGCCCATGGCGGTCTTCGTCGCGCTCGGCGCGTTCCTCATGACGCTGGCCGGCGGCTGGACGGCACAACGTGTCACCGACCGCCGCCACCTCGTCCTCGGCCTGGCCGGCGGCCTGATGCTGGGCGTCGTCGGCCTGGACCTGCTGCCGGAGGCCCTGGAGGCGGCCGGCACCGAGGTCTTCGGCGTCCCGGCGGCGCTCCTGCTGTTCGTGGCGGGCTTCCTGCTGGCCCATCTGGTGGAACGCCTGCTCGCCGTGCGGCAGGCGGCGCACGGCGCCGACGAACACGACGGCCGCACCCCCGAGGTGGGCCTGACGGCCGCGGCGGCGATGGTCGGCCACAGCGCCATGGACGGCGTGGCGATCGGCGCGGCCTTCCAGGTCGGCGGCGGCATGGGCCTCGCGGTGGCCGTGGCGGTGATCGCCCACGACTTCGCGGACGGCTTCAACACCTACACGATCACGAGCCTGTACGGGAACGCGCGCCGACGAGCCCAGCTCATGCTGCTCGCGGACGCGGCGGCACCCGTGGCCGGCGCGGCGGCGGCGACCGTCGTCACCGTCCCGGAGCAACTGCTCGGCGGCTATCTCGGCCTCTTCGGCGGCGCGCTGCTCTACCTCGCGGCCGCCGAGATCCTCCCCGAGGCCCACCACGAACACCCCGCCCGCTCGACCGTGCTGTGCACGATCGCGGGCGCGGCCTTCATCTGGCTGGTGGTGGGCCTGGCGGCCTGAGCTGCCCGCTCTCACAGCTTGCCGCCCCGCCCGCCCTCGCGCCGCGCGGGCGCGATCAGCGTCGAGAGATACGGCAGCGGCTCCCCGTCCAGCTCACCGGCCGGCCGGATGGACTCCTGCTCAAGACCCAGCGCCGACCCCCACACCGCGTCCTCGATCCGCCCGGTCTCCCGCAGCGCCTCGGCGACCTCGGCGGCCTGCCGCCCGAACTTGTACGCCACGACCGTCCCCGGCCCGGCCAGCGCGTCCTTCAGCACGGCCGACCCGGCGGTGACCGGCACCAGCGTCAGCGGCTCGGTGCCCTCGGTGAGCACGGCGCCCGAGCGCGCGGCGAGGTCCTGCATGGCGGTGATCCCCGGGACGGTCTCGATGTCCGTCCCCGGCACCAGTTCGGCGATCGTCTGCGCGAGATACGTGAACGTGGAATACACGTTCGGATCCCCGATGGTCGCGAACGCCACGACGCTCCCGTCCCGCCGCAACAGCTCGGCGACCCGCTCCCCGGCCGCGTCCCAGGCCGCCTCCCGCCGCCCCCGGTCGGTCCGCTCGTTCAGCGCGAACACCACCCGCAGGACCTTCTCCCGCTCCACGTAGTGCAGCACGGTCGCCTCGGCGCGCCCCTGCTCCCCGGTGTCCATCACGGGCACGACGACGACATCGGCGGCCCGCAGCGCGTTGACGCCCTTCACGGTCACCAGCTCCGGATCCCCGGGACCCACCCCGACCCCGACCAGCCTGCTGCGCTCGCTCATGACGTCCGGCACCTCTCCACGAACCTACGGGCCACGCCGGGCTCGGCCGCCCAGTGCGTGTGCAGATAACTCGCGTGCACACCTTGTTGTACGAAGCCTTCGACGCGCCGCTCCGGGGTCCGTACGCCCCACGCGGGGGTCGCCCCGGCCCCCGGCTCCACGACCGTCCGATGGAACTCGTGCCCCCGCATCCGTGTCCCGGCGGCCGCCAGCACACTGTCGCTCACGGCGACCGCGTCCCGATAGCCGAGGGTCAGCCGCTCCGACATCCGGGCGGTGGCGTCCAGCACCCCGCACATCGGCTGCCCGTCGAGCTCCCGGCACAGATACAGCAGCCCCGCACACTCGGCGGCGACGGGGGCCCCCGCCTCCACGAGCGCGGCGACGGCCTTCCGCAACGGCTCGTTCGCCGACAGCTCGGCGGCGTACACCTCGGGGAACCCGCCCCCGATGACCAGCCCGGCGGTCCCGTCGGGCAGCCGCTCGTCCCGCAACGGATCGAGGAGGACGACGTCGGCGCCGGCGGCGGTGAGCAGCTCGGTGTGCTCGGCATAGGAAAAACTGAACGCGGCCCCACCGGCAACGGCGACAACGGGCCTGCGCTCTTGGTCGGCCGCCTTCTCGCCCAACCGAGACGGGTGGCCGTGGGTGGGCAAGCCGGGGGTCCAGGGGGCAGAGACCCCTGGTACGGGACCGGCACCCCGGGCAAGCGCCTCCAACGCGCCGAGATCACACCCCGCGGCAACCTGCGCCCCCATGGAGGCGACAGCCTCCACCGCAGCCGACTGCCGTTCGGCAACAGGAACCAACCCGAGATGCCGAGAGGGCGTCGCCACCTGCGCGGCCCGCCGCAAGGCACCGAGCACCGGCACCCCCGCCGACTCCAACGCCTCCCGCAGCAACTCCTCGTGCCGCTCCGACGCGACCTTGTTCAGGATCACGCCCCCCACCCGCACCCCGGGATCCCAGGAGACGAACCCGTGCACCAGCGCCGCCACCGACCGCGACTGCGAAGACGCGTCCACGACGAGCACCACCGGCGCCCCCAGCAGTTTCGCGACCTGAGCGGTGGACGCCAGTTCTCCTTCCCCCGCGGCCCCGTCGTACATCCCCATCACGCCCTCGACGACCGCGAGGTCGCACCCGCGCGCCCCGTGCAGGAACAGCGGAGCGACCAGCTCCGGCCCGCACAGGTACGCGTCGAGGTTGCGCCCCGGTCGCCCGGTGGCGAGCGCGTGATACCCGGGGTCGATGTAGTCCGGCCCGACCTTGTGCGGGGACACGGCGAGCCCCCGCGCGGCGAACGCGGCCATCAGCCCCGTGGCGACGGTGGTCTTGCCGCTGCCGGACGACGGCGCGGCGACGACCAGCCGGGGGATGGACGACATCACCACTCGATGCCCCTCTGCCCCTTCTGCCCCGCGTCCATCGGGTGCTTGACCTTGGACATGTCGGTGACGAGATCGGCGAACTCGACGAGCTTCTCGGGCGCGTTCCGCCCGGTGATGACCACATGCTGGGTCCCCGGCCGGTTCCGCAGCACGTCGACGACCTCGTCCGTGTCCACCCACCCCCAGTGCATCGGGTACGCGAACTCGTCGAGCACGTACAGCTGGTACGTCTCGGCGGCGAGGTCCCGCTTGACCTGCTCCCAGCCCTCCCGGGCCTTCTCCTCGTTGCTGAAGTTGTCGCCCTGGAGGTCGCGCTGCACCCAGGACCAGCCCTCGCCCATCTTGTGCCAGTCGACGGACCCGCCCTCGCCGGAGGCGCCCAGCACCCGCAGCGCGTTCTCCTCGCCGACCTTCCACTTCGCCGACTTGACGAACTGGAACACCCCGATGGGCCACCCCTGGTTCCAGGCCCGCAGCGCGAGCCCGAAGGCGGCGGTGGACTTCCCCTTCCCGATCCCGGTGTGCACCACGACGAGCGGCCGGTTGCGCCGCTGTCGGGTCGTCAGACCGTCATCGGGCACGACACTCGGCTGTCCCTGCGGCATTACGCGGCCCTCCTCTGTACGTCCTTCACCAGCCCGGCGATGGAGTCCGCCCGCAGTTCGTCGAGCGTCACCGCCGTCCCGCCCAGTTCACCCGCGAGCTCTCCGGCGAGCCCCAGCCGCACCGGCCCCGACTCGCAGTCCACGACCACGGACGCGACCCCGTCGGCCGCGAACAGCCGGGCCGCCCTGGAGGCCAGCGCGACCGGCTCCGGACCGCCGGTGGCCCGCCCGTCCGTCACGACCACGACCAGCGCCCGCCGCGCGGGATCCCGCAGCCGCTCCACCCGCAGCACGTCGTGCGCCTTGAGCAGCCCGGCGGCGAGCGGTGTACGCCCCCCGGTGGGCAGCGACTCCAGCCGCGCCGCGGCGGCGTCGACCGAGGAGGTCGGCGGCAGGGCGACGTCCGCCGCCGCCCCCCGGAAGGTCACCAGCCCCACCTTGTCCCGGCGCTGATAGGCGTCGAGCAGCAGCGACAGCACGGCGCCCTTCACGGCGCTCATCCGCTGCCGCGCCGCCATCGATCCGGAGGCGTCGACGACGAACAGCACGAGGTTGCCCTCGCGCCCCTCCCGGGTCGCCTGCCGCAGATCGTCCCGGCGCACCACCAGTCCCGGTCCGGACCGACCGCGCGCCCGCTGGTGCGGGGCGGCGGCCTGCACGGTCGCCGCGAGATGCAGCTTGGTCAGCGTGCCCCGGGGCCGCCGGGCCCCGGTGGTCCGCCCGTGCTCGGTCCGCGCCCGCGACCGCCGCCCGGCGGCCCCCTCCCCGATCCCGGGCACGCTCAGCACCTTGGTGCGGAACGGCTCGGCGGCCCGTACGGCCGACTGCTCGCCCGCGCCGGAGGGCTGCGGCTGCCCGTCCTCACCCGCCTCGGGCCGCGCGCCGGAGTCCCCGCCCTGCGGACCGGCGTCCGGCGTCGGCTGTCCGCCGCCCCCACCGGGCCCGTCGGGGTCGGGATCCGTGTCGTCCTCGTCCTCCCCGGAGAACTCCTCCAGCGTCCGGTCCAGCTTGTCCTCGTCGAGCCCCGGCGCGTCGAAGGGGTTGCGGCGCCTGCGGTGCGGCAGCGCGAGCAGCGCCGCCCGGCGCACGTCCTCCGCCAGCACCTCGGTCCGCCCCTCCCACGCCGCCAGCGCGGTCGCGGTCCGGGCCATCACGATGTCGGCCCGCATGCCGTCCACCTCGAAGGCCGCGCAGGTCGCCGCGATCTGCCGCAGCGCCCCGTCGCCCAGCCGCACTGACGGCAACAGCTTCCGCGCCGCCACGATCCGCGCCCGTACGGCGGCCTCCTCGTCCGCCCACCGCGCGGCGAAACCCGCGGGATCGTCGTCGTACGCGAGCCGCCGCCGTACGACCTCCACCCGCTGGTCGGGCTCGCGCGAGGCGGCCACCTCCACGGTCAGCCCGAACCGGTCGAGCAACTGCGGCCGCAGTTCGCCTTCTTCGGGGTTCATGGTCCCGACGAGCAGGAACCGCGCGGCGTGCCGTACGGAGACACCCTCGCGTTCCACGTACGACGCGCCCATCGCCGCCGCGTCCAGCAGCAGGTCGACCAGATGGTCGTGGAGGAGGTTGACCTCGTCGACGTAGAGGATCCCGCGGTGCGCGTCGGCCAGCAGTCCCGGCTCGAAGGCCTTGACGCCCTCGGCGAGCGCCCGCTCGATGTCGAGCGCGCCCACCAGCCGGTCCTCCGAGGCGCCGACCGGCAGCTCGACCATCCGCGCCGGCCGGGTCTCGAAGGCGCCCGGCTCGTGCGGCCCGTCCGGGCAGGCCGGGTCGGGGGAGCCGGGGTCGCAGGAGAACCGGCAGCCGGAGACCACGTCCAGCGTCGGCATCAGCGCCGACAGGGCGCGTACGGCCGTGGACTTGGCGGTGCCCTTCTCGCCGCGCACCAGCACCCCGCCGACCGCCGGTGACACGGCGTTCAGCAGCAGCGCGAGCCGCAGGTCGTCCTGGCCGACGACGGCCGTGAAGGGGAAGGGGTTGCTGCTCACTGGTCGCCCTCCAGGTCGCCTTCCAGCTCCAGATAGGTGGCCCGCAGCCGCTCCAGGGTGTCGGCGTCCGGTTCCGCCCACAGCCCGCGCTCGGCGGCCTCCAGCAGGCGTTCGGTGATCCCGCGCAGGGCCCACGGGTTGGACTTCTTCATGAAGTCCCGGTTCTCCGGGTCGAAGACGTACTCGGCGCTGAGCTTCTCGTACATCCAGTCGTCGACCACGCCCGCCGTCGCGTCGTAGCCGAACAGGTAGTCGACGGTCGCCGCCATCTCGAAGGCGCCCTTGTAGCCGTGTCGGCGCATGGCCGCCATCCAGCGCGGGTTGACCACCCGGGCGCGGAACACCCGGTGGGTCTCCTCGCCCAGCGTGCGGGTCTTCACCTGGTCCGGTACGGCGGAGTCGCCGACGTACGCCTCGGGGCTGGCGCCGGTCAGATGCCGGACCATGGCGACCATGCCGCCGTGGTACTGGAAGTAGTCGTCGGCGTCGACGAGGTCGTGCTCACGGGTGTCGACGTTCTTGGCGGCGACGGCGATCCGCTTGAACGCGGTCTCCATGTCCCCGCGCGCCGCCCGCCCGTCGAGCCCGCGCCCGTAGGCGTAGCCGCCCCAGACGGCGTACACCTCGGCCAGGTCGGCGTCGGAGCGCCAGTTGCGGGCGTCGATCAGCGGCAGCAGACCGGCCCCGTACGCCCCCGGCTTGGAGCCGAAGACCCGGGCCGTCGCGCGCCGCCGGTCGCCGTGCTCGGCGGTGTCCTCGTCGGCGTGCGCCTTCACGAAGTTGCTCTCGGCGGGCTCGTCCAGCTCGGCGACCGTGCGCACGGCGTCGTCGATCAGCCCCACCACATGCGGGAACGCGTCCCGGAAGAAGCCGGAGATCCGGACCGTGACGTCGATCCGCGGGCGCCCCAGCTCGGCCAGGGGGACCACCTCGAAGCCGGTCACCCGGCGCGAGGCGTCGTCCCACACGGGACGGCAGCCCAGCAGGGCGAGGATCTCGGCGATGTCGTCGCCCTGGGTCCGCATGGCCGACGTACCCCACACCGTCAGCCCGACGGACTTCGGATACGCGCCCGTGTCCTGCAGATACCGCTGCACCAGCGAGTCGGCGAGCGACTGCCCGACCTCCCAGCTCAGCCGGGACGGAATGGCCTTCGGGTCGACGGAGTAGAAGTTCCGGCCGGTCGGCAGGACGTTGACCAGACCGCGGGTCGGCGAGCCGGAGGGGCCGGCGGGGACGTAACCGCCGTCGAGGGCCTTGAGGATGTGGCCGATCTCGTCGGTGGTCCTCGCCAGCCGGGGCACCACCTCGCGGCACGCGAACTCCAGCACGGCGACCGCGTCCGGGAGTTCGGCGCCCAGCACCTCACGCGCGAGGGAACGGCTCTCCGCGACCGTCCAGTCGCGCTCCTCCATCCCCTCCGCGACCCGCCGGCACAGCTGCTCCAGCAGGTCGATGGCGTCGGCCGCCGTCCGCGCCGGGCCCTCGACGAGGTCGGACAGTTCGACCGGCACCTTCACCGGCGCGCCCGGCTCGGCCAGCAACTCCTTCTCGACCAGCCCGAAATGGGCGGCCAGCGAGGCCCTCAGCCCCGGCAGGGCGTTCGCCTGCCCGCCCCACACCTGCGCGGCGCGCAGCACGGCCAGCACCAGGTTCACCCGCGGCTCGCCGACCGGCCCGCCGCCGAGGATGTGCAGCCCGTCGCGGATCTGCACGTCCTTGATCTCGCACAGATAGCCGTCGATGTGCATGACGAACTCGTCGAAGTCGTCCTCGCCCGGCTGCTCGTCCACATGCAGGTCGTGGTGGAGCTCGGCCGCCTTCACCAGCGTCCAGATCTGCGCCCGCACGGCAGGGGCCTTCGTCGGGTCCAGGTCGGAGACGAGCGCGTACTCGTCGAGCAGCTGCTCCAGCTTCGCCAGGTCGCCGTACGTGTCGGCGCGGGCCATCGGCGGCACCAGATGGTCGACGACGGTGGCGTGCCCGCGCCGCTTGGCCTGGGTGCCCTCGCCGGGGTCGTTGACGATGAAGGGGTAGATCAGCGGGAGCTCACCGAGCACGGCGTCCGGAGCACAGCCACCACTCAGCCCGAGTCCCTTACCGGGCAGCCACTCCATCGTGCCGTGCTTGCCCATGTGGACGACGGCGTCGGCGCCGAACGAGTTCTCCAGCCACCGGTACGCGGCCATGTAGTGGTGCGACGGCGGCATGTCGGGGTCGTGGTAGATCGCGATCGGGTTCTCGCCGAACCCGCGCGGCGGCTGGATCATCACGACGACGTTCCCGAACTGCAGGGACGCGAGCACGATGTCGTCCCCGTCGACGTACAGCGAGCCCGGCGGCTCGCCCCACGCCTGCAGCATCCCGTCCCGCAGCTCGGGGTGGAGCTTGTCGAACCACGCCTGATAGTCGGCGAGCGGCACCCGCGCGGGCGCGGCGGCCAGCTGGTCCTCGGTGAGCCACTCGACGTCGTGACCACCGGCCTCGATCAGCCGGTGGATCAGCTCGTCGCCCTCGGAGGGGTACGCGGTGAGGTCGTAGCCGGCGTCCTTGAGCGCGTCCAGCACCCGCACCGCCGACGCGGGCGTGTCCAGCCCGACCGCGTTGCCGACCCGCGAGTGCTTGGTCGGGTACGCGGTGAAGACGAGCGCCAGCTTCTTGTCGGCGTTCGCCTTGTGCTTCAACTGCGCGTGCCGTACGGCGATTCCGGCGACCCGCGCGGCCCGCTCGGGGTCGGCGACGTACACCGGAACGTCGTCCGGCCCCTGCTCCTTGAAGGAGAACGGCACGGTGATGAGCCGCCCGTCGAACTCCGGGATCGCGACCTGCATCGCCGCGTCCATGGGGGAGAGGGCGGCGTCCGACTCGTCCCAGGTCGCGCGCGACGACGTGAGGCACAGACCCTGCAGCACGGGCACGTCGAGGTCGGCCAGCGCGCCGATGTCCCAGGCCTCCTCGTCCCCTCCGGCCGAGGCCTCGGAGGCGTGCGTGCCGCCGGCGGCGAGGACGGTGGCGACCAGGGCGTCCGTCCGGCCGAGGATCTCGTAGAGCCCGGCGTCCGCGCCCCGCAGCGAACCGCAGTACACGGGCAGGGCGTTGGCGCCGCGCGCCTCGATCGCGTCGCACAGGGTGTCCACGAAGCCGGTGTTGCCGCTCAGTTCGTGGGCCCGGTAGAAGAGCACGCCCACGGTCGGCCGGCCGCTCTCCCGCGCACGGGAGCCGTGCACCCCGTACTCGGGCATCTTCCGCGGCTCGACGAACCCCTCACCCGTCAGCAGCACGGTGTCCGACAGGAACCGCGCCAGCTCGGTCAGGTTGTCGGGCCCGCCCTCGACCAGGTACCGCAGGGCCTCCGCGACCACACCGGCCGGCACCGACGACTCGGCCATCAGCTCCGCGTCCGGCACGCTCTCGCCGCCCAGCAGCACGGTCGGGATCCCGGACGCCTTCAGCGCGGCGAGCCCGTCCTCCCAGGCCCGCTTGCCGCCGAGCAGCCGTACGACGGCGAGGTCGGCGCCGTCCAGGAGACCGGGCAGCTCGTCCGTGACGTCGACGCGGGTCGGGTTGCCGATCCGGTACCCGGCGCCGGTGGCGGCCCGGGCCGCCAGCAGATCGGTGTCGGCGGTCGACAACAACAACACAGTGCTCATGCGGGCGCTCCCGGTGGAATGAAAGGCAGTCCTTGCGGCGCGCCCGACTCGATGAGCCGCCAGAGCGCGTCCGTGTCCGCGTGCTGTTCGATCAGGTCGCCGAGCCGGTCGAGCTGCTCCTCGCGCAGCGCGGCGAACGAGGTGTCCGGGGCCGGCACGAACCGGCGGCCCGCGGCGGCCGCCACCTCGCGCAGGAACGCCCGCCGGAACCCGTCGGACTCCAGCGAGCCGTGCCAGTGGGTGCCCCAGGTCTGCCCGACCCGGCAGCCGTCCAGGAAGGGCTCACCACCCTGTACGTCGGCGACCCCGTGATGGATCTCGTACCCCTCGACGGTCTCGCCGAGGGCTTTCCCCACCGGCCGGGTGAGGGTCTTCTCCCGGGCGAACCGCACCCGGACCGGCAGCAGGCCGAGCCCGTCGACGTGGCCCCGCCGGCTCTCCACCTCGTCCTCGATGTGCTCGCCGAGGATCTGGAAGCCGCCGCAGACACCCAGGAGGGGCCGGCCTTCGGCGGCTCTGCGCCGCAGGGCGTCCGTGAGCCCCCGCTCGTGCAGCCACTCCAGGGCCCGGACGGTCCCGCGCGTGCCCGGTACGACCACGAGGTCGGCGTCGGCCAGTTCCTCCGGCCGGTCCACGAACCGCACGACGACACCGGGCTCGGCGGCGAGCGCGTCGACGTCGGTGAAGTTCGACATGAGCGGGATCGCGCACACAGCCACCCGCAGCACGTCCTCGCCGACCGGGGCGGAGGCCCGGGAGTTCCGGACCCCCATCCCGTCCTCCTCGTCGATGCCGAGCCCGTGCCGGAACGGCAGCACGCCGTACGTCCGCCGCCCGGTGAGCCCGTGGAGCATGTCGAGCCCCGGCTCCAGGAGCGAGACGTCCCCCCGGAACTTGTTGACGAGGAACCCGGCGACGAGCGCCTGGTCCTCGGGGGAGAGCAGTGCGACGGTCCCGAAGAAGGAGGCGAAGACCCCGCCGCGGTCGATGTCGCCGACGACGAGGACCGGGAGCCCGGCGTTGCGGGCGATCCCCATGTTCACGATGTCGGTCCGCCGGAGATTGATCTCGGCGGGAGAACCGGCCCCCTCACAGATCACCGCGTCATACGTGCCCCGCAACTCGGCGAGACAGTCGAGAACGGTCCCGAGGAGTTTCTGCTGCCGCCCCCCGTGGTAGCCCCGCGCGCTCAGCTCGCCCACCGGCCTGCCGAGCAGCACCACTTGGCTGCTCTGCTCGCCACCGGGCTTGAGCAGCACGGGATTCATCAGCGCGGTCGCCTCGACACGGCAGGCCTGCGCCTGCATGGCCTGCGCCCGCCCGATCTCGGCGCCCTCCCTCGTCACGAAGGAGTTCAGCGACATGTTCTGCGCCTTGAAGGGCGCGACCTCGACCCCCTGGCGGACCAGCCACCGGCAGATCCCGGCCGTGACGACACTCTTGCCGGCGTCGGAGGTGGTACCGGCGACGAGGAGACCCCCGCTCATGACCTGCGCCCCCTTGCGATGAGTCGCCCGGCGACACAGACGCCGAGCGCGAGCAGACCGACGCGCCGGGAGAGTCGTACGGCCCGCTCGATGTCGCCCGTGGCGACCGCGCGTCCTTCCCCGTTGAGCACGGGCCGGTGCTCGACCCTGCCCCCGTACGCCAGCGTCCCGCCGAGCCGCACCCCGAGGGCCCCCGCGAACGAGGCCTCGACGGGTCCGGCGTTGGGGCTGGGGTGCCGGTCCGCGTCCCGGCGCCAGGCCCGTACGGCGCCTCGGGGATCGTCCCCGGTCACCGCGGCGAGTACGGCGGTCAGCCGCGCCCCCGGCCAGCCGGCGAGGTCGTCGAGCCGGGCCGAGGCCCACCCGAACCGCCGGTGGCGGGCCGACTTGTGACCCACCATCGCGTCCAGGGTGTTGACGGCCCGGAACCCGAGCAGCCCCGGCACTCCGCCCACGGCACCCCACACCAGGGCGCCCACGACGGCGTCGGAGGTGTTCTCGGCGACGGACTCCACGACGGCCCGTGCGATCCCGTCGGCGTCGAGCGCCTGCGGATCCCGCCCGCACAGATGCGGCAGCCGGGCCCGCGCCCCCTCGACGTCACCCGCCTCCAGGGCGCGCCCGATGGTGCGGGCCTCCCGGACGAGCGAGGTCCCGCCGACCACGGCCCAGGTGGCGGCGGCGGTGAGGGCGACGGAACCGGCGGGGGAGCGGCGTACGACCTTCTCGGCGGCGGCCCCCAGGGCCAAGGCGCCACCGGCGCACACGGCGGTGTGCAGGGCGCCCCACCCCCGGTGGTCCCGCCACAGCACCCGCTCCACGGCGCCGGCGGCCCGCCCGAACGCGGCGACCGGATGCGCCCGGCGGGGATCGCCGAGGAGCAGGTCACCGAGGAGTCCGGCGGCGGCGCCGTACGCGAAGACGCGATCGGCTCGCATCGGCTCAGCCGGCCGTGGGGTCGGGCAGCGATCCTGGGCTGTACCTGAGAGCCTGCCCGCGGCAGGCACTCAAACGGCAGGCGAGCATGGCGATATGTCCTCACTCAGGGTGTCCACGCCCTGGTTCGACGAGACCGGCGGCGAGAGTTCCTGGCTCCCGGGGCTACCTACCCCGGTGACAGTGGCGGGACCGCGCCGGATTCTCACCGGCTTCCTCTTCTGCCGTCGTACATGGCTCCGGCAGTCCACCACGCCCCTTCCGGGGCCGTCAACTTGCCGTTGACCTGCGCGGGGAGAGTGTGCAGAACCCCACACGGAGGCCGTGCGCGGGCTGTTCGCCCGGGCATGCGAAACGGGGTGCGGGACGCCGCACACGACCCCCACCCCGCGGGGCGCAGCGAAGGGGGCGGG
>NZ_JBEXXE010000035.1:0-133884 GCF_040630255.1 Streptomyces sp. NPDC005820
TCGGCTATCACTGCCGAGGACGGGGTATCAACTAATCTGGCGTTGATTTTTGGCACGCTGTTGAGTTCTCAAGGAACGAAAGCTTCCTTTGTACTCACCCTCTCGGGCTTTCCTCCGGGCTTCCCTTCGGTGTTTCAAACTCTATCAGGGTTTTTCCGGCCTCCTGACCACCGTCCTGCAGGCATGCAGAAGGCGATCCAGAGTGAGGATCCGACAGAGTTTGATGCTGCCCGGCAAGCGCGCTTGATCGCGTCGCCCACCCTCAGGCAGGAGTACGACTGTACACGGGGCGGCAGAGCGCACGCAAATCCGTTAGGCTAGTGGTCTAGACCACGGATCGGACTCTCGTGCGGAACCGGTACTTCATCTGACATACCCTGCTGCACAGTGCGCCGTCCGGGACAAGCAGTAACGGCCCATGTACATCTCCACCCCTGGGAGGCTTCCCATGACCACCGTGACGTCCCCTCTTGCAGGACGCGCCATCGGACTGGCCGCAGTGCCCGATCCAGTCTTCTCCGGGGCAATGGTCGGCCCCGGTACGGCGATCGACCCGGTGCGCGAACCCTCCGAGGCCGTGGCGCCCGTGGACGGAGTGATCGTCTCTCTCCACCCGCACGCGTTCGTCGTGGTCGACTCCGAGGGACACGGTGTGCTCACCCATCTCGGTATCGACACCGTGCAGCTCAACGGCGAGGGCTTCGAACTCCTCGTGAACAAGGGCGACACCGTGACCCGCGGTCAGGGCATCGTGCGCTGGAACCCGGCAGCGGTAGAAGAGAGTGGCAAGTCCCCCGTGTGTCCCGTCGTGGCGCTGGAGGCAACGGCCGACGCCCTCGGTGAGCTCCGTGAAGACGGCGACGTGAAGGCCGGCGACCTTCTCTTTACCTGGCAGTGATGTCGTGTGCCGTCGTGCTGGACGGCACGACGGCACACACAACGGCACAGAGGACAACCAACGCGGCGGCGGGACCCGCCGCTCTATCGGAGACGGGTGAGATGGAGACAACGCTGCGAGGCGTCGGCGTGAGTCACGGTGTGGCGATCGGCGAGGTTCGGCACATGGGAACGGCGGTGCTCGAGCCGCCTGCCAAGCAGATACCGTCGGAGGAGGCGGAGCGCGAACAAGGGCGCGCCCGCAAGGCCGTGGAGGCTGTCGCGGCCGATCTGATGGCGCGCGGCAATCTGGCGGGCGGCGAGGCCCAGGCGGTGCTCGAGGCGCAGGCCATGATGGCCCAGGACCCCGAGCTGATGGTGGACGTGGAGCGACGCATCACCGTCGGCAGCACGGCCGAGCGTGCCGTGTACGACGCGTTCGCCGCATACCGCGAGCTGCTGGCCGGAGCCGGTGAGTACCTCGCCGGCCGGGTGGCCGACCTCGACGACGTGCGGAATCGTATCGTCGCCCGTCTGCTGGGCGTCCCGATGCCGGGCGTCCCGGACAGCGACGAGCCGTACGTGCTGGTGGCCCGGGATCTGGCGCCGGCCGACACGGCGCTGCTCGACCCGACCCTGGTGCTCGGTTTCGTGACCGAGGAGGGCGGGCCGACCAGCCACAGCGCGATCCTGGCGCGGGCGCTGGGTGTGCCGGCGGTCGTGGCGCTGCCGGGCGCGGGTGAGCTGGCCGAGGGCACGATGATCGCGGTCGACGGCAGCACGGGCGAGATCTTCGTGCATCCGAGCGAGGAGAAGCAGGCACAGCTGCGGGCCGCGGCTGCGGAGCGCAAGGCCGCGCTGGCCGGGTCGACCGGTCCGGGTGCGACCGCCGACGGTCACAAGGTGCCGCTGCTGGCCAACGTCGGCGGGCCGGCGGACGTGCCGGCCGCCGTCGAGGCGGGGGCGGAGGGCGTGGGTCTGTTCCGGACCGAGTTCCTGTTCCTCGACGACAGCAAGAACGCGCCCACCGAGGAGAAGCAGGTCGAGGCCTATCGCCAGGTGCTCGAAGCCTTCCCCGAGGGGCGGGTCGTCGTGCGGGTGCTGGACGCGGGTGCGGACAAGCCGCTGGACTTCCTGACTCCCGCCGACGAGCCGAACCCGGCGCTGGGCGTGCGTGGTCTGCGTACCCTGCTGGATCACCCGGAGGTTCTGCGGACCCAGCTGACGGCGTTGGCGAAGGCGGCCGAGGGTCTGCCGGTCCACCTCGAGGTGATGGCCCCTATGGTGGCTGACCGTGCCGACGCCAAGGCGTTCGCGGACGCGTGCCGCGAGGCGGGGCTGCGGGCGAAGTTCGGTGCGATGGTGGAGATCCCGTCCGCCGCGCTGCGGGCGCGTTCGATTCTGCGGGAGGTCGAGTTCCTGTCGCTGGGGACGAACGACCTCGCGCAGTACACGTTCGCCGCAGACCGGCAGGTGGGTGCGGTGTCCCGGCTGCAGGATCCGTGGCAGCCCGCGCTGCTCGACCTGGTCGCGCTGGCGGCCGAGGCGGCCAGGGCGGAGGGCAAGAGCTGCGGTGTGTGTGGTGAGGCGGCGTCCGACCCGCTGCTCGCCTGTGTGCTGACCGGTCTGGGCGTCACCTCTCTTTCCATGGGTGCGGCGTCGATTCCTTATGTGCGGGCGACTCTGGCGAAGCACACGCTGGCGCAGTGCGAGCGTGCCGCTGCGGCCGCGCGGGCGACGGACAGTGCCGAAGAGGCGCGGAGCGCGGCGCAGGCCGTGCTGTCCGGGGAGTAGACGGTCGGGCCGGCCTCCGGTCGGTGGGCAGGGGCGCTCCGCTTCCGGGTGGAGCGCCCCTTGTCGTCCGGTTGCCGTCCGGCCGCCGGGTGTCGGGTGTCGGTTCAGTGGTGGTGGTCGGGCAGGCGGTTCTCGTCGTCCAGGTCCGGTGGGACGCAGTAGTCGACTCCGGACTCGGGTGCGATGAGGTCGCCGGATTCGGCGTCGGTGCAGTAGGCGTCGAAGACCTCGCCGGCGGTCAGGGGTTCGAGGCCGTCGCCGCGCATGCGCCAGCCGTAGATCCGGTCGGGGCTGTCGGGTGCGCTCGTGCGCATGACCAGGCCGCCGGGGCCTCGGGTGGCGAGGCCGAGGGCGAGGACGGTGGTGAACTCCAGGGCTTCGGCCTCGTCGACGCGGGTCGCGCTGTCGGTCTCGTCGTCGGCGTGGAGTACGGCGACGAGGGTCTCGGGTGTCCCCGTGACGCTGCAGACGAGGTGCCGGTCGCCGGGTGGTGCCGTGTCGAGGATGCGGTCGATGAGGCCGGATGCGCGTTGGAACGCGGCGCGGCCGATGTCCTCGCCGCAGGTGGCGCAGGCTCCGAGGCGGGACAGCAGGGTGGCGGCGTACTCCCAGGTGGCCTGGCGTACGGCTTCGTCGACGAGGGCGGGGACCAGGTCGGCGAGGGGCTGACCGTCGTACGGGATGGTGGGGCCGGTGGTCGCGAGTTGGGCGGTGAAGCGGCTGCGGCTGGCGGGGAGGTCGGGGTCGAGGTTGCCGGCGGTGCAGTAGTCGGCGTACTCCTGCGGGTCGAAGAGGGCGACGGTGGTGTGGGTGCCTTGCAGGGCGCGGACCTTGAGGAGGTCTTCGACCTGGCGGAGGTAGGTGGTGTGGTCGTCGAAGGTGAAGCTGCGGTAGCGCTTCATGGCTCGGAAGTCGTGTTCGTCCGTGAGCAGGCCGATGGTGCCGGCGATTTCGCGGCGCAGGACGCGGCGCATGAGCTGGCGGTCGGTGAGTGCCATGTTTCCCCCTGTGTGCATGGTCGATCAATGCTCACTCACAGTAATCGGCGGCACTGACAATGGTCCTCGTGTGAGTCGTTCGCGGACCAGGCGGTGCTGAATTGCGCAGGTCAGGGCAATGGTGGTGCCGAAGGTGAGCCAGCCGAGGGGGCCGGTGGCGATGGCGGCGGTGACGGCGAGTGGTCCGATGCTGCGCTGGGCGGACTGGGCCAGGCCGTGGACTCCGAGGTAGGCGCCCTGGGCGGTGTCGGGGGCCAGGGCGACGGAGAGTTCCCAGGAGATCGTGGCATGGAGTATCTCGGCGAAAGTGAAGAGGGCGGCCGCCGCGGTGAGGAACAGGGTGGTGGTGACGGTTCCGCCGGTCACCGAGGCCGCCATGGCGATGCCGGCGAGGGCGAAGGCCGCGGCGAGCGGGGCGAGGAGGGTGCGGGCGGCGGCCGTGGTGGCGCCGAAGCGGGCCAGGGGGACCTGGAGGGCCACGACCATCACGTTGTTGAGGACCATCAGCAGGGGTGCGAGGCCGTGGGGTGCGCTGCTGGTGTGGGCGATCCAGAGGGGCAGGCCGACCTTGAAGACGGCGTCGTCGAGGAAGAGGACGGTGTCGGTGGCCACGTAGGCGAGGTAGGTGCGGTCGCGCCAGGGGCTGGTCGGTGCGGCGGGGGGCCTGGGGTCCTTGGAGCTGGTCACCGTGCGGGTGTGCGAGCGGGGTTCGTCGACGCGAAGGGTGAGCAGGGCGCAGGCGAGGAAGGAGAGGGCGTCGCCTGCGAGGAGCCAGCGGTAGGCCGCGGTGGTGCCGAGGGCCAGGGCGGCTGCCGCGGCGAGGCCGCCGAGGGCCCAGCCGGCGTTGGCGACGGTGCGTTGGAGTGCCTGGTAGCGGACGCGGTCGGGGCCGGCGATGCGGGTCGCATACAGCTTGGTGAGGACGTTGGCGGCGCGGTCGCCGAGGCTGCCGAGGGAGCAGTAGGCGACGAGGAGCGCGTAGTGGTCGGTGGTCAGCAGGGCGAAGGAGGCGAGGGCGCGCAGCAGTTGGACCGTGATGAGGACGCGGGTGACCGGGAAGCGGTCCGCGAGGCGGCCGCCGAGAGGGGCTCCGGCGATTCCTGCGGCCCCGGCCACGGCGACGAGGGTGCCGACCTGGGCGACGGACAGGCCTGAGACGTAGGTGAAGTACAGGACGCTGACGGATGCCCAGAGTCCGCTGCCGACGCGGTCGACGAAGGCGATGGTCAGCATCCTGCGTCCGTCGCGTCCTCCGGGCGTGCTGTGGGTCCAGGCGACTGCGCGGCGGATCGGTTGCACGGGCTCCCCCTTGCCTCGAATTATGTATTGATACATACTTGGCAATGTGGCAACACAATATGGGATCAGTGGTACGACGGCCAAGGGGATTGCCGCGTCCGTCGAACGGGGCGTGGCCGAAGGCACGTTGGGGCCGGGGGCCGCGTTGCCTCCGGTGCGGCGGCTCGCGGACGAGCTGGGGGTGAGTCCCGGAACGGTCGCCACGGCCTACAAGGAGCTGCGGCGGCGGGGCATCGTCGTCACGCGCGGGCGGGGCGGCACAGTGGTGGCGCCGGTTCCCGCCGTGGCCTCACGGAGGCCGCCGAGGGTGCCTGAGGGGCTGCGAGATCTGGCCGGCGGGCATCCCGATCCGGAGCTGCTGCCCGCTCTGGTGCCTCCCACGCGCCTGTCCCCCGGCGCCCGTTCACATCGTGCGACGCCCAGGCTGGAGCGGCTGGAGGAGGCCGTACGGGAGTGGCTGCGGCCCGACGGCGTACCGGTGGAGCAGGTGACGTTCGCGCATGGTGCGCTGGATCTGGTCGGCCGGCTGCTGTCCGTGGAGCTTCGGCCCGGGGACGCCGTGGCCATGGAGGATCCCGGGTACCACCATCTGCTGGATCTGGTCACGGCCCTGGGACTGCGGATCGTCCCGGTCGCCGTGGACGATCAGGGGCTGCGTCCCGACGCGCTGCGGGCCGCCGTACGGGCGGGGGTGCGCGCGCTGGTGTGCAGCCCCCGGGCGCAGAACCCTTATGGGGGCTGCTTTTCGGAGGCGCGGCGGGACGAGCTCGTCGAGGTCCTGCGGGGCGAGCCGGATCTGCTGGTCGTCGAGAACGACCATGCCTCGGCGGTCGCGGACGCGCCGCTGCTGACGCTGACGTCGGGCGGGCTGTCGCGCTGGGTGCATGTGCGGACGGTGAGCAAGTTCCTCGGGACCGACCTGCGGTGGGCGGCGGCGGCCTGTGATCCGACGACGCTGGCCCGGCACGACGGGCGGCTGCTGCTGACGTCCGGTTGGGTCAGTCATCTCCTCCAGGAGACGGTGTACGGGCTGCTGACCGATGACGGCACGCGCGCGTTGGTGACACGCGCGCGTGAGACGTACGCCAAGCGCAGGGCGGCGTTGCTCCGGGAACTGGCGGCCCATGGCATCGCGGCGCACGGTGCGAGCGGGATGAACGTGTGGGTGCCGGTGCGGGACGAGTCGGCCGTCGTGAACGGGTTGCGGTCGCAGGGCTGGTGGGTGGCGGCGGGCGCCCGGTTCCGGCTGGCGTCGGAGCCGGGCGTGCGGATCTCCGTGGCCGAGCTCGCCCCGGCCGACGCGGTACGGCTGGCCTCGGACTTCGCCGCGGTGCTGGGCGAGTCCGAGGCCACGTACGGCGGCTGAGCGGCTCTGGAGGGACGTCCGGCGGGTGTCAGGCCTTCTTGCGCGCGAGTTCCTCGTAGAAGTGCAGCAGTTCCAGGTTGTCGATGGAGCCCGGGTTGACCGCCTTCTCCAGCGGGGTGCCCTGCAGGAGGCGCTTGACGGGGACCTCGATGCGCTTGCCGGTGAGGGTGTGCGGGACTCCGGGCACCTCGATGACCTCGTCGGGGACATGGCGCGGCGACAACTGCTCGCGGATGGCCCGCTTGATCCGGCCGAGCAGGGCGTCGTCGAGGACGGCTCCGGGGGCCAGCTGCACGAAGAGCGGCATCCAGTAGCCGCCGTCGGGCTGTTCGATGCCGATGACCAGGGATTCCTTGATTTCGGGCAGCCGTTCGACGACCTCGTAGATGTCGGCGGAGCCCATCCGGACGCCCTGGCGGTTGAGCGTGGAGTCGGAGCGGCCGTGGATCACGACGGAGCCGCGTGAGGTGACAGTGATCCAGTCGCCGTGGCGCCAGACGCCGGGGTAGGTGTCGAAGTAGCTGTCGTGGTAGCGGCTGCCGTCGGGGTCGTTCCAGAAGTGGACCGGCATGGAGGGCATGGGGTTGGTGACGACGAGTTCGCCGACCTCGTCGACGACGGGGTGGCCGTTCGGGTCCCACGACTGGAGATCGGTGCCGAGGCTGGGCGCCTGCAGCTCACCGGTGTACACGGGGAGCGTCGGGACGGCGCCGGCGAAGCAGGAGCACACGTCGGTGCCCCCGCTGACGGAGGCGATCCACAGATCCTCGCGGACCTCGTCGTGCAGCCAGCGGAAGCCGTCGGGCGGCAGCGGGGACCCCGTGGTCGCCACGCACTGGATCCTGGAGAGGTCGAAGTCGCGGGCGGGGTGCACCTCGGCCTTGCGGCAGGCCATGACGTACGCCGCCGAGGTGCCGTAGAGGGTGGCTCCCGTGCGTTCGGCGATGCGCCACTGGGCGCCGGTGTCGGGATGGCCGGGGCTGCCGTCGTAGAGGACGACCGTCGTGCCCGTGAGGAGGCCGGAGACGAGGAAGTTCCACATCATCCAGCCGGTCGAGGTGTACCAGAAGAAACGATCCTCGGGGCCGAGGTCGCAGTGCAGGCCGAGCTGTTTGAGGTGTTCGACCAGGATGCCGCCCTGGGACTGGACGATGGCCTTGGGCAGGCCGGTCGTACCGGAGGAGTAGAGGACCCACAGAGGGTGGGCGAAGGGGACCTGTTCGAAGACGGGCGCCTCGTCCGCGGCGGTGAGTGCCGACCATTCCAGGGCTCCCTCGGGGGCGCCGGTGCCGAGGAGCGGGATGTGGACGACGGCGCGCAGGGTGGGCAGCTCGCGGCGCAGTTCGGCGACGACGCCGCGGCGGTCGTGTTCCCTGCCGCCGTAGCGGTAGCCGTCGACGGTGAACAGGACGACGGGTTCGACCTGCTGGAAGCGGTCGAGGACGCTGCGGGCGCCGAAGTCGGGCGCGCAGGAGGTCCAGACCCCGCCCACGGCGGCGGTGGCGAGGAGGGCGACGACGGCCTGCGGGATGTTCGGGAGGTAGCCGCTGACGCGGTCCCCGGGGCGCACGCCCAGGGCGCGCAGCTCTGCGGCCAGCGCGCCGACCTGGCGGCGCAGCTCGGACCAGGTCACCGGGCGTGGTTCATGGGATTCGTCGACATACAGCAGGGCCGGTTCGTCCGGGCGGGTGGCGGCCGCGCGCAGGGCGTGCTCGGCGTAGTTCAGCGTCGCCCCGGGGAACCAGGCGGCACCCGGCATGGAGCGGTCGCCCAGCACGCGCGCGTAGGGGGTGGAGAACCGTACGTCGAACCATTGCGTGACGGCTTTCCAGAACGTCTCCAGCTCGTCCACGGACCAGCGGTGCAGGGCCGGATACCCGCCGTCCGCGGGAGCTCCGTGGTGCTCGGCCGCCCAGGCTTGGAACCGGGTGACCTGGGCTTTCGCGATGCGCTGCGGATCTGGCCGCCAGAGCGGCTCGGGGTTCACGGTCGTCATTGGGGCGGCTCCCGGACTGTGGCGCGTCGTGTGCGTCGTCCGCGCACGTGCGGGGTTGTGCGCGTGACGCGGCTGACAGGGACGATGCCATGTGATCGACTTCTGCACCAGGGTGTGCCCCACACAGTCCGTGTCGTGAAGATGTGGTCCCGACATGGGTGAACGGCAGTTGAACGACACGCGCGTGTGGAGCGGTCAGTGGCAGGGTGAACAGCATGGACGGTCGTGACCTGGTGCGTTCGATGAAGACGGTGGGTTCCTCGGGGGCGGCCCGGGGGCTGCGTACCGTACGGGCCGCCTGGCGCCGAAGCCGCGCCGACGCCACCGGGTTGCCGGCGCGGGGTGCCGAGCGTGCCCGGGTGCCGGGGCCGGTGCTGGACGTGGAGCCGGGGCCCGGTGGGGGCACGCTCCGGTTCAGCCGCGCTGAGCTGCGGATCCTCGTGGCGGTGAACGGGGCGGTCTTCTGGGGCTGGGACGGGGCCGAACCGGAGCCGTCGTACGCGCTGGCCGGGCGGTGCCCGGAGCCCGATCCCCGGGCGGTGCTGGAGCCGGACAAGGACGGCGGCTGGCGGGTGGTGGCCGAGCGGGTGACGGTCGTGGTCTCGCGGCATGGTGCGGTCGAGGTGTGCACACCGGGCGGGGTGACGTTGCGCCGTGATCTGCCGCCGCGCTGGTGGGAGCCGAGGGACGGAGGCCCGGCGCGCTGGATGCAGCGGTCGGAGGTGGCGGCGGACGCCCGTTTCTTCGGGCTCGGCGGGCGGGCGTCGGGGCCCCGGCTGCGGGGCGGGACGTACCGGCTGTGGAACACGGATCCCGGACACGCGTTCGGCCGCGAGGACGATCCGCTGTATCTGACGATGCCGGTGCAGCTGGTGGTGTCCGACGCGGCCACCCATCTGGTGTTCCACGACACCTCCTGGGACGGCACGGTGACCCTGCGCGAGGGCGAGGAGGGGGCCGGGTCGGGCCACGACCGGCCCGGCTCGAGCGAGCTGCGGATGGACGGCGGGCCGTTGCGCTGCTGGGTCATGGTGGGCACCCCCGCGCGCGTGCTGCTCGCCTGGGCCTCGCTCACGGGCGCTCCGGCGCTGCCCCCCGCGTGGGCACTGGGGCACCATCACGCGCGCTGGGGCTTCGGCAGCGAGCAGGAGGTGCGGCGGATCGTCGCGGGCTATCACGAGCACGGTCTGCCGCTGGACGCCGTCCATCTCGACATCGACCACTACGACGAGCATCAGGTGTTCACCGTCGACCAGGAGCGTTTCCCGAAGCTGCCGGTGCTCGCCGAGGAGCTGCGGCGGGACGGCATCCGGCTGGTGTCGATCGTCGACCCGGCGGTCAGGGCCGAGCCGGGCAACGCGGTGTACGACAGCGGGCTCGCCGAGGACGCGTACGTCAAGGACGCGTCCGGGCGGCTGGTCGAGGGCGTGGTGTGGCCGGGTGAGGCGGTGTTCCCGGACTTCACGGACGCGCGCGTGCGGCGCTGGTGGGGCGGGCTGTACGCGGAGCGCGCAGGGCAGGGGTTCGCAGGCTTCTGGCACGACATGAACGAACCGACGTCGTTCACGGCCTTCGGTGAGCCGACGCTGCCGCGGTCGGCCCGCCACGCGCTGGACGGGCGGGGCGGCGATCACCGGGAGGCTCACAACGTCTATGCGCTGTGCATGGCCAGGGCGGCGTACGAGGGGCTGCGGGAGCTGCTGCCCGAGGAGCGGCCGTTCCTGTTCTCCCGCTCCGGCTGGGCGGGCCTGCAGCGCTACGGCGGGACCTGGTCGGGGGACGTCGCGACGGGCTGGCCCGGGCTGCGTGCGTCGCTGTCGCTGGTGATGGGGCTCGGGCTGTGCGGGGTGCCGTACTCGGGGCCGGACGTGGGCGGCTTCGACGGGAGTCCGTCGCCGGAGTTGTATCTGCGGTGGTTCCAGCTGGGCGCGTATCTGCCGTTGTTCCGTACGCACGCGAGTCTGCGGGCGGGGCGCCGTGAGCCGTGGGAGTTCGGTCCGGAGGTGTTGAAGCACGCGCGTGTGGCGCTCGTCGAGCGTCGGCGGCTGTTGCCGTACTTCATGACGCTGGCGCATCTGGCCCGGCGTACCGGGGCTCCCTATGTGCGCCCGGTGTGGTGGGGCGCGCCCGAGGACCGGGCGCTGCGGGACTGCGAGGACGCCTTCCTGCTGGGGGACTGTCTGCTGGTGGCGCCGGTGCTCGATCCGGGTGCCGAGCGGCGTGCGGTGCAGCTGCCCAGGGGGCTCTGGTACGACACGGCGACGGGTCGGCGGCACCGGGGGCCGGGGCAGGTGCTCGTGGACGCGCCGCTGTCGCGGATCCCGGTCTTCGCGCGCGCGGGTGCCGTCATACCGGTGCGCGGGGACGACGGGGGGCTGGAGCTGGAGGTGTGGACGCCGGCCCGG
Source organism: Streptomyces sp. NPDC005820 (assembly GCF_040630255.1). NCBI lineage: Bacteria > Bacillati > Actinomycetota > Actinomycetes > Kitasatosporales > Streptomycetaceae > Streptomyces > Streptomyces sp. NPDC005820. Next base: position 10,735 of record NZ_JBEXXE010000035.1, read on the forward strand.
GGACGGACCGGTGGCGGCCTGGTGGTGCGGGACGCGGGCGACGGCTGGGACGAGCCCGAGGTCGAACGGTACGTCGCCCGGTGGGAGGGCCGGCAGGTCGTCGTCGAGCGGGAGGGGGAGGACGGCCTGCGTGAACCGTCCCACCCCGTGCGGGTGCGCGGCCTCGGTTAGCGTCCGCTCCGCCGCCGAGTTCGAGCGGCGGGCTCAGATGTAGCGGCCCTCGAAGAACGCCCGTACCGCGTGTGTGTGCAGCGGGAAGGCGAGTTCCTCGGGCCCGCGCAGGACGTGCCAGCCCTCCGTCTCGTCGGTGGCCGCGGACTCCGGGAGGTGGTCGGCGGGGCGCTCCGGGAGGAGCCCGAACAGCAGCAGGTGGCCGTCGGGCGAGCTCATGGCGTCGGCCAGGCGTACGTCGCGGCTCGCGGCGTCGATGCCGGTCTCCTCCCTGAGTTCGCGGACGACGGCCTGCCGCCAGTCCTCGCGGTCGTCGATGAAGCCGCCGGGCAGGGCGATGCCCCCGCGCGCGGGAGCGATGGTTCGGGTGATGACGACCAGGCCGGTGCCCCTCGGGTCGTACACGGGCTGGAGTGCCACGGCCACCGGCAGGGGGTTGCGGTAGGCGGTGGTGGCGCAGGCCGGGCAGGTGCGGGGCCAGCCGCTGACGCCCTCCCCGTAGGGCGCTCCGCAGCTCGAACAGTGGGAGTCGCGCGCGGAGTTCGAAATGGAGTGCAGAGATTCGGACACGCGGCGGAGCGTATCCGATCTTGGGGAGGGCGTCGTGCACGCGGCTCAGTACGCGGTGGTGAGGGACTCGGTGGAGACGGGGAAGTCGAAGTAGGTGTCCGGGTAGGGCTCGGGCTTGAAGGTGTAGTGCCACCATTCCTCGGCGAGGTTCACGAAGCCGAGCCCTTCCAGGGTGTTCTTGAGGAGCAGCCGGTTGGCGAGCTGCCGGCCCTGGATGCGCGGGTCCAGGGTGTGGGCGAGGGTGTCGAAGCAGTCGTAGCCGGTGCCCATGTCGACGGAGTTGTCCGGGAAGCGCTCCTCTTGGGGCGCGTAGCAGGGCACGAGGGTCTCACCGGGTGCGTACGGCCTGGTCGGAAGGGCCGGGAGCTTCACGATGGTGAGGTCCATGGTGGAGCCGCGGCTGTGGCCGGATTTCTCCGCGATGTAGCCGTCCTCGAACAGCCGGGTCTTGTCGACGTTCGGGTAGAACTCCTCCTTCATGGCCTGGTCGTCCAGGTCCTCGGCCCAGCGGACGAAGTGGTCCACGGCGCGTTGGGGCCGGTAGCAGTCGTAGACCTTGAGCGAGTACCCCTGGGGCAGCAGCTCCTCCTGGGCCCGGTGCAGGGCTTCGGCTGCCTGTCGGGTGAGGATGCAGACCGGTTGCAGGTAGCCGTCGACGGGTTCGCCGACGAAGTTGTGCGGGGTGAAGTACCGCATCTCCTGCCGGATCGTGGGGTCCACGGTTCTCAGGGCGACGAAGTCCGCGGGGGCCTCGGGTTCGGTGTCCGCCCGGGCGGTGGTGGGGGCTGCGGTCGCGGTCAGCAGGGCGGCGAGCACGGTGACGAGACCGCGGACTGCTCGGGAGAGTCGTGTCATGTCTCCTCCCTGCCCATTTCCCGGTGCGCGTGCCACACTCCTGACGTTCCGTCAGATTGCGTACGGAGGAGGCGCCTTGTCACGTACACGCACACCCGTGGTGGCCGGGTGGTTCACCGGGGACGGGGACGGTTTCACGCTGCTCGGCACGCGCTGCTCGGCGTGCCGGTCGGTGTTCTTCCCGCGCGAGGACAGCCACTGCCGCAACCCGGGGTGCCGGGGCGGAGAGCTGGCGGAGGTCCCGCTGTCGCGGCGGGGACGCGTCTGGTCGTACACGGACAGCCGCTACCGGCCTCCGTCACCCTATGTGACCGATCCGGAACTTCCGTGGGAGCCGTACGCGTTGATCGCTGTGGAGCTGGAGTCCGAGCGGATCGTGGTGCTGGGACAGGCGGCTCCCGGGGTCTCCGTCGCCGATCTGACGGTGGGCATGGAGGTGGAGGTCGTCGCGGGCGTGCTGAGTGAGGACGCGGAGACGACCTGGACGACCTGGCAGTGGCGGCCGACGGGGGTGGCGGGATGACGACAGAGGTGGCGGTGCTCGGCGCGGGTATGCATCCGTGGGGCAAATGGGGGCGCGGCTTCGTGGAGTACGGCGTGGCGGCCGCGCGGGCGGCTCTGGCCGACGCCGGTCTGGAGTGGCGGGACGTCGGCGCGGTCGTCGGCGCGGAAACGGTGCGTGGCGGCTACCCGGGGTATGTGGCCGGGGCGACGTTCGCCAAGGCCCTGGGCTGGCAGGGCGCCCGAGTGACGAGTGTGTACGCGGCGTGCGCGTCGGGCGCGCAGGCCGTCGACGCGGCGCGGGCGCGGATCCTCGCGGGTCTGACGGACGTGGCGCTCGTGGTGGGGGCCGACGCGGCGCCCAAGGGCTTCTTCCGGCCCGCGGGCGGGGACCGGCCGGACGACCCGGACTGGCTGCGGTTCCGGGTCCTCGGCGCCACCAACCCGACGTACTTCGGCCTGTACGCACGCAGGCGCATGGCGGTGCACGGGGACACTCCGGAGGACTTCGCCCAGGTGAAGGTGAAGAACGCCGCCATGGGGGCGCTGAACCCGTATGCGCGCTACCGCAGGCGGGTCACCGCCGAGGAGGTCGCCGCCTCCGCGGTGGTCGCCGATCCGCTGCGGCTGCTGGACATCTGCGCGACCTCGGACGGCGGAGCCGCCCTGGTGCTGTCGAGCATGGAGTTCGCCCGCCGCCACGGTGCGGCGCAGCCGGTGCGGATCCGGGCCGTGTCCACCGTGACGCCCCGTTATCCCAGCACCGTCCTGGATCTGCCGGACATCGCCACCGACTCCGCGGTCGCGGTGGACCCACCGGACGAGCCGTTCCGCGCGTCGATCGCCCGCGCGGCCTACGAGGAGGCGGGCATCGGCCCCGAGGACCTGTCACTGGCGGAGGTCTACGACCTGTCCACCGCCCTGGAGTTGCAGTGGTACGAGGATCTGGGTCTGTGCGGTGACGGCGAGGGCGCCAAGCTGCTGCGGGAGGGCGCGACGGCGCCGGGCGGTCGCATACCGGTGAACACGAGCGGGGGGCTGGCCTCGTTCGGGGAAGCGGTGCCGGCGCAGGCGATCGCCCAGGTGTGCGAGCTGACCTGGCAGTTGCGGGGGCAGGCGGGAGAGCGTCAGATCCCGCACGCACGCGTGGGCGTCACGGCGAACCAGGGGCTGTTCGGGCACGGGTCGGCGGTGATCGCGGTGCGGTGAGGAGTGCGCCGGGCCGGGGTGTCCGACGCGGGCTCCGGGCCGGGTGCGGACACCGTCCGTGAGGGGCCGGAATCCTGCGTGAACGTCTCGTGAACTGGGCCTGGGCATCCGCCGGCAGCGCCATCATGCTCCCGTGCAGTCCTGGACGGATACTCTCCGCTTCGCCTTCCAGCCGGTGGTCAATCTGACCACGGGAGGGGTGGCGGGGCTGGAGATACTCGCTCGCCCGGAGTCCGGCGACATTCTCGCGGAGGCCCGGCGGGACCCCGAACTCGACGGCCGGCTCGCCGTGGCGGCGGTCCGGGCGGCGGCACGCAGGGAGACGCTGCTGCCGTTGCACGTCAACGTGTTCGCGGGGACCCTGGCCGACCTCGGCGGGCTCACCCCGTTGCACGACGCGGTGCGTGCGGTGGGGCGGCTCCCGTGGGAGGTGACGCTCGACGTCGTGCCGCCCTACACGCATGTGCCGCAGCGCGCGCTGCTCGAGGCGGTGGGGGCGCTGCGGGAGCAGGGCTTCCGGATCAGCGCCGACGGGGTCGGGGACGGAGACGTACCCCTGCGGCTGCTCGTCGACCTCGCACCGGACCTGGTGAAGCTCGATCCGTCCCTGCTCGCGCGGCCTGCCGCGGTACGGGCGATGCGGATGTGGTGCGACGAGACGGGCGCGCTGCTGGGGGTGGAGGGGGTGGAGACCGAACTGCAGTGTGCGGCGGCGCTGTCGGCGGGGGCGCAGCTGGCGCAGGGCATGCTGTTCGCGCCGCCGGCCCGGCTGCCCGTCGCCGAGGTGTACGTGCCGCCGCGGGTTCCCGGCTCGTTGCCGGTGCCGCGTTCGGGGCCGTCGGTGCGGGAGTTCGTCCGGCCGGCCGCGCTGCTGCCCGCCGTCGCCTCCGCCGGGCAGGTGCGGGCGCTGCTGACCGGTTCGCCGGAGGTCTCCGGGGTGCTGCTGGTCGACCGGGCGGGGGTCCCGGTCCGTTCGGTGCACCGGTCGCGTTTCCTGCTGTCGATGTCGGGGCGCTACGGCCATGCCCTGTACGCCGACCGGCCCGCGGCCAAACTCGGCGACCCGCCGCGGACGGTGGGCATCGACGCGACGGCGTGGGAGGTGCTGGACGTGGTCGCGGTCGGCGACCGGGACCGTACCTCGGACGATGTGGCGGTCGTCGACCGTCAGGGACGGTGCGTGGGCGTGGTTCGGCTGGCGGATCTCGTACGGGCGCTGGCCGAGAGCCGGGTCGAGGAGGCGGTGGGACTCAATCCGCTGACCCGGCTGCCGGGTTCGGACGCGATCACCTCGGAGGTGGACCGGCGGATCGCGGAGGGCCGGGCCTTCGCGCTGAGCTGGCTGGACGTGGATCACTTCAAGCAGGTGAACGACGGCGCGGGCTTCGCGGCGGGCGACGAGCTGATCCGGTCGGTGGGACGGGCGCTGCAGGTCGCGGCGTCCGGGAGCACCCGGGTGGGGCACATCGGCGGGGACGACTTCCTGGTGCTGGCCGATCCGGAGGGGTTGGATCCGCTGGCGGTGTCCGTGCTGGACACCGCCTGGTCGGCGGGTGGGCGTGCGGTCACGCTGTCGCTGGCCACGGTCCTGTGCCCGCCGGGCAGCGTGACCGACCACCGGCAGGCGGCCGCGTGCCTGGCGCCGCTGAAGAAGGCCGCGAAGGCGATGCGCGGGGCGAGTTGGGTGGTGGGGCGGGCCGGGTTCTCCGGCCACGAGGTTCGGCGGGGGTCGCCGTTGGCCGCGGAGGCGGTGGGGGCCGAGCCGGGGGTGGGATGAGCGGAGGGCGGCACTGACCAACCATTGCCGTCCGCCTCCTTGACGCTCCCTGGGCGCCGGTGAACACTTCCCGGTGTCAGCCGACATCGCCGTACATTCTCGGCGTATCCAGGCACGCGCCACGCGGACTTCGTTCACCGCGGCCCCCTCTCCACGGGCGATTCGGCTCTGACGGCACGCTCGTCACGGACGCCGGGCGGGGCGCGGGATCTCCCTGCCATGGCCGAAACAGCCACGCGAACCGCACCCTGCACAGCGCACCGGGGCCGATCGCCCCGGGCCGGGCCCAGGAGCCGCCATGAGTAACGGAGACATATTCGTCGGCGAAGTCATCGGTACCGCGATCCTCATCCTCTTCGGCGCGGGGGTCTGCGCCGCCGTCACCCTCAGATATTCCAAGGCACGGGCGTCGGGGTGGGTGGTGATCGCCTTCGGCTGGGGGTTCGGCGTGCTGGCGGGGGCGTACACGGCCGCTCCGCTGTCGGGCGGGCAGCTCAACCCGGCCGTGACCATCGGGATCGCCGTCGACACGGGCAAGTGGGACAAGGTCTGGATCTACCTGCTGGGCCAGATGGTCGGTGCGATGCTCGGTGCCGTCCTGGCGTATCTCGTCTATCTCGCCCAGTTCCAGGCGAACGTACGGCAGACGGGCACCACGGAGGGCACGGCCGAGGAGCCGACGCCGACGCTGGGCATCTTCTCCACCATCCCCGAGATCCGCAATCCCGTCGCCAACCTGATCACGGAGATCATCGCGACGATGGCGCTCGTCCTGCCGATCCTCGCCTTCGGGCTGACGAAGGGTCTGGGCGAGTCGGGGACGCTCGTGCTGATCGTGTCGCTGCTGGTCGTCGGCATCGGACTCTCCCTGGGCGGGCCGACCGGCTATGCCATCAACCCGGCGCGCGACCTGGGCCCGCGGATCGTGCACACCTTCCTGCCGATCCCGAACAAGGGCACCTCCGACTGGAGTTACGCCTGGATCCCCGTCGTCGGCCCGCTGGTCGGCGGAGTGCTCGCGGGTCTCGTCTACAACGTGGCCTTCTGATCAGACTTCTGAACCCAGCCCAAGGGGTAGCCATGACGGACAACGCCGAGAAGTACGTCGCCGCAATCGACCAGGGCACCACCTCCAGCCGCTGCATCGTGTTCGACCACAGCGGCGCGATCGTCGCCGTCGACCAGCGTGAGCACCGCCAGATCTTTCCCAAGCCGGGGTGGGTGGAGCACGACGCCACCGAGATCTGGTCGAAGGTGCAGGCCGTGGTCGCCGGGGCGATCGCGAAGGCGGGGCTGCGGGCCGACCAGATCAGCGCGCTAGGCATCACCAACCAGCGTGAGACGACCGTGCTGTGGGACCGCGCCACGGGCAAGCCCGTGCACAACGCGATCGTGTGGCAGGACACCCGGACCGCGGCCCTGTGCAACGAACTCGGCGGCCCGGACGGACAGGACCGGTTCCGTGAGCAGACGGGGCTGCCGCTGGCCAGCTATTTCTCGGGGCCCAAGGCGGCCTGGCTGCTGGACAACGTGCCCGGGCTCAGGGACCGGGCCGAGCAGGGCGAGATCGCCTTCGGCACGATCGACTCCTGGCTGATCTGGAACCTCACCGGCGGCACCGACGGCGGCCGGCACGTGACCGATGTGACCAACGCCGGCCGGACCATGCTGATGAACCTGGAGACCCTTCAGTGGGACACCTCCATTCTGTCGGCGATGAACGTGCCCGAGGCCGTGCTGCCGGAGATCCGGTCCTCGGCCGAGGTCTACGGGACCGCCGTGGGCCAGCTGGCCGGGGTGCCGGTCGCCTCGGCGCTGGGCGACCAGCAGGCGGCGGTGTTCGGGCAGGCGTGCTACGACGTGGGGACGGCGAAGAACACGTACGGGACGGGCAGTTTCCTGCTGCTCAACACCGGCACCCGGCCGGTGCCGTCGAAGAACGGTCTGCTGACGACGATGGGCTACAAGATCGGCGAGGAGGCGCCGGTCTACTGTCTGGAGGGCTCGATCGCGATAACGGGTGCGCTCGTGCAGTGGTTCCGGGACCAGTTGGGCATCATCCGATCGGCTGACGAGATCGAGACGCTGGCGGCGAGTGTCGAGGACAACGGCGGGGCGTACATCGTGCCGGCGTTCTCGGGGCTGTTCGCACCGTACTGGCGTTCGGACGCGCGCGGCGTCGTCACCGGGCTGACCCGCTACGTCACGAAGGCGCATCTCGCGCGGGCGGTGCTGGAGGCGACGAGCTGGCAGACGCGCGAGGTCGTGGACGCGATGTTCCAGGACTCCGGGGTGCAGATCACCACCCTGAAGGTGGACGGCGGCATGACGAAGAACAACCTGCTCATGCAGCATCAGGCGGACGTCCTCGGGGTGCCCGTGATCCGGCCCAGGGTCTCCGAGACGACCTGCCTGGGCGCGGCGTACGCGGCCGGGCTGGCCACCGGGGTGTGGAACGACCTCGACGAGCTGAAGGCGCACTGGCAGAAGGACGCCGAGTGGACTCCCTCGATGGAGGCTCCGGTGCGGGACCGCGAGTACCACAACTGGCGCAAGGCGGTGGAGAAGAGCCTCGGCTGGGTGGAGGACGGCGAGGGCTAGCACGCGCGTGTGCGTTCCCTCCGAGCCGCCGGCGGCGGCCCGTACCCCGGCACGGCGGGGTACGGGCCGTGCGGGGCTCAGGTGGTGACGGTCTGACGGCGCTCGGTGCCGTAGTCCATCGCGTGCTGGACGACACCGACCAGGACGTCCCTGACGGAGCGCCGGTCGCGCGCGTCGCACAGGATCACCGGGATGTCGTCGTCGAGGTCGAGGGCCCCGCGCACATCCGCCTCGGGGTAACGGTCGGCTCCCTCGAAGCAGTTGACGCCGATGAGGAAGGGGATGTCTCGGCGCTCGAAGTAGTCGACGGCGGCGAAGCAGTCCTCCAGGCGGCGCGTGTCGGCGAGCACGACGGCGCCGAGCGCGCCCTCGGAGAGCTCGTCCCACATGAACCAGAACCGCTCCTGTCCGGGGGTGCCGAACAGGTACAGCACCAGGTCCTCGCGCAGGGTGATGCGGCCGAAGTCCATGGCGACGGTGGTCGTGTGCTTGCGCTCGACGCCGGTGAGATCGTCGATCGGGCGGCCGGCCTCGGTGAGGTACTCCTCGGTGCGCAGCGGCCTGATCTCGCTCACGGCGCCGACGAGGGTGGTCTTGCCCACCCCGAAACCGCCGGCGACCAGGATCTTGAGCGTGACGGGCTCCACCGGGGGCTTGCCGCGCTCAGGACGCCCGAAGATCATCGTTCACTTCTCCTGCTTGGTGGTGTGACTGGGGGTGTGGGGCGGTGGGCCGTAGCCCCCGCCGCCAGGGGTCTCGACGACGAGTACGTCACCGGGACCGACATCCACGGAACCGCTCCCGCCGAGCCGGACGACCGTCCCGTCGGCGCGTTCCACCCGGTTGGCCCCCGGCGCACCGGGGGCTCCTCCGGCCATACCGTACGGGGGAACCCTGCGGTGTTGGGAGAGGGTGGAGACGGTCATGGGTTCGTGGAAGCGGATCCGGCGGACGGCGCCGTCCCCGCCGTGCCATTGTCCGGCCCCGCCGCTGCCGTACCGCACGGCGAACTCGTCCAGTTGTACCGGAAGCCGCCACTCCAGCACCTCGGGATCGGTCAGCCGGGAGTTGGTCATGTGAGTCTGGACGACGGGGGCGCCGTGGAAGCCGTCGCCCGCGCCCGATCCGGAGGCCACGGTCTCGTAGTACTGGTGGCGTTCGTTGCCGAAGGTGACGTTGTTCATGGTGCCGGAGCCCTCGGCCTGGACGCCGAGAGCCGCGTAGAGGGCGCCGGTGATCGCCTGGGACGTCTCCACGTTGCCGGCGACGACGGCGGCGGGCGGTTCGGGGGCGAGCAGGGAGCCTTGCGGCACGACGATCCTGAGGGGGCGCAGACAGCCGTCGTTGAGGGGGATGTCGTCGGCGACGAGGGTACGGAAGACGTACAGGACGGCCGCGTTGACGACCGCGTAGGGGGCGTTGAAGTTGGTGGCGAGCTGGGGTGAGGTCCCGGTGAAGTCGACGGTCGCGGAGCGGCTCTCGCGGTCCACGCGTACGCGCACCCGGATGACGGCGCCCGAGTCGGTCTCGTAGGCGTACGCGCCGTCGTCGAGGGCGTCGATGACACGGCGTACCGCTTCCTCGGCGTTGTCCTGGACGTGGCGCATGTAGGCCTGTACGACGTCGAGCCCGAAGTGCTCGATCATGCGGGCGACTTCGTCGACGCCCTTCTGGTTCGCGGCGATCTGGGCGCGCAGGTCGGCGAGGTTGGTCATCGGGTTGCGGGAGGGGTGGGCGGCCTCGGTGAGGAGGCGGAGGGTCTCCTCCTCGCGGAAGCGTCCGTTCTCGGCGAGCAGCCAGTTGTCGAAGAGGACGCCCTCCTCGTCGATGGTGCGGCTGTCGGCGGGCATGGAGCCGGGGGCGATGCCGCCGATCTCGGCGTGATGGCCACGGGAGGCCACATAGAAGAGGAGCTCGGTGTCACTCTCCGTGTCGTCGCCGTGGCGGGCGTCGAAGACCGGGGTGATCACGGTGACGTCGGGGAGATGGGTGCCGCCGTGGTACGGGTCGTTGACGGCGTAGGTGTCCCCGGACCGCATCCTCGCGCCGCGGCGGCGGATGACCTCCTTGACGCTGGTGCCCATCGAGCCCAGGTGGACGGGGATGTGCGGGGCGTTGGCCACCAGGTTTCCGTCCGGGTCGAAGAGGGCGCAGGAGAAGTCGAGGCGTTCCTTGATGTTGACGGACTGGGCCGTGGACTCCAGTCGGGCGCCCATCTGCTCGGCGATGGACATGAACAGGTTGTTGAAGACCTCGAGAAGAACCGGATCGACTTCTGTGACGAGGTCGGAACTCTCCGTGATCGCCGTGCGTTCCATGACCAGATGCCCGTCGTGGGTCGCCGCCGCCTCCCAGCCGTCGTCGACCACGGTCGTGGCACTGGCCTCGGTGATGATCGCGGGGCCGGTGACGGACTCACCGGGAGGAAGGTCCTCGCGGCGGTGAAGGGGTACGTCGCGCCAGGCGCCGCCGGTATGGAGGCGGACGGTCCGGGGCGCGGCGGTGCGGCCCTCGTACGGGGCGAGGGCGGACAGATCGGGGGGTTGTGTGATGCCGGTCGCTTCCACGGAGAGCGCTTCGACGACGATCGGGCGGTCGAGCGTGAAGGAGTACGTGGCGCGATGACGTTCTTCGAAGGCGCGTGCCATCGCGGTGGGTTCGGTGAGTTCGACGGTGAGGGTGGTGTCGGTGCCGTCGTAGCGCAGTTGTGCGCGGCGGGTGACGCGGACGCGGCCGTCGGGGACGTCCTCGGCGCGGAGTTCGGCGCGGGCCGCCGATTCGAGGTCGTCGGCGGTCTTGCGGATGCCGGGCATCGCGCCCGATTCGAGCGGCGCCTCGACGGACTGTTCACGCATGGCGGTGGTGTCGGCGAGGCCGATGCCGAGCGCGGACAGCACACCGGCCATGGGCGGCACGAGGACGGTGCGGATGCCGAGCGAGTCGGCGACCATGCACGCGTGCTGGCCTCCTGCGCCGCCGAAGGTCGTCAGGGCGTAGCGGGTGACGTCGTGGCCCTTCTGGACGGAGATCCGCTTCACGGCGTTGGCGATGTCGGCCACGGCGATCTGCAGGAACCCCTCGGCGACCTGTTCGGGGGTGCGGTCGTCCCCGGTCCGTTCGCGGATCTCGCGCGCGAGGGCGGTGAAGCGGGCGTGGACCAGGGCGGCGTCCAGGGGCTGGTCGCCGTCGGGGCCGAACACCTCGGGGAAGTGGGCGGGCTGGATGCGTCCGAGCATCACGTTGGCGTCGGTCACGGCGAGCGGGCCGCCCGCGCGGTAGCAGGCCGGCCCCGGGTCCGCCCCGGCGGAGTCCGGCCCCACGCGGTAGCGGGAGCCGTCGAACCGCAGGACGGAACCGCCGCCCGCGGCGACGGTGTGGATGTCCAGCATGGGGGCGCGCAGCCGGACACCGGCCAGCTGTGTGGTGAAGACGCGTTCGTACTCCCCCGCGAAGTGGGAGACGTCGGTGGAGGTGCCGCCCATGTCGAAGCCGATGACGCGGTCGAAGCCGGCGAGCTGGGACATGCGGGCCATCCCGACGATGCCGCCCGCCGGCCCGGACAGGACGGCGTCCTTGCCGCGGAACTGGCTCGCCTCGGCGAGCCCGCCGTTGGACTGCATGAACATCAGCCGTACGTCGCGCAGTTCGTCGGCGACCCGGCGGACGTAGCGGCGCAGTACGGGCGACAGGTAGGCGTCGACGACGGTGGTGTCTCCGCGCGGGACGAGTTTCATGAGGGGGCTGACCTCGCTGGACAGCGAGATCTGTGGGAAGCCGATCCGGGCGGCCAGCTGTCCGACGGCCCGCTCGTGCTCCGGGTGGAGATGGCTGTGCATGCAGACGACGGCGACGGCCCGGATCCCGTCGTCGTACGCCTCCCGCAGGGCACCGGCGAGGGAGTCCAGGTCGGGGGCGCGCAGCACGGTGCCGTCGGCGGCGATGCGCTCGTCCACCTCCACGACCCGCTCGTGGAGCAGCTCGGGGAGTTCGATCCGGCGGGCGAAGATCTGCGGGCGGTTCTGGTAGGCGATCCGCAGGGCGTCGCGGAATCCGCGGGTGACGACGAGCAGGGTGCGTTCGCCCTTGCGTTCCAGCAGGGCGTTGGTGGCGACCGTCGTGCCCATGCGGACGGCCTCGACGGGGTCGTCCGAGTCCGCCAGCAGGGCCCGGACCCCGGCGACGGCCGCGTCGGCGTACCGTGCCGGACTGTCCGACAGCAGTTTGTGCGTCAGCAACCGGCCGTCCGGGCGGCGCGCGACGATGTCCGTGAAGGTCCCGCCCCGGTCCACCCAGAACTGCCAGCCGGTCACGTCCTCACCTCGCTTCCGCGCTGCTCACAGCGCTCGGAGGCCGTTGATCACGTCGCGCAGAATACTCACGTCCACCAGCTCTGCGGGGGGTACGGGCCGGTTCACATGGACGAATTCCGTGTCCACGAGGTCTCCGACGAGGACCCGTACCACGCCGATGGGCAGGTCGAGCCCCGCGGAGAGCTCGGCGACCGACTGCGGCGCCCCGCGGCACAGGTCCACGATGTGCACGTGTTCCGGGGACAGCGAGGGGTCTTCTTCCGCCTCGTCCGCGTGGGGCTCGGCGACGACCAGTGCGATCAGATCGAGACGGTGCTGGACCGCACTGGTGGTGCGGCCCCGTGTCATGGCGTAGGGACGGACGACCGGTCCGGCGTCGTCGTCGAACCAGTGGCTGCTTCCCTGACCGTCTGTGCTCATGCCATCCCACTACCCGCCCGAGGACAGATCGGTGCGCGGAGCGGTGGTCAGATGTGCGCCGACGCGCTTGACGAGCAGGGTCATCTCGTAGGCCACCTGCCCCACGTCCGAGTCGGCGTCCGAGAGGACGGCGAGGCAGCTGCCGTCTCCGGCTGCCGTGACGAACAGGAAGGCCTCGTCGAGCTCGACGACGGTCTGACGGACGTCGCCGGCCTCGAAGTGGCGGCCCACGCCCTTGGCGAGGCTGTGGAATCCGGAGGCGACCGCCGCCAGGTGCTCGCTGTCCTCCCTGGTCAGGTCCCTGGACGCGCCGGTCGCCAGACCGTCGCCGGAGAGCACGACGGCCTTGCGAATGCTGGCGACCCGGTCGACGAGTTCGTCGAGGAGCCAGTTCAGTTCGCCGTTGTTGCTCATGTGGCCGGTCGCCTGCGGTGCGGTCATCGACCGTCCCCCTTTGTCGTTCGTTGTGGTGCTGTGCCGCTGTGGGTCTCGTCGCCCGCGGCGTTCTCCTCGCGGCCGCGCTGCCAGCCGCGCTGGAGCGAGGCCATGCGACTGCGTACCTCGTCTGCGTCCCGGTCCTCGACGTCGGCCCGGTTGCCCGTGCGCGGCGCGGGTCCCTGCCGCAGTTGCGGGGCGAGGTTCGCCTGCCGTACCCGGCGGGGCAGCGCCGCGGGCGCGGAGCCGGTGTCATGAGGCCGGTTGCCGAGGGTGCTGTCCCGCGGACCGTATTCCAGCGTGCGCTCCACCGGGCCGCCCGTGCCACTCAGGCGTGGGTCGGACGTCTGGTGCGTGTGTGCGGCCGGGCCGTCCTGGTCGCCGGACGGGGCCTGGCGGGTGCGCTGCGGGAGGGCGGGGGGCTGCGACGGGCCGTCGGTGCCGTGTCCGGGGCGGACCGGCAGCGCGGGCGGCTCGGTCGCGCCGGTGCTCCGCGGGATCTGCGCCCCGCTGCCCCGGCGGCGCGAGGGCAGCGGTGCCGGCCCGGCGGCGTCCGCCCGGTGCGCCGGGGTGCGGTGGGCGGATTCCTGGCCCGTCTCCGTGTGCGGGGACCGCGGGTCGACGACCGGGCGGCCGTGCGAGCTGACCAGCTTGGGCGCCGGGCGGCTGGGCAGCGGCAGGAGGGCGCCCGGGTCGTCGGCGCCGTGGCCCGGCTCGCCTCGGGTGTCGGGCAGCCTGCGGTGCTGGTCGACGGAGGTGACGGCCGGGGCGTCCTCGGGGCGGGTCAGGGAGCGGCGCGGGCGGAACAGGACGCCGCTGTCGTCCTCGTCGTCCAGGGCGGGCGGGAAGCCGCCGAGGGCGTCGAGGCCGACGGGCGCCTCCAGTTCGACCGGGCCGTCCAGCACGGGCAGGCCGGGGAGCTGCGCCGAGGGGGCGAGCGCGGGCCGGTGGGTCTCGGTGGACTCGGCGGCCTTCGGGGCCCGGGGGCGGTCGAGGCGGAAGCCGATGCCGTTGGTGTCGGGGACGTCGTCGGTCAGCAGGGCGTCGGGGATGAACACGACGGCGGTCGTCCCGCCGTAGGGGGAGGGCTGCAGGGAGACGCGGACGTTCTGGCGCTGGGCGAGGCGGCTGACGACGAACAGTCCGAGGCGGTCGGTGTCGGACAGTTCGAACTCCGGGGTCTCCGCGAGGCGCAGGTTCGCCTCCAGGAGCGCTTCGGGGGCCATGCCGAGGCCGCGGTCGTGGATCTCCAGGGTGAACCCGTTGGCGACCCGCTCGCCCAGGACCTGGACGGCGGTGTGCGGCGGGGAGAACACCGTGGCGTTCTCCAGGAGTTCGGCCACGAGGTGGGTGAGGTCGGCGACGGCGGGGCCGGTGACGGCGAGCCGCGGCAGACGGCGGACCTCGATGCGCTCGTAGTCCTCGACCTCGGCGACGGCGGCGCGGACGATGTCCATGAGCTGGACGGGTTTGCGCCACTGGCGGGAGGGGGCCGCGCCGGAGAGGATCACCAGGCCTTCGGCGTGGCGGCGCATCCGGGTGGTGAGGTGGTCGAGCCGGAAGAGGTCGGCGAGTTCCTCGGCGTCCTCGGTGCGGCGCTCCATGGTGTCGAGCAGGGTGAGCTGCTTGTGCAGGAGGACCTGGCTGCGGCGGGCGAGGTTGACGAAGACCTCGGAGACGCCGGCGCGCAGCTCGGCCTGTTTCACGGCGGCCTCGACGGCGGCGCGCTGCAGGGTGTTGAGGGCCTGGCCGACCTCGCCCATCTCGTTCTTGTCGTACTCCAGCAGCGGTACCTCGGTCTCCACGTCGACCTGTTCGCCCGCGGAGAGGCGGCGCATCACGCTGGGCAGCCGCACGCCGGACGCCTCATGGGCCTCCAGCCGCAGCTGGCGCAGGTCACGGATGAGGCCGCGGCCGATGCGCACGGACAGGACGAGGGAGACGATCAGGGCGACCAGTCCGAAGACGCCGGCGAAGGACGCCTTGACGATGACCTCGATCGCGACCGGCCGCACGCGGTCCTGGTAGCGGTCGTTGGCCTGTTCGTCCAGGGTGCCGAGCTCTTGGAGGACGTCTCCGGCCGCCGTGTCCCAGTTCCTGGCGGTGACGCCCTTGGGCAGGTCGCCGGGGGTGGCGGCCACGACGGCCTGCTCGGCGGTGCGCAGGGGGGCGGTGGTGGCGTTCTTCCAGAAGCTCTCGTAGCGCTCGCGTTCCGCTGTGGGCAGCTGGGCGAGGCTGATGTCGTAGACGACGTCACGCTGGGAGCGGAAGTCGGAGACGTCGCGGATCTCGTCGCGGGTGAGCCGGCCGACGACCAGGGCGGAGCCGAGCAGGGCGTCCTCCCGGGAGAGCAGCTCGCGGGCGAGGGCGACGCTGACCAGCGCGCGGTACTGCTTGTCCATCTCCACGCTGTCGACCACGTCGAGCTTGGCCAGCAGGGCGTAGCAGGGGTCGATGAGCTGGTTGTAGAGGTCCAGCGCCTGGGCCCGGGTGACGGTGCCCTCCTCGACGCTGCCGCGCAGGGAGTCGATCCCGTCGAAGGCGTCGAGCACCGCGGTCAGGCCCTCGGTGTCGTCCTGGTCCAGGACGTCACGGACATCGGAGTCCTGGGCGTTGCGGCGGATCTCGGCGAGCGCCTCGTCCGTGGCGGTCCTGGTGCGACGAAGCGCGGAGAGCGCGTCGGAGGCACGGGGGTCGGCGAGGTAGACGAGGGTCTGGCGGCGCTCCTGCTGGACCACGCGGACCGTGTCTTCGATCGGGTAGCCGACCTTCTCCACGATGGACGACACGGTGAACAGACGGCTCGCCTCACGGCCCGTCAGTACCGTGGCGAAGCCCCAGATCGCGGTCAGGGACACCAGCGGCACGAGAAGCAGCGCCACGATCTTCCGGCGGATCGACTTCCCGCGAAAGCGCATGGCCTCCCCCAGCTCGAACCCCCTCCGTCAGGGGGTACGCATATGCGTCAACAAACGGCGCGAGCCTACTACCGACGCACAGTTAACTCGAAGAGCAGTCCGGAAGCCGAACTTCCGCACCGGAGCCCGGACATGGGGAGTTGTCGGGGCAATACGGTGGATTGTGGCCCCGAAACCCGCCTTCGCAAGAAGACCGGATCCGATCGGAGGCGTCGGCGACTTGGCCAGAATTTTTCGGAAGTTGGGAATCTTCGCGGCTTCTCACGCGTCCTCATCATTGGGAATCGGGGGCGGAATCGGACACAGGAGCCGCAGGCCGTCCCCCGGCGGCGTAAAACAGAGCAAGCCGGGCAGCCACTGGGGAGCCGGGTCTTCGACCCGGAGGTGAGCGGTCTGCCGGCGGTGGGGAGTGACACGGTGATGGGCACGGCGCAGCGGAGCAGAGCCTCCGAAGAGGGTGCGGCGACCACGGCACAAGAGCGGTTGTCCTACCGGCCGTTGTGGGTCGAGGAGCCTGCGCGTCGGCGTCGGCTGCCGGATCCGGTGCGGACGGCGGCCGTGCGAGCGGTTCTGATCATCGCCCTGACGCTGCTTCAGGCGATGGTGGCGTTCCTGTGCACCCTCGCCGAATCCTGGCTGGCCTTCCCGATGGTGATCAGCAGTGTGGTCAGCACCGTGGTGGCCACCTGGTCGGTGCTGGACGTCTGGGTGACCCGGCAGGTGTGGAACCAGCGCAACGGCGTGGTGTCGGCGCCCAGCAGCACGGCCCGCTCACTGCGCCGTGAGCGCCGCCGGGCGCGGCGCCAGGCCCGGGCCGCGGAGCGGGCGCAGGAGCGGATACGCCGGCAGGGCGGTGCGGGGCAACTGTCGCACCCCTGAGGGCCCGCCGCGCCGGACAACCCGGCGCGGCAGTTCCTCGAGGGCGCTCACGGTCGTTCCTGAGGGCCCTCGGCGCCACTGAGGCCCGTCGGCGACGAGGCCCCAAGGCCGCGGCCCCTACGGGGCGCTGGTGGTCGCGCGCTTGTACATCCGGGTCGCAGTGATCTCGCTGTGCACCGCCTCACCCGCCTGGGACGGACGGGGCAGACCCGGGCGGAGGTGCTCCTCGACGCTGATGTATTTCAGGCCGGCTCTGAGGTCGGCGTCGTTGCGCAGCCGGATGACGAGCGGGAACTCGGCCAGCGCCGTCGTGTCGAACAGGCCGGTGGTGTACAGCAGTTGGACCCCCAGCGCGTCGGACACGGCCCGCTGGAGTTCCAGCAGGTAGGTCGCGTTGGCCCGGCCGATGGGGTTGTCGAGGAACAGCGTGCCGGCGTGCCGGTGCTTGTCCCGGCCCCGGTCGTTGGAGCGCAACGCCGCCATCGTGCAGTACAGGGCGATGGCGGCGGTGAGCAGCTGACCGCCGGAGAACACGTCGCCCATCTGTCCGACGGGGACCCGCTCGGCGCGCAGCACGGCGTCCGGTTTGAGGATCTCGACCGCGACCCCCTTGGGCTGGAGAGCTGCGCCGACGCCCCGCAGCAGCAGTGACATGCCGTCACGCCGCAGGTCGGAGTTCTTCTTCACGGCCGCCCGGGTCGCCTCGTCGATGACTTCGCCGAGCCGCTCGGTGAGGGAGGCCTGGTCGGGTTCCTCGAAGCGGATGCGCAGGAACTCCTGGCCGGACCACTCCCCCAGCCCCTCGGGCAGGCGCGACAGCCGCTGGGCCGAGCGGAGGGTGGCGAGCGCCGACTCGACGAGTCCGCGCAGCCGGTCCACGATCGAGTCCCGGTTGCGTTCCAGCTGCTCCAGCTCGTCGGTGAGCACCCGGAGCCGCGGGGCGAAGGCGTCCGCCCACTTCCGGGCGTGCTCGGGCAGCGCGGAGGCGGGCAGTTCGCGGATCTGCTGCCGGGCGGGTGTACGGACCTGTTCGTAGCGCGTGGAGTTGGCGTGCCGGACGAGCACGTCGCCGGCCTCGCGCACGGCGGACTCGGCGGCGGAGAGGTCGGCGGCGCAGCCGCGCAGCGAGCGGCGGGCCTCGGCGGCCGACTGGCGGGCCTCCTCCAGCGTCCCGGGGTAGGGCTCCGGCGCCTCCTGCTCCTCCTCGGGGTGCTCGCGGGTCTGCTCACGCATCAGGTCGCGGAGCATCGCGGCGATCTCGTCGAAGCCGCCGGCCGCGTCCTCTGCGGCCCGGTGCGCGTCGAGCAGTTCGGCGTGCGCCTCCCGGGCCTGGGCCAGCGCCTCGGTGCGGGAGGCGAGTTCGGCCGTCGCGGTGCGCAGCAGGGCCTGGGCGTGCTCGGCGTCGCGCGGCTGGAGCTCCTCGGACAGCTCGGTGTGGGCCTCGCCGTCCTCGGGGGCGTGCCGTTCGGCCTCACCGCGCAGCCGCCCGAGCTGCTCGCTCGCGGTGGACATACGGGTCTCCAGGAGCTGTACGAGCTCCTCGGCACGGACCGCGGCAGCCTGCCGGGACGGCCCGTCGGAGCCGTCGGGCGACTGGAGCAGCTGCTCGGCTCGGGTGCGGACCTTGTTGCTCAGGCGGTCCAGTTCGGCGCGGGCGGCGCTCTCGTCGCTCTCCGCGCGCGCCTGCTCGGCCCGCAGGTCGGCGCCGACGCCGACCTTCTCGTAGACCTGGGAGGCGGCCCGGTAGGCCTCGCGCAGGGCCGGCAGGGACGACTGGGACGCGGCGGCGTCGTCCTCCGGTACGTCGTCGGGGGCGCCGGCGATCTCGGAGCGCTCGGCGCGCAGCGCACGCGCGGTGCGGCGGGCGTCGTCGGCGGCGCGCTGGGCGGCGCGGCGGTCCTCGTCGGCGGCGCGGGCGCGTTCCAGGCAGGCGTGGGCGCGAGCCTCCGACTCGGTGGCCTCGTCGGCGAGTTCGCGCAGCTTGACCTGCCAGCCGGCCCGCTCGCGCAGCCGGAAGGCGAGCCCGGCGAGGGCGTCGGCGGCGCGGCGGGCCTTCTGGGCGGCTTCCTGCTTCTCGTCACGGACCTGGGCGGCCTCGGCGGCGGCCTCCTCCGCCTCGGCGCGCACCGTGCGGGCCTCGGCGAGTTCGGCCTCGGACTCCTCGGCGAAGGCGCCCGCGTCCACGGCGGCCCGGGCCAGTTCGGCGAGCCGTCCCGCGGGACAGCCGGTGCGCCAGGAGGCGAGCCGGGCGGACAGTTCCCGGTCCTTGCCGAGCCGCGCGGCGAGCCGGCGGATGTCCTCGTCGCGTTCGGTGGCGCGGGCGCGCAGCGCCTGGCGCTCCTCGTCGGCGGCGTGCTCGTCGTGCATGGCCGGGTTCGGCGGGACGAGGAAGACGTCACCGTTCTGCACGTCGGCGGCCGGGGTCGGTGCGAGCAGGGCGGCGGCCGTGCCGACCGCGACGGCGGAGCGCGGCAGCAGGGCGGCGTCGCTGAGGGCGTCCCGCGCGCGTGCGTGCGAGGCGGGGTCGGTGATGATCACGCCGTCGACCAGTTCGGGGCGGGCGGCGAGCACGCGCGCGTGGTCGGCGGGGTCGACGGCCTGGGCGAGGTAGCGCCAGCCGGGCAGCGCGGGGATGCCGTGCTCGCCGAGGAACTCCACGGTGGCCAGCACGTCGGGGCCGGGCGGCAGCAGCCCGCCGTCGCCGAGCGCGCCGAGGATGCGGGAGTCGTCGGCCGCGGCGGTGCGCAGGTCGAAGAGCTGCCGTTCGGCGGAGGAGACGGCGTCGTCGAGCAGTGCGCGCAGATCGTCGGCGCAGCGGTCGAGGTCCTCGGGGGTGAGGGGGGTACCGCCGTCCGCGGCCCCGTCGTCGTCCGTGTCATGCCGGGGCTGGGGAATGGGTCCGCGTACGGTGCCGCCGGTCAGGCCGAGCAGTTCGGTGAGCCGTTCCTCGGCGGCCAGGGTTTCGGCGAGCCGGCGTTCGGCCTCGTACGAGCGTTGCGCGGCCGCGGCCGCGTCTGCGGCGCGGGCCGCGGTCAGCTCGGCGCGGGACTCGGCGGAGGCGGCCTCGCGCGCGTGCTCGGTGGCCCGGCGGGAGGCCTCCCGGACGGTGTCCCAGGCGGCCACGGCGGTCTTCTCGGCGTCGCTGGCGGCGAGGGCCGCGCGCGCGGGGTCGGCGTCGGGCGCGCTGTCGTCCAGCCAGCCGGCCCGGACGGCCTCCGCGGTCTCCTGTTCGACCTCGGCGAGCCGCTGGCGCAGATGCCCGATCTCGCTGCGGGCGCGCTGGGCCTCGGTCGCGGCGGAGGTGGCGTCCCGGTGGGCGGTCTCGCCGACCTCCTGGAGGGCGGCCGAGCGTTCCTCCCCCTCGTTGGCGAGGGCCTCGGCGCTCTCGGCGGCGGCGTGCAGGGCGCGTACGAGGTCGACGGCGGCCTTGGCGCGGGCGGCGAGGGCCGGGGCGGCGTCGCGCTCGGCCTCCTGGATCGCGGCGGACACGCGCGCGCTGCGGTCCGCGGCGGCACGGTGGCGCAGGACGGCCTCGGCGGCCTGCCAGGCGGAGTGCAGGGTGCGCGCGTCGGCGAGTTCGCGCTTCTGGGCGGCGGCGGACTTCTCGGCGGCGGCGAGTGCGAGCGAGGCGTGCCGGAAGGCGAGTTCGGCGGCGATCAGCGCGCTGCGCTCGCGTCCTCCCTCGGAGTGGGTGACGGCGTAGGCGGCGGCCGTGACCCGCTGGGCGAGGTCGGCGGCCCGCATCCGCTCCTGCACGCCCCGCGCGGACAGCCGGCGCGCCAGGGTGCGGGTACGGCGCTCGGCGCCCGCGTGGATGTCACGCGCGCGTGAGCGGCCCTCCGCGGCCTCCACGATCCGGCCGAGCAGGTCCACCGAGCCGGCGGTGAAGTCCCGTTCGGCGATCAGCTCGGCGCGTCGGCCGAGCTTGTTGCCGAAGCCGCTGACGAGGTCGGCGAGTCCGTCGGTGTCGCGGGTGTCCGTGACCGCCCGCAGCAGCAGATCGGTGAAGTCGGAGTCCTTCTTGACGGCGAAGAGGCCGGCGGCCTCGCCCTCGTCGGCGTTCATCTCCCGCTGGTAGCGGAAGAGCTCGGGGTCGAGGCCGAGTTCGGTGAGGTGTTCGACCCACCGGTCGTGGATCTCCTCCCAGTGCACCTCCAGGTGCGGATACGCCTTGCCCGACTCGGTGAGGGCGTCCCGGAACCCCTTCATGGTGCGCCGTCGCCCCTGGGCCCCGGAGGCGCCCTCGACGGGCGGCCGTACGGCGGTGGACTCCGCGACGGGGAGGTTGTCCAGGCTGAGCCCGGGGCCGGGCCGGAAGGAGTAGAAGGCCTCGGCGAACTTCCGCGGGTCGTTGGAGACCTGCCGTCCGCGCCACTCGCTCACCTTGCCGACCACGACGCACTCGCCGGTGAGGACGTGCTGCCACTCCAGGGCCACGTGGCCGCAGTCGTCGGCGAGCAGGAACTTGCGCAGCACGCCGGAGCTGGCGCCGCCGAGGGTGTTGCGGTGGCCCGGCAGCATCACCGAGAAGATCAGCTTGAGCAGGACGGACTTGCCGCCGCCGTTCTCCAGGAAGAGCACGCCGGCGGGCGCGGGCCGGCGCGGCGGGCCGACGGGCTCCTCCTCGAAGAACTCCGCCTGTGTGGGGGCGGGGTCGGGCACGACGTCGCCGACGCCCCGCAGGTCAAGCACGGTGTCGGCGTAGCGCGCACCGGCGGGCCCGATGGAGTAGAGGCGGACCCGGGACAGCTCGTACATGGCGGACTCTCGTAAGTCTTCGGCAGTTCAGGGGGTTCGGGGGCTGCGGGCGGCCGTCAGGCGGGCAGCCGTCAGGAGTGGAAGGGCAGTCCGGCGTCGGCCACCAGCTCCAGATCGTCCGTGTCGTCCGGGGGCAGCAGGGTCGCCGTGCCGTCGGTGACCGGGACGACGCCCAGTTCCAGCAGCTCGGCCAGGGCTGCGCTGCCCGCCATGTCGCGGACCTGGAGCTGGTAGCGGGCCGTGGTGCGGTACGTCCCGCCGTTGTCGTCGCCGGTGCGCTGGAGGAAGCCGGAGTCGGTGAGGAAGGCGACGGCCTTGCCGACGATCCCGGTGGTCGAGCCGGCGAGTCTGCGGGCGTCCTTGGTGGCTCCGGCGGCGCTGCGTCTGGCCCAGATCCGCCAGGCGGCCTCCAGGCCGGGGGCGTCGGTGGCCGGGTCGGTGTTCTCGCCCTGTTCCTCGGCGCGCTCCTCCAGCCGTCGGCAGGCCTGGCGGACGAAGGCGTCGACGCCGTTGACGCTGACCCGCCCGATGTATCCGTCGTCGGCGAGGTCCTCGGGGCGGGGGAACGCCATCGCGGCGACCGCGAGATGGGCGAGTCCGTGCAGGAAGCGGTCGCCGCCGTCGGCGGACGTGCGACGCGCGTAGTCCCCCATCCGGACGGCGAACACCGAGTCCTCGGCGGCGGTCACGGCCATGCCCGCGCGCGGGGACACCTCCAGCACGATCAGTCCGAGTCCGGCGGCGACGGCGTCGGCGAGCCGGGCGAACGCCGGGTCCTCGCGGTGGCGGCGCAGCAGGTCGGCGTACTCCTGGTCGCGCGCGGGCTGCAGTTTGGGCTGCAGGCCGAAGGCGACGAGCCGCGCCGCGTCGGCGGCGTCGGCGGGGGTGAGGGGCGCGGACGCCGGCGCGGGTCCGGCGTCCGGCTCACTCCACTCGACGTGCTCGCTCACGGGTTCGACTCCTCGGTGTTCTCGTGGTCGTTCGGGTGAAGTCCGGGCCGGCTCATGCCGCCTCCGTGCGGTCGGCCGCCATCCCCGCGGCGTCCAGCAGGGCGGTGCCGACGATGAGGTCGGCGCCGCCGAACTCGGGGTCGTCCAGCTCCGTCCCGTCGTCCACGGCGAACAGCAGTTTCTCCTCGCCCTGCCGGTAGGCGGTGCCGACCGCGGGGCTCGCCGCGTGCACGGCCAGCAGCGCCACCAGGTACGGCAGGTCGGGATCGGTCCGCCGGGCCTCGGCCAGCAGTCCGGAGAGTCTGCGGGGCGCGTCCGCCGGGAGGTCGAGCAGTTCCATCGCGGCGGCCAGTTGTTCCTCGCTGAAGCGGCTGTCGTCCGGGGTCGCGATGAGGTCGGGCTCCGGCATCTCCGCGCCGAGGTGCTCGCGCTCCACCGGTGGCGTCAGCAGCAGGTCGACGAGGTCGCCCAGCCGCACGGTCGCCGGGGTCCGGAATCCCGTCCCGCGCGCGAAGAACGCGCCGGTGACCCGGGCCGCCTGTGCCAACGGCAGCGGGAGGACGGGGGTGACGAGGTGGCCGTAGAGGTCGATCCCCGACGACGTCATGGGCGTGGCGAAGGCCTGCCGGTCCTGTTCGGCGCGGAAGAGCGGGCCGGCCTCCAGGAGGCGGGACTGGAGCTGGGTGTGGCGGCGGATGCAGTCCTTGACGATGTCGACGAGTTCGGCGGCGCGCCGCTTGTTCTCGGCGTCCTCGATCTCGTCGCGGGCCCGGCGGATGTTGGTGAGGATCGCGTTCTCGTGGCGGTAGCGGTCGGCCACGTGGTCGAGGGCCTCGGCGATCATGTCGGGGACGGCGTTGAGCCAGTCCACCGCGCGGACGTTGCGCCGGGTGGCCTCCAGGGCCCGGCGGAGGGTCTCGGAGTACTGCACGGTGCGGTAGCGGGCCTGCTCGGCGGCGAGTTGGGCGTCGGCGAGGCGGCCGCGGCGGATGAGTACCTCGAGCTTGACCTCGGCCGCGATCTGGGCGCTGGTGACGTCGGTGTCGAGGGCTCCGACGAGGACGTTGACCGCCTCGTCGGTGGTCCGCAGATAGACCGTGCCGCCGTAGCCGGGGACCTCCTCGATCAGCTTGAAGTCGTAGTCGCGGCGCACATAGGTGCCGTCCGCCGCGAAGGTGCCGTACACGGCGCGGAAGCCGCGGTCGACGCTGCCGACGTTGATCAGGTTCTCCAGGACCCAGCGGGCCACGCGCTCGTGTTCGGCGACGGGCCGCCCGGGGGCCTGTGCGGCGATGCGCGGGATGAGGCGGGCCACGATCTGGTCGTGGTCGGCGCCGGTGTCGAAGTCCATGTTCAGGGTGACGAGGTCGATGGCGGCGAGGGCGATCTCCGCCATGCCGTAGACCGAGTACTCACCGGCGAGGTTGGCCTTGCGCGCGTCGAGGTCGTGGATGGGCGCGGTGCAGGCGAGCGCGCGCAGCCGTCGTGCCAGCCCCTCGTCGGCGGCCGGGCCCGGAGCCGGGCGCGGCGCCGCGCCGAGCTGGGGAACACGGTCCGTCGATGCAGGCGAAGTCACGGTGCACAGAGTAGGTCCTCGGTCTGACAACGACCCAAACGACCGCAGATGCGACCGGGGGCGGGGACCGCCGTCACGGGGCCGCGGGACGGCCTCGGGCGCCGTCCTCGCCCGCGGCGCCCTCGCCCACCCGGCGCCTGTACACCTCGACGACCCGGGACAGGGAGTCCTGCAGGTACACCTCCAGCAGCCGCTCCGCCCCGACCCGGTCGCCGGCCTCCAGGGCCTGGAGGATCTGGCGGTTGCGCATGAGGTACGGCTCGTGCAGCCGGCGCGGGTCGTCGACCATGTGGAAGGCGAGGCGCAGCTCGGCGAAGACGCTGCGCATCAGCTCGTCGGTGCGGGCGCTGCCGGCCAGGGCGACCAGTTCGCGGTGGAAGTGGATGTTGGCGGTACCCACCACTTTCCAGTCATTCTCGACGGAGGCCACCTGGCCCTCGGTGACGGCCGCGCGCAGTCCGTCCAAGGCGTACGGCGGCTCGCCCAGGGCCCGTACGACGGCGCACTCGACGAGCGCGCGCGTGCGGTAGATGTCCTCGACGTCCTCCACGGTCAGGACCCGGACGAACACGCCCCGGTTGAGCTCGTGGACGAGCAGCCGCTCGTGCGTGAGCAGCCGGAACGCCTCGCGGAGGGTGTTGCGAGAGACCCCGAGCGCGCCGCCGATGCTGTCCTCCGACAGGCGTGTCCCGGGAGGGAAGAAGCCTTCGGCGATACGGCTCCTGAGGATGTCCGAAACCCGTTCGGCCGTGCTGGTGCGCCCCAGGAGGGCGCGGTCGTCGGCCAGTCCCACCAGCTGCTCTGCCATGCCCGGAATTCAACCGCAGAACACGAGAACGAAACAACACGGGTATTGAAGGATCGTTCAACGATCCTCTACCTTCCTGTCCACGGTAAGCACGGCAAGCACCGGCACGCACGGCAAGCACGGCACGCTCACTCCCGCACCCTTCGTCATCCCTCTGCGAGGTGCCCCATGAGCACGACCCCTCCACCGCAGGCCCCGAGCCACGACAAGCGCCCCGCCACCGCCGCCCACGCCCCCGATGACGGGGCGTTCGCCTGGCTGCGGGCCCTCGGGCCGCGTGGCCGCCGCGCCTTCGCCGGCGCGTTCGGCGGCTACGCCCTCGACTCCTACGACTACTTCACGCTGCCGCTGAGCATGGTCGCCCTCACGGCGTACTTCGGCCTGGACAACGGCCAGACCGGGTTGTTCACCACCGTCACCCTGGTCGTGTCCGCGGTCGGCGGCGCCGTCGCGGGCGTGGTGGCCGACCGGATCGGCCGGGTCAGGGCCCTGATGTTCACGGTGATCACCTACGCCGTGTTCACCGTCGCCTGCGGCTTCGCGCCGAACTACGAGACGCTGCTGGTCTTCCGCGCGCTGCAGGGCCTCGGCTTCGGCGGCGAGTGGGCGGTCGGAGCGATCCTGGTCGCCGAGTACGCGAGCGCCCGGCACCGGGGCCGTACCCTCGGCGCGGTCCAGAGCTCCTGGGCCGTCGGCTGGGGCCTCGCAGCGATCGTGTACACGCTGGTCTTCTCGTTCTTCGGCGACGACGTGGCCTGGCGCGTGATGTTCTGGACGGGCGCGCTGCCCGCGCTGCTCGTGGTGTGGATGCGGCGCCGGGTCGAGGACGCGCCGGAGGCGGCCGCCGCCCGCCGGCAGAGCGCGGTGAAGGGATCGTTCCCGGCCATCTTCCGGGGCCCTCTGCTGCGCACCACGCTCTTCGCCGGGCTGCTGTCCACCGGCGTCCAGGGCGGCTACTACACCCTGGCGACCTGGGTGCCGACGTATCTGAAGTCGGAGCGGGGCCTGTCGGTGGTCGGCACGGGCGGCTATCTGAGCTTCCTGATCTCGGGCGCCTTCCTCGGCTACCTGACCGGCGGCCTTCTCACCGACCGGCTGGGCCGGCGCCGCAACATCTGGCTGTTCGCGCTGCTGTCGGCGATCTGCGTCCTGGCGTACGCCCACATCCCCGACGGCGCCAACACCCTGCTCCTGGTCCTCGGGTTCCCGCTCGGGTTCTGCATGTCGGCGATCTTCAGCGGCTTCGGGTCCTTCCTGAGCGAGCTGTACCCGACGGCCGTGCGCGGCACCGGGCAGGGCTTCACGTACAACACCGGGCGCGCCGTCGGCGCCGTCTTCCCCACCACGGTCGGCTTCCTGGCCGACAGCTGGGGGGTGGGCGGGGCGCTGGTCTTCGGCGCGATCGGTTACGGGATCGCCGCCCTGGCGCTGCTCGGGCTGCCGGAGACACGTGGGAAGGAACTGGAGTGAACCGTCCGATCCTCACCGAGGACCGCCTCTCGGCCCATCTGCCGTCGCCCCGCAGACCGTCGGGCGTCCCCCAGGACGTTCCCCTGACCCTCATCGACGAGCACGCGCACGCGTGGAGCCCCGAAACCGCCCGGACCCGCTTCCGGGAGGGCCTCGCGGGCCCCACGGCCGGGGTCGCGGCGGGCCACACCCAGGTCAACCTGATCTCGGTGCCCGCGGACTGGGCGTACGACATGCTCCTGTTCTGCCAGCGCAATCCGAAGCCGTGTCCGGTCCTCGACGTCACGGACGCCGGGGCGTGGACGACCGTCCTGGCCGAGGGCGCCGATCTGCGCACCGATCTGCCGCGCTACCGGGTGTGGGAGCACGGTGAGCTGGTGGACGAGCCGACGGACGTGCGCGCGTACTGGCGCGAGGACCTGGTGTCGTTCCTGATCGGCTGCAGCTTCACCTTCGAGTGGGCGCTGTCCGGGGCGGGCGTCCCGATCCGCCACCTCGAACAGGGGCGCAACGTGCCGATGTACGTGACGAACCGCCAGTGCCGGCCGGCGGGCCGGCTGCACGGCCCGATGGTGGTGTCCATGCGTCCGGTGCCGCCGCGGCACCTGGCGGCCGCCATCCGCGAGAGCAGTCTGCTCCCGGCGGTGCACGGCAGCCCCGTACACTGCGGCGATCCCTCGGGACTGGGCATCGACGACCTCGGCCGGCCCGACTTCGGCGATCCGGTCGACGCCGAACCGGACGACATCCCGGTGTTCTGGGCCTGCGGTGTGACCCCGCAGGCCGCCGTGATGGCCTCGCGCCCGCCGTTCGCCCTCACTCACGCCCCCGGCCAGATGTTCCTGACCGACGCCCGCGACGAGCAGTACCGCGTGGCCTGAAACAGGACACACCCAGAAATCAGGAAGGAACCATGACCGCGATCGATCTGAACGCCGACCTCGGAGAGGGCTTCGGCCGCTGGCGGCTCACCGACGACGAGCAGCTGATGTCCGTCGTGACGAGCGCCAACGTGGCCTGCGGCTTCCACGCCGGGGACGCGGCCACCATGCGGCGGGTGTGCGAGCTGGCCGCCGAGCGGGGCGTGACGATCGGTGCGCAGGTGTCCTACCGGGACCTGGCCGGGTTCGGGCGGCGCGCCATGGACGTGCCGCCCGCCGAACTGGCCGCCGAGGTGGCGTACCAGATCGGCGCCCTGGAGGTCTTCGCCCGGGCGGCGGGCGCGCGCGTGGCGTACGTCAAGCCGCACGGCGCGCTCTACAACCGGGTCGTGCACGACGAGGAGCAGGCCGGCGCGGTGGTCGACGGGGTGCTCCTCGCCGACGCCTCGCTGCCCGTGCTCGGGCTGCCCGGCTCGCGGCTGCTGGACGCGGCCCGGAAGGCCGGTCTGCCGGCCGTCACGGAGGCGTTCGCGGACCGCGCGTACACCGAGCAGGGCACGCTCGTGCCGCGCGGCGTGGACGGGGCCGTGGTCACCGATCCGGTGACCGTCGTCGAGCGGTCGGTGAGCCTGGCCCGTTCCGGTACGGTCGCCTCCGCGGCGGGGTCGGTCATCGAGGTACGCGCGCGTTCCCTGTGTCTGCACGGTGACACGCCCGGCGCGGTGGAGCTGGCGCGCCGGGTCCGGAGGCGCTTGGAGGCGTCGGGGGTGCGCGTGGAGGCCTTCGCATGAGCCTGCGTGTCCTGCCGGTCGGCGACGACGCCCTGCTCGTCGAGGTGGCCTCGGGCGCCGAGGCGGAGGCCCTGCACGCGGAGCTGGTACGGCGTCGCGCGGCCGGGCTGCTGGCGGTCCGGGAGATCGTCCCGGCGGCCCGGACGGTGCTCCTGGACGGCGTGCCGGACCCGGTCCGTGTGACCTCCGAACTGACGGCCGCCCACATCCCGGCCGCTCCGGCGCGGGCACGCGAGGTGATCGAGCTGCCGGTGCGCTACGACGGCCCCGACCTCGCGGAGGTCGCCGCCCACTGGGGCGTCTCCGCGCGCGAGGTGGCCCGTATCCACGCGGACACCGAGTTCCGGGTCGCGTTCTGCGGCTTCGCGCCCGGATTCGGCTATCTGACCGGGCTGCCCCCGCGCTACGACGTCCCGCGCCGGGCCACTCCGCGCACGGCGGTGCCGGCCGGCTCGGTGGCGCTGGCGGGGCCGTACACGGGCGTGTACCCGCGTTCGTCGCCGGGCGGCTGGCAGCTGATCGGCAGCACGGACGTGGTGCTGTGGGATCACGCGCGCGTGCCGGCCGCCCTGCTGTCGCCGGGCACGCGTGTGCGTTTCGTCGCGGCGGAGCCGGTGGGTGCCGGGTGACCGACCGCGCTCTCTCCGTCGTCCGCGCGGGGGCCCTCACCACCGTGCAGGACCAGGGGCGGCCCGGGCACGCCCACCTCGGCGTGCCCCGCTCCGGCGCGCTGGACGCGCCCGCGGCGGCCCTCGTCAACCGGCTCGTCGGCAACGCGCCCGGGGCGGCGGTCCTGGAGACCACCGTCAACGGCTGCGCCCTGCGGCCCCGGTCCGCCGTGACCGTCGCGGTCGGGGGCGCGCCCTGCCCGGTGACGGTGAACGGACGCCCGGTCGCCTGGGGAGCGCCCGTACGTGTGCCCGCCGGGGCGGTCCTCGACATCGGGTCCGCCGTGTCCGGGCTGCGCAGTTATGTGGGCATGTCCGGCGGCGTCACCGTCGAACCGGTCCTCGGCAGCCGCTCCACGGACCTGCTCTCGGGGCTCGGTCCCGCCCCCCTCACGGACGGCACGGTCCTGCCCCTGGGTCCCGAACCCGCCGCGCACGTACGTGTGGACGTCGCCCCGCAGGCCGCTCCCCCGGCGGAACTCGTCCTGCGCGTCACACTCGGCCCGCGCGACGACTGGTTCACGCCGAAGGCGGTCCGGGTCTTCACCACGCGCGCGTACCGCGTGTCCCCGGCGAGCAACCGCATCGGGCTGCGCACCGAGGGGCCTGTCCTGGAGCGTGCCCGGTCCGGCGAACTGGCCAGCGAGGGCATGGTGCTGGGCGCCGTCCAGGTGCCCCCCGACGGCCGGCCGGTGGTCTTCCTCGCCGACCATCCGACCACCGGGGGCTACCCGGTGGTCGGAGTCGTCCGTACGACCGACCTCCCGGCCGCCGCCCAGGCGGTACCGGGCACACCGGTCCGTTTCGTGGCGGTACGACGGCACTGACGGCCGGGCTCGCCAGGCGCCCGCGCTCAGGCGGCGTCCGGCTGTGGTTCCGTCGCCGACAGGGCGGCCAGTGCCGCGGAGACCGCCGCCGACGCCCGCAGGTCGAGCCGGGCGCTCGTCCCCCGCGCGCGGTGGCGCAGCTCGTCGGCGGCCAGCGTGAGCAACTGCGGCAGCAGGTCGGTGCAGCGCCGGGCCACCCAGCCGGTGCCCGCCGTCGCCAGCCACCACAGGCTCGCGGAGGTCGTCGGCGCCGGATGCTCCGGCTCGGGCGAAGGCGCGGGGCCGGTGGCGAGGCCCGCCTCGGCCAGCAGCGCGTGGAAGCGCACGGCCAGCTGCCGGTGTCCCCGCTCACCCGGGTGCAGCCGGTCCGCGCTCCACATCGCGCGGTCGGTCAGCCAGGCACCCTCCGCCGCGTGCAGATGGACGGCCCCGTACCGTTCGGACAGCGCGTGGACGACGGTGTTGACCGCGCGCTGCCGCCGGGCCAGCGGACGGGCGAGGGCCCCGGGCAGGCCGAGCATGGCCCCAGGGTCGGGCAGACACGCGGTGAGCAGTACCGCGCCCTGCTCGGCGAAGGCCGCGTACACCGTGTCGAGCCGGGCGGCGACGGTGTGGATGTCGAAGGTGCAGCGCAGCGTGTCGTTGACGCCGACGACGACGGACACCACGTCGGGCCGCAGCGCCAGCGCCGCCGGAAGCTGCCGCTCCAGCACGTCCCGCGTCTGCGCCCCGCTCACCGCGAGGTTGGTGAAGTCCAGGGACGAGGCCTCGCCGAGCCCCCCGGCGAGCAGCGCGGCCCAGCCGCGCCACCCGTCGCCGGCCGGATCGCCCACCCCCTCGGTGAGGGAGTCACCGAGGGCGACGAAACGGGTGCGTCTCATCGAGCCCCTCCGGTCACGACGGAACGCACCCGTACCGTCGCGTCGTGCGCGGCGAGAAACGCCTCCACCGACGTCGCCCACCCGAAGCACTCCGCACGCGCGCGTGCCGCCTCCCGGCGCTCCGGCACGGAGCGCTCCAGGAGGCTCTCCACCGCGTCCGCGAACGCGGCGCCCCGGTCGGCCGCGACCGCGCCCGCCTCGCCGATCACCTCGGGCAGCGCCGAGGACGCGCTGACGACGACCGGCGTCCCGCAGGCCATCGCCTCCAGGGCGGCCAGCCCGAACGTCTCCGCGGGCCCCGGCGCCAGGCACACGTCGGCGGAGGCCTGGAGCGCGCCCAGGGCGTCCCGGTCGGCGACATGCCCGAGGAAGGTCACCGGCAGCCCGCGCTCCCGGGCCCGCTGTTCCAGGCGCGGGCGCAGCGGCCCGTCCCCGGCGATCACCAGCACCGCCCGCGTGCCCCGCCGCACCAGCGCCTCCAGGGCGTCCAGCGCGGTACCGGGCCGCTTCTCCACGGACAGCCGGGTGCAGGTGACCAGCAGGATCTCGTCCTCGCGCGCGTGCTGGGCCCGTACGCCCGCGTCGTACAGCGAGGGATGCCGCGCGACGAGGTCGACGCCGAGCGGGGCGCGCACCACGTTGCGCGCCCCGATCCGTACGAACTCCCGTTCGGCGAACTCGGTGGTGCACACCACGCGCGCGTACGTGTGCGCCGTACGGATGTTGAGCGCGTCGGCGGTGCGCCGGGCGGTGGCCTCGGACAGGCCCCAGGTGCGCAGCACCCCGTCGGCGGTCTCGTGGGAGACCATCACGGCGGGGACCCGGGCGCGCCGTGCCCACTTGCCGGTCCAGCGCAGCGTCGTACGGTCGGAGACCTCCAGGCGGTCCGGGGCGAGGTCCTCCAGGAGGCGGGCGAGCCGGCGCTTGTCGGTGAGGACGCGGTAGCCGCCGGTGCCGGGCAGCAGCGGTCCGGGCAGGGTGATCACCCGGCCCTGCTCGGTGTCGCGGTCGCTCGCCCGCTCGCCCGGCACGATCAGGACGGGTTCGTGGCCCGCCGCGCGGTAGCCCTTGCCGAGTTCGCGCAGCGCGGTGCGCAGTCCGCCCGAGGCGGGGGCCACGAAGTTGGCCAGGCGGACGATCCGCAGCGGCCCGCCGCACGCGCCGCCGGTCGGCCCGCCGGTCACGCCGCCGGTCGGCCCGCCGCTCACGCCGCCACCGCCAGTCGGCGCGCGGCCAGCACGTCCCCGTAGTGGCCGATGAGCTGGTCGCCGACGGCGGCCCAGGTGCGCCCCTCGACCGTGGCGCGCCCGGCGTCGCCGTACGCCCTGCGCAGGGCGGGGTCGGCGGCGAGGGTCGCCACCGCGTCCCGTACGGCGGCCGTGTGGCGCGGCGGGAAGAGCAGGCCGGTGCGGCCGTGGGCGACCAGGTCCAGCGGGCCGCCGGCGGCGGGCGCGACGACCGGCACGCCGCTGGACATGGCCTCCTGCACGGTCTGGCAGAACGTCTCGAAGGGGCCCGTGTGGACGAAGACGTCCAGCGAGGCGAAGATCCGGGCCAGCTCGTCGCCGGTGCGGCGGCCGAGGAAGACGGCGCCGGGCAGGGCCTCGTCGAGGTGGGCGCGGCTGGGCCCGTCGCCGACGACCACGACCCGTACGCCCTCGAGTCCGCACACTCCGGACAGCAGTTCGACCTGCTTCTCGGGGGCGAGGCGGCCGACGTAGCCGACGATCAGTTCGCCGTTGGGGGCGAGTTCGCGGCGCAGGGTCTCGTCGCGGTGCTCGGGGCGGAAGCGGACGGTGTCCACACCGCGCTGCCAGAGCTTGACCCGGGGTATGCCGTGCGTCTCCAGGTCGTGCAGGGCGGCGCTGGAGGGCGCGAGGGTGAGGTCGGCGGCGGCGTGCACGGAGCGGATGCGCCGCCAGGCGGTGGCCTCGCCGACGCCCATGTACGTGCGGGCGTATCCGGCCAGGTCGGTCTGGTAGACGGCGACAGCCGGGATGCCGAGCTTGGCGGCGGCCGCCATGCCGCGGACGCCGAGGACGAAGGGGCTGGCCAGGTGGACCACGTCGGCGCGGTGCTCGGCCATGGCCGCGGCGACACGCCGGCTGGGGAGGGCGACGCGGACCTGGGGATAGCCCGGGAGCGGGAGGGAGGGGACACGGACGACGGGGCACGGCGCGGAGGCGTCGGGCCCGGTACCGGCCGCGGTGGCCGGTGCGACGACGAGCGGGGAGTGACCGCGATCTACGAGGTGCCGGGCGGTCTGGAGCGCGCAGTGGGCCACGCCGTTCACGTCGGGGGGAAAGGATTCGGTCACGATGACGACACGCATACCGGTGTTGTCGCCGCCCTGGACGTGGCCGCGTCAACGTGGATCTTTCCTGACGACAAACGTCCCATGAGCGTTGCGCTGCGTGCGCCGGCGCACTCCGGACGGCCCGCGCCGCCGGTGCCCGAGCAGGTCAGACGGTGTCCATGCGCGCCTGACCCGTGGGTCATCCGGTGTTCACCGGGCGGGCGGACGTCGGCCGCCCCGGCGGCGCCGGGCCGGTCCTGGGGCTACATCGCGGACGCCGGGTCCGGTCCGATGCGGCTGCGTACGGCCGTCTGGACCTCGGCCTCCTCGGCGGGGTCGGCGGCGAGCCGCCGGAGGCGTTCCACGACCCGGGCGTCGCCGGTCTCGGCGTGCCGGGCGGCGATCTCGCGGGTGGCCTCCTCGCAGTCCCACAGGCATTCGACGGCGAACCCGGTGGCGAAGGAGGGGTCGGTGGCGGCGAGGGCGCGGGCGCAGCGCCCGCGTAGGTGGGAGGAGGCCGTCTCGCGGTAGATGTGGCGCAGCACGGGGGCCGCGCAGACGATGCCGAGGCGTCCGGTGCCGTCGACGAGGGTCCACAGGGTCGGTGCGTCGCAGCCTTCGCCGCGTACGGCCTCGCGCAGGGCGCCGAGGACGAGGTCGCTGTCCTTGGTGGCGCCGCGGCAGGCGAGCATGCGTCCGGCGGCGGCGCCCAGGGCGTCGGGCCGGTGGGCCCAGCCGCGGGCCTGTTCGACGGCGGCGATGCTGCGCATGCGTTCGAAGGCGTCGACGGCGGCGTCCACGACGGTGGTGGATCCGGTGGCCACGGCCTGTTCGACCAGGGTCAGGGCGTCGGGGTCGTTGCAGTCGGCGAGGTAGCGCAGGGCGGTGCAGCGGGCTCCGTCGGTGCCGTCCTTGGCGGCCTGCACGATCTCCGGGCGGTCCTCGGGGCCGGCCACGGCGGTGAGGCAGCGGGCGGCGGGGACATGGAGGGCCGCGCCGCGTTCCAAACCCTGCTGGGCCCATTCGAACACGGCCCGGACGCTCCAGCCGGGGCGCGGTCCGCCGGGACTCATCTGGCGTTGCCAGCGGTCGAAACAGCCGGCTTCGTGGGCGGCACGCACGCGTGTGGCGACGTATTCGCGGGGATCCTCGGCCCACAGGCGCCAGGGCCGTGGTTCGAAGGCGTCCCGGACGGCGGCGGCCAGTTCGGCCTCGCCCTCGGCGTCGGTGGCGAACCGCGCGAGCACCGGTGTGGCGAGGGCGCGCAGCCCGGCGTCGTCGTCGCGCAGGGCGAGCTCGTCCAGGGCCCAGGCCCAGTTGGCGCCCGTGGCGGCGTACCTGCGCAGCAGGTCGAGGGCGTCCCGCCGGCCGTAGGAGGCCAGGTGGCCGAGGACGGCCAGGGCGAGGCCCGTGCGTGACTCCTCGGTGTCGAAGGCGTCCTCGACGTCGAAGAGATGCGCCTCGATCTCGTCCAGCTCGCCGCTGAGGTCGAGGTAGAGACGGGCGTAGTAGAGGGAGCGGTTCTCCACCTGCCAGTCGTGGCGGGGATCGCGCAACACACAGTGGTTCAGTGCCGCGAGCGCTTCGGCGCGCGGGGCGGTGAGCGCGTGCAGCGTACCGTCGCCTCGACCCCTCTGGAGGAGGCCGAGCAGGGTACCGCTGGGCGCTATGACCGGATCGAACATGGGAAACAGCCTCACATCAAGCGTCGACGCAACCGGGGACGTGCACTACCTGGCCGCGTGACAACACGTCGGGGCGCCCGCCGTTTCCTGCTTGCTGTAGACCATCTTCCTCTGCCTCTCGTCGGTGGCCCATGCGGACCGCATCACGGCCCGCGCGGTGCGGCAACACCTGCCCAGCCATCGCGTCCGTGAATCACGTCGTCATGATGACCCGGCGCTTCTGCCTGCCGCGACCGATATTTCCGGCGGCCTTGTACCGCCTCCCCCGTGGTCGTCGATTTACCTGTTCAGGAACTTCTCATTACCTGATCGGAGTCGGTGTGGCTCACCGGGCGCCGAACAGTTCCAGCAGCTCGGTCCTGGCGAACATCCGGGCCGTGTCGGCGGCCGAGGGGGTGCCCGCGGACGGGTCGGCGCCCGCCTCCAGAAGGACCTTGATCACATCCGTCTCCCCCTTGAAGGCGGCCCCGGCGAGCGGGGTCTGCCCCCTGTCGTTGATCCGGTCGGCCTCGGCGCCGCGGGCCAGCAGGGCCCGTACCGCGTCGGCGTGGCCGTGATAGGCGGCGAGCATCACCAGACCGTCACCGCGGTCGTTGGTGAGGTCGGCCGGAACGCCCGCGTCCACGTACGCCACCAGCTCCTCGGTCCGCCCCTGACGGGCCAGATCGAAGATCTTGGTCGCCAGCTCCACGACCTCGGGGTCGGGGGCTTCAGTCATCGGCCTGGACCGCCTCTCGCTCACAGCTCCACTCAACCGTTCAGGTGAATCGCCAGCGTACTGGCTCGTCGGGCACATGGGTGGTCCCGTCCGAGGCAAAGATCACGGAGCGACCCGTTCGCCGCAATTCTCCTACTCGGGCGACCCTACGGATGTTCCGCCACTTGAGGGAAATTTACGGAAAATCACTCAGTTGCACCTTTTATCGTATGGATACATCCTGTGATCCTGGAAGTACTCATGGTGACTGTCCCCACCGAACCAGGAGAACCAAATGATCCTGTCCATGTCAGGCGTCGTCCTTCTCGGCATCATCGTCTTCCTGTTCTTCCGGAAGGACGGACTGAAGGCGTCGCACGCCTGCGTCTCGGCCCTGTTCGGCTTCTACCTGGCGAGCACGGCCATCGCCCCGAGCATCAAGGCCGGCGGCGAGAGCCTGGCCGGCCTGCTGGGCGGCATCAAGTTCTGACGCCGCCCCACCCGCCGACCGTCCCTTCCGTACGCACGATCAGGAGACAGCAGTGGCCCGGCGCCCCCTCCCCCGCATCCTGAGCACAGGCAGCGCGCAGATCGCCCGGAGCCGGGAGCTGGCCCGGACGGCGGCCGACAGCGCCACCGACGTCCTCCATCCACTGATCACGATCACGCGCGGTCTGCGCCGGCTGGCCTCGGCCGGACGGCGCAGATGGGCCGAGACCCCGAAGGACAAGCGGGGCCCGCTGCTGTTCCTGGCGGCCTCGGTGATCCTGGTCGTGGTGCTCGTGCCGTACGGCCCGCTGCTCGCCGTCATCACCCTGATGGCGGCGGCGGCCTGGCAGGGCCGGGACCGCACCCCACCGGATCCCGACGGCCCCGACGAGTCGCAGACCCAGCGGCTCCAGTCCCTGTACGAGGCCCTGGTCCCGTACTTCTCGACGGCCGACGACCCTTCTCCCCTCTACGCCCACGGCGGCGAGTGGGAGAAGGCCTTCCCGGCGTTCGAGTTCGACGCCTCCGGGCGCATCACCCATCTCGTGATCCGCTACCCGGCCTACTTCCCGGACGGCGAGCGGGAGCCCCGCGCGCGGATCGAGCTGCTGCTCACCGCGAAGTCGGGCCGTGGCCGCGAGTACCTCTTCACCTGGGACGAGGAGGGCAACGAACTCACGGTCGGCGTCCTCGCCCCGCTCCCCACCGACATCGCCGCCCAGCGGTTCGTCACCGCGCCCGGCGAGACCGTCCTCGGCTTCACCGACCCCATCCGCGTCCAGCGCACGCTCCCCCTCACCCACGGCGAGGAACAGCGCGACGTCCCGCCGGTCGTCTGGCGCACCGGCGTCCGCTCCACCGAGCCGCATCTGCTGGTCGTCGGCCAGCCCGGCAGCGGCACCTCCACCCTGCTGCGCTCCATCGCCCTCCAGGCCCTCCGGTACGGCGACGTCCTGATCGTCGAGGGCGGCGGTACCGGCGAGTACGCCTGCCTCACCGGCCGGGACGGCGTCCTCGGCGTCGAGGTCGGGCTCGCCGGGGCGCTGACCGGACTGGAATGGGCGGCCCAGGAGACCGAACGCCGGCTGATCGCGGCCAACCACGCCCGTCAGGCGGGGCACACACCGCCCGACGACACCCGCCGCCCACTGTGGATCCTCCTCGACCGGCCCACCGCCTTCACCCCGCTCGCCGAGGCGGACGGCCGCACGGACCCGCAGTCGCTGCTCCAGGCGCCCCTGCGGCACGGCCGCGCGGCCTCGGTGACCGTGGTCGTGGCCGAACAGTTCGACAGCCTGGACCTGCTGGACGACGCCGTACGGCAGCACACACGCGCGCGTGTCGTGCTCGGGCCCGCCTCGGCCGGGCGGCTGGCCGCGGTCCTCGGGGCGCCTCCGCACACCACTCCCGTCGAGCAGGTTCCGCCCGGGCGCGGGTATGCGCGGCTGGGGGCGGGGCCGGTGCATCGGCTTCAGGTGCCGGCGACTCCGGATCCGTACGACGACGCGACGAGCGAGGCGCAGCGGCAGGCGGTGCTGGAGCTGTTGCCGCCTCGGAGTACACCGGCGGACGAGGGGGCGGTGCCGGTGGAGGCGGCTGTCGTGGCCGAAGCGTGAGCGGTCGCCGGCGCGGGTGGGTTCGCTCGCCCCCGTGACTGCGGCAGCCACGGGGGCGGCCCTGCTAGGCGACGAACGTGCGCGGGGCCTCGCCGCCCGCTGTGCCCCCGCTCCGCACGATCTTCGCCGCCGCCGCCAACCGTGAAGCCGCCTCGTCCGCCACCGCGCCGCCCACCGTGAACGGCAGGCGTACGTATCCCTCGAAAGCGCCGTCGACCCCGAAGCGCGGGCCCGAGGGGACGCGGACGCCGACGCGCTCGCCCGCCTCCGCGATGCGCGAGCCGGACAGGCCGCCGGCCCGGACCCAGAGCGTCAGCCCGCCCTGCGGTACGGCGAACTCCCAGTCGGGCAGCTCCCGCCGGAGCGCCGCGACCAGCGCCTCACGGTTCTCCCGGGCCTGGTCGCGCCGCAGGTCGACGGCCTGCTCCCAGCCACCGGTGCTGAACAGCCAGTTCACCGCGAGCTGCTCCAGCACGGGGGTGCCCAGGTCGGCGTAGGCGCGGGCCGCGACCAGGCTGCGGATCACGTCCGGAGCGGCCCGCACCCAGCCGATGCGCATCCCCGCCCAGAAGGCCTTGCTCGCCGAACCGACCGTGATCACCGTCGACCCGGCCGGGTCGAACCCGCACACGGGCCGGGGCATCTCGACGTCGTCGTCCAGCCGCAGCTCGGTCATCGTCTCGTCGGCGACCAGCACGGTCCCGGCGGACCGGGCGGCCTCCACCAGCCGTCGCCGCTGGTCCTCGTCGGCCAGGGCGCCGGTCGGGTTGTGGAAGTCGGCGACGACGTACGCGATCCGCGGCGCGGCCTCGCGCAGCACCTGGCGCCAGCGGTCCATGTCCCAGCCGGCGAGCCCCTCGGCCATGGCCACGGGCACCAGCCGGGCCCCCGCCTCGCGCATGAGCTGGAGGATGTTGGCGTAGGAGGGCGACTCGACGGCGATGCGTTCGCCGCGCCCGCCGAAGAGATGACAGATCGCGTCGATGGCGCCCATGGCACCGGTCGTCACCATGATCTGCTCGGGCATCGTCGGGATCCCGCGCGCGGTGTAGCGGTCGGCGATCATCGAGCGCAGCGCGGGCAGGCCCGCCGGATAGTCGCCGTGGGTGTGGGCGTACGGGGGCAGTTCCTCGAGGGCGCCCTGCACGGCGCGGGTGAGCCAGGGCTCGGGTGCCGGGAGGGCCGCGCAGCCCAGGTCGATCATCGAGCCGAGGGCCTCCGGCGGCAGGGGTTCCAGGCCGCGCGCGGGCAGCGGGTTGCCGGCCGGGACGGCCGTCCAGCTGCCGGCCCCGCGCCGGGACTCCAGGAAGCCCTCCGCGCGCAGCGCCTCGTAGGCGGCGGCGACCGTCGTACGGCTCACCGAGAACGACAGGGCCAGTTCGCGTTCGGCGGGCAGCCGCGCGGCGACCGGGACCCTGCCCTCCAGGACCAGCAGCCGGATGCCGTCGGCGAGCGCCCGGTAGGCGGGCGGGCGACGGGTGCCCGGGCCCGCCGGGCGGTCCTGCTGGGACTTGAGCAGCCGAGCGAGCTGGGCGGCCCCCACCGCGGAGGTCCACTGCGCCATGGTTACCAGTCCACCTTCCCCGAATTGGCCATGGATGACGATTCCTTCCAAGCCACAGAGTGTCACGGGTCAGGCCACTACCACCACCAGGGGGCTTCCCTTGTCCACGCCGGCCCGGTCCACCAGGGGACCTCTCGTCCGCCGACTGCTCCAGCTGTACGCCGGGCTCGCCCTGTACGGTGCCAGCGCCGCGCTGCTCGTCGAGGCGGGCCTCGGCCTGGAGCCGTGGGGTGTCCTGCACCAGGGCCTGGCCGAGCTCACCGGTCTGACGATCGGTGTCGTGTCGATCGCCGTCGGCGCGGTGGTGCTGCTGCTGTGGATACCGCTGCGCCAGCGCCCCGGCCTCGGCACCGTCTCCAATGTCTTCGTGGTCGGCCTCGCGATGGACGGCACCCTGGCCCTGGTCCCGGAGGTGCACGCCCTGGGTGTCCGCGTTCCGCTCCTGCTGGCCGGTGTCCTGCTGAACGGGGTGGCCACCGGTCTGTACATCGCCGCCCGCTTCGGGCCGGGTCCGCGCGACGGGCTGATGACCGGTCTGCACCGGCGCACCGGCCGCTCGATCCGGCTGATGCGGACGGCGATCGAGCTGGCCGTCGTCGTGACCGGATTCACGCTCGGCGGCACCATCGGCGTCGGCACCCTGCTCTACGCCCTGTCCATCGGCCCCCTCGCCCAGTTCTTCCTGCGGGCGTTCGCCGTTGCGGCGGCATCCGACGGCAGCACGGTCGTTGCCACGGGGACACCCCATGGGGCGATACTGCGCAGGTGACCACCCTCATACGCCACCCCTACCTCGACCATCCGGGGCCCATCCCGTTCGCACACCGCGGCGGGGCCGCGGACGGTCTGGAGAACACCGTGGCGCAGTTCCGGCGCGCGGTGGAGACGGGTTACCGCTACATCGAGACCGATGTGCACGCCACCCGGGACGGCAAGCTCGTCGCCTTCCACGACGGGACGCTGGACCGGGTCACCGACGGCGCCGGCCGGATCGCCGACCTGCCGTGGGCGGACGTACGGCACGCGCGCGTGGCGGGCAAGGAGCCGGTGCCGCTCTTCGAGGAGCTGCTGGAGACCTTCCCCGATGTGCGCTGGAACGTGGACATCAAGGCGGAACCGGCGCTGCATCCCCTGCTCAACCTCATCGCGCGCACCGGTGCCTGGGACCGGATCTGCGTGGGCTCGTTCTCCGAGGCGCGGGTCGTGCGCGCCCAGCGGCTGGCCGGACCGCGCCTGGCGACGTCGTACGGCACCCGGGGTGTGCTCAATCTGCGGCTGCGGTCCTGGGGAGTGCCCGCGGCGCTGCGCCCCTCGGCGGTGGCCGCGCAGGTACCCGAGGCCCAGTCGGGCATCCAGGTCGTGGACCGGCGTTTCGTCCGGGTCGCCCACGCGCGCGGGTTGCAGGTGCACGTGTGGACCATCAATGATCCCGATGCCATGCACCGGCTCCTGGACCTGGGGGTCGATGGCATCATGACCGATCACATCGACACGTTGCGCAAGGTCATGGAGGACCGGGGCGTCTGGGTCTGACCCGCCGCACACCGTCATCGCACACACCTTCGCACCAGTGGGAAGCGAGGGCACGGGTGGGCACCGACACCGTGCGGACGGCGGCGTCCGACGAGGCCGCCGGGCGGCGGCGCGAGCAGCGCGGCTGGTACTTCTACGACTGGGCGTGCTCCGTCTACTCGGCGAGCGTGCTCACCGTGTTCCTGGGGCCGTATCTGACGTCCGTCGCCAAGGACGCGGCGGACGCCGACGGATATGTGCATCCGCTCGGCATACCGGTGCGCGCGGGATCGTTCTTCGCGTACTCCGTGTCCCTGTCGGTGATCCTCGCGGTGGTGGTGATGCCCCTGGTGGGCGCCGCCGCCGACCGCACGGGGCGCAAGAAGCCGCTGCTGGGCGTCACCGCCTACGTGGGCGCCGCGGCCACCACCGGGATGTTCTTCCTCGACGGCGACCGCTATCTGCTCGGCGGGGTACTGCTGGTCGTGGCGAACGCGTCCATGGCGGTCGGCACCATGCTCTACAACTCCTATCTCCCGCAGATCGCCCCGCCCGAGGAACGCGACGCGGTCTCCTCGCGCGGCTGGGCCTTCGGCTACGCGGCCGGTTCGCTGATGCTGATCGTGAACCTGGTCCTCTATCTCGCCCACGACGCCTTCGGCGTCTCGGAGTCGACGGCCGTGCGCATCTGTCTGGCCTCGGCGGGTGTGTGGTGGGGCGGGTTCGCGATCATCCCGCTGCGGCGGCTGCGCGACCGGGGCCGTGCCGAGCCGGCCGCGGAACGGGAGGCGACGGCTCCGGGGCTGCGCCAGCTCGCGGCGACGATCCGCGACATGCGCCGGCACCCCCTCACCCTCTCCTTCCTCCTCGCGTACCTCATCTACAACGACGGCATCCAGACCGTGATCTCCCAGGCGTCGGTCTACGGCTCCGAGGAACTCGGCCTCGGCCAGTCCACCCTCATCGGCGCCGTCCTGCTGGTCCAGGTGCTGGCCGTCGCGGGCGCCCTCGCCATGGGGCGGCTGGCCCGGACGTACGGCGCAAAGCGGACGATCCTCGGCTCGCTGGTGGCGTGGACGCTCACGCTGGGGGCCGGGTACTTCCTGCCGGCCGGGGCGCCGGTGGGCTTCTTCCTGCTGGCCTCCGCGATCGGCCTGGTCCTCGGCGGCAGTCAGGCGCTGTCCCGGTCCCTGTTCTCCCATCTCGTGCCGCCGGGCAAGGAGGCCGAGTACTTCTCCGCGTACGAGATGAGCGACCGCGGGATGAGCTGGCTCGGGCCGCTGCTGTTCGGGATCACCTACCAGTTCACCGGAAGTTATCGGGACGCGATCATCTCCCTGGTGGCCTTCTTCGTCATAGGGTTCGTGCTGCTCGCGCGGGTTCCGGTGCGGCGGGCGATCGGGGCCGCCGGAAATCCGGTGCCCGAGAAGATTTAGCGCTCAAGGCGAAAGGGCGGTAGTGTACGCGTTTGGCCTGCCAGGCGTACCGTTACTGCGCGTCAAAGATGCCGAAACGCTGGGTGACATCTCCTTGCAGATGTGACAAACCGGGCGCCGGTGGGTACTGCACTGGTTGACAAGGCTGCGGCTACGACGGCGACGCATGACCCGGAACGGGACTCGGAACGGGAATCTTTACCGCCGACCGGACGTTGACCGGATGACGACGACAGCGACACCTGTCCTGTGGGCGACAAGCCCGGGAGGCACGATTCATGAGTGAGCGAGCTCTTCGCGGCACGCGCCTCGTGGTGACCAGCTACGAGACGGACCGCGGCATCGACCTGGCCCCGCGCCAGGCCGTGGAGTACGCATGCGAGAAGGGGCACCGGTTCGAGATGCCCTTCTCGGTCGAGGCGGAGATCCCGCCGGAGTGGGAGTGCAAGGTCTGTGGTGCCACTGCACTCCTCGTGGACGGCGACGGCCCTGAGGAGAAGAAGGCCAAGCCCGCGCGTACGCATTGGGACATGCTGATGGAGCGGCGGACCCGCGAGGAACTCGAAGAGGTCCTCGAGGAGCGGCTGGCCGTTCTGCGGTCCGGGGCGATGAACCTTGCGGTGCATCCCCGGGACAGCCGCAAGTCGGCGTAGCCCTGCGGGGCTGGGACCGGCCCATCGGCCCACGTTGATGACCGCGGGCGCCGTACGTGAGACATACGTACGGCGCCCGCGGTCTTTGGCGTACCCCCGAACCACCCCCCCACCCCCCGATTCACCCCCGGCTCAGTCGCCTTCCTTGATGACCTCGCCCTGCACCACCTTGCCGTCCGGGCGGTGGATGCGGGCCTGCTGGAAGGCGTCGCCGAGGGAGCCGGGGGCGGCGGTGGCGAGCAGCTTGCGCTCGGCGTAGGAGCCGACCGCCTTCTGGACCGGCGGAAGCAGCAGGAGCAGGCCGACGGCGTCGGAGACCAGGCCCGGGATCATCAGGAGCAGGCCGCCGAGCATCATCAGACCGTTGCCGGAGCCCTTCGACGGGGAGCCGCCGCGCTGGAGGGCCTCGTTGAGGTTCCGGAAGGCACGGCGGCCGGCGCGCTTGATGACCACGGAACCGAGGACGAAACCGGCGACGAGGAGCAGGAAGACCACGAAGCCGTTCGTCGCGGCAGCGACCGTGGACAGCAGCCAGATCTCCAGCACCAGCCAGGCGGCGAGCCCGAGCGGCAGGAACGTCCGCAGGCGGGAGCGCCGGGGGCGGGTGGGAGCGGAGTCGGAGCCGGAAACGGGGTAGGTCGGGATCGGAGCGCCAGTCGTCATGCTCCCAGTGTGCCCGGACCCGGCTCAGAGCGGCATAAAAGGACGATCAGCCCTCGCTGTGGGGCTTCGCGGAGGCCTCGGCGGAGACCTCCGCGGACGCCTGGGCGGAAGCCTTGGCCGGCGCCCGCGGGGGTTCGGGCTGGTCCGCGGCTCGGCCCGTGATCTTGCCCACGCGCTCCCCCACGCCCCACGCCGTGACCCGCCACAGCGCCTCGACGAGGATGTCCCGGCTCATCTTGGAGTCGCCGAGTTCGCGCTCCACGAAGGTGATGGGGACCTCGACGACGTGGAAGCCGGCCTTGACCGCGCGGCGGGCGAGGTCGACCTGGAAGCAGTAGCCCTGGGAGGAGACCTCCTCGAGGCCGAGGCCCTCGATGGTCTCGCGGCGGAAGGCCCGGTAGCCGCCGGTGATGTCGCGCAGCGGCAGATCCAGGGCGAGGCGCGAGTAGAGGCTGCCGCCGCGGGAGATGAACTCGCGGGACTTGGGCCAGTTCACCACCCGGCCGCCCGGTACCCAGCGGGAGCCGAGGACCAGGTCGGCGCCCTTGAGCGCGGTGAGCAGCCGGGGCAGTTCCTCGGGCTGGTGGGAGCCGTCGGCGTCCATCTCGATGAGGACGCCGTAGCCGTTCTCCAGGCCCCAGCGGAAGCCCGCGAGGTAGGCGGCGCCGAGGCCTTCCTTGCCCTTGCGGTGCAGGACCTGGACGTGGTCGTCCTCGACGGCCAGCTCGTCCGCGAGCTTGCCGGTGCCGTCGGGGCTGTTGTCGTCGGCCACGAGGACATGGGCCTCGGGGACGGCCTCGCGCACCCGGCCGACGATGCCCTTGATGTTCTCCGCCTCGTTGTAGGTCGGAATGATCACCAAGGCGGTGCCGAGCGGGCCGAACTGCCTCCCCCGCTTCTGTGCCGCGAGGGTCCCGTCGCCGTCGTTCACTGCTGCCCCTTCGTGTCCGTACGCAGGCCACCACCATAGTGGCCACCGCCTGCGATGACGTGACAGGAGGATCGAATGGTGGTGTCGATTCCACAAGAGCGGGGT
Organism: Streptomyces sp. NPDC005820; assembly: GCF_040630255.1. Taxonomy (NCBI): domain Bacteria; kingdom Bacillati; phylum Actinomycetota; class Actinomycetes; order Kitasatosporales; family Streptomycetaceae; genus Streptomyces; species Streptomyces sp. NPDC005820. Next base: position 54,638 of record NZ_JBEXXE010000035.1, read on the forward strand.
AAGAACTAGGTTTTGACCTTGTATGTACGAACGTACCCCGCCCGGGTGGTCGAAGCGTGCTGCGGATGGGGGCCCGGCGCCCTTCGGGCCGACCTGGGGCCCGCTGGCTGCGGGTCGACCGAGAGCCGTTGTCTACTGAGCGCCCGGGCCCCACCCGGGTCACACCTCCCCGGCCGGACGGAACGTTCCCTCGACGCGGCGCAGGCGCTGAGCCTGGCTGCCAGTGGCGGTGCCCCGGTGCGGCACACCGTCCCTGACCCAGCGGCGCCGCCGCGAGTGCGCGGACGTTCTGCGGCGGGGCGTCCGGTGGTGGACCCGGCAGAACCTACCGGCCCCCGGCCGTCGGCTGTCAACAGCCGTTCGACCTGCGGCTTTCCGGTCAATGCCCTGGTCAGCGGGGAGGTGGCACCGGACACACCCGGACGTGCGGACGGGTGATCTTCCCCGCACCGGACCCGGAGATCACTCGCCCGGCCGTACGAACACCGTCCTGCCGGCGACCACCGTGCGCAGACACACCGGGAGGTCGGTGCCGGGGGTGAGGTCGGGCAGGCCGGGGGTGCCGGAGCGGGGGTCGGTGGACCAGCGGGCGACCCGGTCGTCGGGGGCCTGGACGACCAGTTCGTCGGTGCGCCAGACCGCGTAGTCCGCGGGGGCGCCGGGGACGAGGACGCCCGCGTCGTCGCGGCCGATCGCCCGCCAGCCGCCCCGGGTGTGGGCGGTGAAGGCGGCGCGCACGGAGACGCGGTGCTCGGGGGTGCGGTGGAAGGCGGCGGCGCGGACCGTGCCCCACGGGTCGAGCGGGGTGACCGGGCTGTCGGAGCCGAAGGCGAGCGGGACGCCGGCCCGCAGCAGGGCCGCGAAGGGGTTGAGGGCGCGGGCCCGCTCCGCGCCCAGCCGCTGGGCGTACATGCCGTCCTCGCCGCCCCACAGGGCGTCGAAGGCGGGCTGCACGGAGGCGGTCAGGCCCAGCTCGGCGAAGGCGGCGACGGTCTCGGGCGTCAGCATCTCGGCGTGCTCGACCCGGTGGCGGGCGGCGCGGATCCGGGCGGGGCCGAGCTTCTCGGCGGCGGCCCGCACGCCGTCCACGACGGCGGTCACGGCGGCGTCGCCGATGGCGTGGAAGCCCGCTTGGAGGCCCGCCTCGGTGCAGGCGGCCACATGGGCGGCGACATCGGCGGCGGTCAGATAGGCGGTGCCGGTGTGGGCGGCGTCGGTGTAGGGGCTGTGCAGACAGGCGGTGTGGGAGCCGAGGGCCCCGTCGACGAAGAGGTCCCCGGCGGCGCCGAGCGCGCCGAGCTCCCGGGCCCGGTCGGTGTCGCGCTCGGCCCAGTAGCCGACGACCCGCGGGCCGCTCTCCTCGGCGGCGAGCCGCAGCAGGTCCGTGAAGTCGTCCTCGGAGGAGATCTCGGGGCCGCCGCACTCGTGGACGGAGCCGATGCCGAGCGAGGCGGCGTGCGCGAGGGCGGCCCGCTGGGCCTCGGCGCGCCGGGCGGGCGTCACGGCTGCGAACGCGGCGGCGCGGACGGTGTGGTGGGCGTCACGGGTGAGCGGCTCCCCCTCGGCGTGGCCGGGCTGGGTCCGGGCGCGGGGCGCCAGGTCCAGCAGGGCGGTGCTGACCACGGCCGAGTGGACGTCGATCCGGCTGAGGTAGAGCGGCCGGCCGCCGGTGGCCTCGTCCAGTTCGTCCCGCCGGGGCGCGCGCCCCTCGGGCCAGCGGGAGGCGTCCCAGCCGTGTCCGAGCAGCACCGTGTCCTGCGGGCGGGCGGCGGCGAATGACCGTACGAGGGCGAGGGCCGCCGCGAGGGAGGGGGCGTCCGACAGATCGAGACCGGTCAGGGCGAGGCCCGTCGAGGTGGTGTGGACGTGGGCGTCGGTGAACGCCGGGGTGACGAGGGCGCCGTCCAGGTCGACCACCTCGTCGACGCCGTCCGCGAAGGCGTCGGCCGCGCCCTCCGAGCCGACCCAGGCGACCTGGCCGCGCTCGACGACCATCGCGGTCGCGAACGGGTCGGCGGGGCTGTGGACCTCTCCACGGCGGAGCAGGACGGTCTTCGGCTCGGGCGTGCGCTCACTCATGACCGACAGTTTCTCGCGCCGCGGCACCGGAGCCGCACACGGGGCGGGCCGACGCCCGGGAACACGCTAGATGCGCGGCGGGCGCGCCTCGTACGGCGTGGACAGGACGACGGTCGTCCGGGTCGACACCCCCGCGAGGGCGCGGATCCGGCCGAGCAGTTCCTCCAGCTCGTGCGGGGTGGCCACACGCACCTTGAGGATGTAGTTCTCGTCGCCCGCGACGCTGTGGCAGGCCTCGATCTCGGGCACTCCGGCGAGCCGCTCGGAGATGTCGTCGGGGGCGCTGGGATCGAAGGGTTTCACCGAGATGAAGGCGGTCAGGGGCAGCCCGACGGCCTCCGGGTCGACGACGGCCGCGTAGCCCCGGATGACGCCGCGCTGTTCCAGCCGGCGCACCCGCTGGTGCACGGCCGACGTGGACAGGCCGGTGGCCTTGCCCAGGTCGGTGTAACTCATCCGCCCGTCCTTGACGAGCAGCTGCACGATTTGGCGGTCCAGCTCCTCCATGACGCAAGAACCTACAGTGCGCGTGATCTCCTCGGATACCTATGCAGCCCAGGTCATACCCGGTTTGTGATCTGCCGGGGAACCGGTGGGGGTTGGCACCTGCGGATGGCATGTGACGAAGACCACAGCACGCGTGGAGGCTTCGTGATGTCCTCGTGATTACCGCCGAGACGGGCTGGGAAGTGCTTGCTGTGGTCGAGGCCGCAGTGCCTTACGGCCCAGCCCGAGGGGGAGAATCCCATGCAGAGTCTGAAGCGCCCTGGCCGCACCGTGCCCAAGCGGCTTTCCGTGGTCGAGCCCGAGCCGGAGGGCGTCGAACCCGACGCGTTCGAGGCCGACGAACTCGACGCGTACGACACCTTCGAGATGTACCGGGTGATCTGCCCGGACTGCGCGCAGTCGATCGCGCTGCTGGCGGACGAGCAGGTCCTGCCGGAGCACGCGCTGTGCGCCTCGCCGTGGAACCCGTTCGGGCTCACGGTCTGTGCCGGCACCGGGCGTTCGGCGTCCGAGGCCCGGTCGGCGGACGAGTCCGACACGGCCCAGGAGCAGGACACCGCGATCCTGCTGACGCTCCCCCAGGGGCTGGACTGGCGTATGCAGCCCTTCTCGCACGTCGGCGGCCCGAGCTCGCGCCCGATGCGCGTACCGGCGATGCGCCGCCAGGCCGCCTGAGCCGCGTCGCCCGCGCTCAGGAGCCCGTCTCCCAGTAACTGCCCTGCACCATGGCCCGCAGGCTGCCGTGGTGCAGGATCAGTGTGTCCGGATCCGCCGGGACGGCCACCTCGCCGAAGTACGCCTGGCGGTAGGCGATCCGCAGCATGACGATCGCGTGCCGCAGCGCCGCGTACAGGGTGTGGAAGTCCATGTCGCGGGGCGGATGCCCGGTGAGCTGCGCGTACCGCTCCTCCACCCGGTCGCGGCGCAGGAAGCCGGGCAGTCCGCGCTGTCCCGAGGCGACCGTCAGGTCCTGGAAGAAGCGGTGCAGATAGACGGTCCAGCCGAGGTCGACCTCGCGCGGGGCGAGCGCCGCCATCTCCCAGTCGAGTACGGCGGCGGGCTCGAAACCGGCGTAGACGATGTTGCCGATCCGGGCGTCGCCCCAGCTGAGGACGGCCGGGCCCGGGTCCTCGGGCCACAGGTCCTCCAGCCGGTCGAAGGCGGACTCGATCAGCGGTGACGGGGCGAGTCCGGCGATCACCCAGTCGTAGTAGGCGCGCTGGGCCTTGACATGGCGGCGCAGGGCGTCGCCCGCACCGGGGAACGCAAGGAACTCGGCTTCGTGCAGGGGCACTTGGTCGTGCAGCCGGGCCAGCAGGCCGATCGACGCGGCCTCCACCCGCTCGCGCTCCGCCTCGCTCGCGGCGTGCAGCCAGTTGCCCTCGTAGGTGTAGGGCATCACGTCGGGCGGGACCCGTCCCTCGACGCGCTCCATGACGAAGAACGGGGCGCCGAGCGGTCCCGGGTCCTCCTCCAGCCACAGCACGCGCGGCACGGGTACGTCCGTGTGCGCGGCCACCAGCCGCAGGGTGCGGTACTGGCGGACCATGTCGTACACGGGGAAGACGGTGTACGCCGCCGGGTCCGCCGCGAGCCTCAACGCGCAGCGGCGCACGGGTGGTTCGGGGTGCTCGAGATCGAAGAGCAGGGTCTCGCTGGACAGGCCGTTGGAGGCGGGCACGGTCACACCGGTCGCCCGGGCGCCGGGCAGCCGGGTGCCGAGCCAGGTGGTCAGCCGGCGGGCCAGCTCCTCGGGGTCCCGGGTGGTGGTGCGCGGTCGCGGCGCGGTAGGCACTGTCTCAACCTCCTTGCGGGGCCACCGAGTCGAAGCCGGAGAAGCCGCTCGGATCGTGCCGGCCGAAGGAGCCGTGTTCGAAGATGCCGTAGCCGGTCTGGCCGTCGAGCCGGAAGCGGGCCGCGTGATCGGTCACCCCGTAGGCGGCCCGGGGGTGCGGGGCCGTCAGGTCATAGATGCGGCGGTCGGTCCAGTGCGGGCCCTGCCAGGTGCCGTGCTGCCAATCGTCGGCCGGTGGATAGCCTGCGCCGATCGCCAGCGGCGAGGAGGTGAGGATCTCCGCCTCCAGCTCCAGGGGTTTGCGGACGTCCCCGAGATGGATGAGGGCGTGCTCGGGGTGGCGGGTGCCGGGCCGGTAGCCGATCTCGGCCTGGGGCCAGCCGAGTTGGCGGTCGCGGCGGCCGGGGCGCACGAGGGTGGCGTCGTTGAGGGAGCGGTGGCCGTCGGCGTCCTCCTGGGTGATGACCATCAGAAAGCGGTCGTCGAAGCGGACCGGGCACCAGATCCAGTGGAAGCCCTCGGTCGGATGCTCCTGCGCCAACCGCCCGCCCTCCTCCCCGGGCACCGGGCGCACGCCCCAGCTGCGGTCCCGGGTCCCGGTCCAGGCGCCCGGCGTCAGCCGGATCACCTCCCCGCCCGACCGCAGCCACCCCGCACACCGGCCGGCCTGCACGAACCGCTTCCCCTCCAGGGTGAGCCGGCCGCCGCGCCGCTGCTGGTGGTGCGGTTCCCACAGGGCCGGGAAGTCCGCCGACCAGTGGATCTCGTACGACAGTCCGTCCGGGTCGTCCGGGTCGGCGGCGCAGCTCAGCACGAAGTCCCGCAGCGGGCGTTCGACGCGGATGCGCAGCGGGCCGACCTCCAGACGCATCCGGTCCTCGCCGAGGGCGTCGGAGGCGCGGACGGCGTACAGGGTGTCCCCGCGCCGGAGGGTGGCGTAGGCGTCGATCACCCCGAGGTTGGGGTAGACGCCGAGGCCGGCGATCAGCAGGGTGTGGCCCCGGTGGTCGAGGACGTGGAAGATGCAGCGGTCGTAGGCGTTGCGGTCCCCGGTCGCCACGTGCTTCATCGACAGGGGCACCTGGTGGACGGGGTACTCGTCGAGCGGCACGGGGCGGTCGTCGGCCATGGGCATTCCTCCCTGGACGCAAGGAATTTGACGGTACGTCAGGGGAGGCGCGGCGGCCAGATGCGGGACCGGCCGAAACCGGGGCCGGGGCCCCGCCGAACGCACGCTCGGGTGAAGCGGCCGTGACCTGCCCTCACGCCCTCGCGTTGGCCCCGGTATGACCCTCACCCACACGACGGCGCGTGGACGGCATCGCCAGCCCGGTGCCTCCGCGGACCCCGGAGGCACCGGACACAGACCCGCAGAATCGGTTCCTCCGCCCCCACCGGCCCCAGCGGCCCCGACTCCCCCACCGGACCCGCCCATCTACCGCGACCTGATCCGCACCTGGGCGGACCGGGGCCGCACACTGCCGGGTCGACACGACCCCGAGTGGGTGCGGCTGGCGGCTCCCCAGGTGCGGCCGGGGCAGTTCAGCGGGTCTGCGGGCCCAGCAGATGACGGGCGATGACCATCCGCTGGATCTGGTTGGTGCCCTCGACGATCTGCAGGGCCTTGGCCTCGCGCAGATGGCGCTCGACGGGGAAGTCGGCGGTGTAGCCGTATCCGCCGAGCACCTGGACGGCGTCGGTCGTGACCTGCATCGCGGCGTCCGTGCAGTGGAGTTTGGCCATCGCCGCCTGCCGGGCGAACGGCCGGCCGGCGTCCCGCAGCCGCGCCGCCGCCAGATACAGGGCGCGGCCCGACTCGACGCGGGTCGCCATGTCGGCGAGCAGGAAGCGCAGCCCCTGGAAGTCGGCGAGGGGACGCCCGAACTGCCGGCGCTCGACGGCGTGGGCGACGGCCTCGTCCAGGGCCGCCTGGGCGAGGCCGACCGCGCAGGCCGCGATGCCGAGCCGCCCGGAGTCCAGCGCGGCCAGCGCGATCGCGAAGCCCTCGCCCTGCGCGCCGAGGCGGCGGTCGTCGGGCACCCGGACGCCGTCGAAGTGGAGCTGGGCGGTGGGCGAGCCCTTCAGCCCCATCTTGCGCTCGGGCGGGGCGGCGGTGAGGCCGGCGGCGTCACCGGGCACGAGGAAGGCGGTGATGCCGCGCGGACCCTCGCCGCCGGTGCGCGCCAGGACGGTGTAGAAGTCGGCGATCCCGCCGTGTGTGGTCCAGGCCTTGGTGCCGTCGATCACCCAGTCCCCGCCGTCGCGCACGGCCCTGGTCCGCAGCGCGGCCGCGTCCGATCCGGCGGACGGTTCGGACAGGCAGTACGCGCCGAGCAGCCCGCCGCCGAGCACGCCCGGCAGATGCGCGGCCCGCTGGGCGTCGGTGCCGCGCGTGGCGAGGGGATGGGCGGCCAGGGTGTGGACGCTGACCCCCAGCCCCACGGTGAGCCGGGCCGCGGCGAGTTCCTCCAGGACCTGGAGGTAGACCTCGTACGGCTGGTCGCCGCCGCCGTGACGGGAGTCGTACGGCAGTCCGAGCAGCCCCGATACGGACAGGAGGGTGAACAGCTCGCGCGGGAAGCGTCCCGCGTCCTCCTCCTCGGCGGCGGTCGGAGCGATCTCCCGGCGGGCGATGTCCCGGACAAGGGCGAGCAGTTCCCGCGCCTCCTCCGTGGGCAGGAGTCGGTCCACCGTCGTCGGCGCGCGCTCGCTCATGGTGCGCCTCCTCACTGCCGACCTGCGGCTTCGCGCTGTGAGTATGCCCGCGGGGCGCTCTCCTCGCACGGCGGGGCGACACCAGGATTGGTCCAAACCATTGACCGAACTGGTCTAGTCCTCCTACCGTTTCGCTCCAACGCCTCCCCGCGTTCATGCCGATCGGCGTGCGATCCCCTCCCTGTCCCTGCGAGGAGACACCCGATGCACACCCCGCTCCGCCCCCGCGTCCGGACGCTTCTGGCCGCCGGCTGCTGTGCCGCACTCGGCGCCGGCCTGCTCGCCGGCGCGGGCACCGCCAGCGCCGACGCGCCCGGCCACGCCCAGGCCCGCCCCGGGTCCAAGGTCGTGGGCTACTTCACCGACTGGGGCATCTACGGCCGCCAGTACTACGTCAAGAACATCGAGACCTCCGGCTCCGCCGACCGGCTCACCCACATCAACTACGCCTTCGGCAACGTCACCGACGGCAAGTGCGCCCTCGGCGACTCCTGGGCGGACACCGACAAGCCCTTCACCGCCGAGGAGTCGGTGGACGGGGTCGCCGACACGGCGGACCAGCCGCTCAGCGGCAACTTCAACCAGCTGCGCAAACTGAAGAAGCTGCACCCGAACCTCAAGGTCATCTGGTCGTTCGGCGGCTGGAGCTGGTCCGGCGGGTTCGGCGAGGCGGCCAAGGACCCGGCGGCCTTCGCGCAGTCCTGCTACGACCTGGTCGAGAACTCCAAGTGGGCGGATGTCTTCGACGGCATCGACATCGACTGGGAGTACCCCAACGCCTGCGGTCTGACCTGCGACACCAGCGGCCGCGAGGCCTTCCGGGACGTCATGAAGGCGCTGCGCGAGAAGTTCGGCAAGCGCGAGCTGCTCACGGCGGCGATCACGGCGGACGCGACCGCCGGCGGCAGAATCGACGCGGCGGACTACGCGGGTGCGGCCCGGTACGTCGACTGGTACAACCCGATGACGTACGACTACTTCGGCACCTGGGCCGCCACCGGCCCCACGGCACCGCACTCGGCGCTGCACTCCTACCCGGGCATTCCGCAGCAGGGCTACGACACCGCCACCACGATCGCCAAGCTCAAGAGCCTGGGCATCCCCTCGCACAAGCTGCTGCTCGGCATCGGTTTCTACGGGCGCGGCTGGACCGGTGTCACCCAGGCCAAGCCGGGCGGCACGGCCACCGGTCCCGCGGCGGGGACGTACGAGGACGGCAACGAGGACTACAAGGTCCTGAAGGCCAAGTGCCCGGCGACCGGCACGGTCGGCGGCACCGCCTACGCCAAGTGCGGCAACGACTGGTGGAGTTACGACACCCCGAAGACCGTCAAGGGGAAGATGAAGTACAAGGACGCCCAGCACCTGGGCGGCACGTTCTTCTGGGAACTGAGCGGGGACACGGCGAACGGCGAGCTGATCCACGCGATCAACTGACCTGATCGCCGGTTCGCCGGGCTCTCGGGGCGGAGGACCACGGGCCTCCGCCCCTTCCGCGTCCTCAGTCCCTGCGGGCCGGCTTCGGCGCCGGGAAGGAGGGGTCGGTCTCCTCGATCGCGCGGAGGGTCCCGCCCAGGGTCTTCACCAGCAGGTCGCACATGACGTCACGGGAGAGCTCGGGGCGGTCGATCCAGTCGAGGGTGGCACCCTCGACGCTGCACACCCAGGAGAGCAGGGCCATCCGGGGCAGCGGCGGGATGGAGCTCTCGCCGTAGGCTCCCTCGGCGATGGTCGCGACGATCGCCGCGCGCACCCCGTCCCGGATGGCGTGCACCTCGGTGTCGAAGCCGACCCCGCCGCTGACGATCGTGCGGAAGGCGGCCTGGTTGTGCTCGGCGTAGCGGAGATAGCCGTCGATGGTCCGCTGGACCCGGTCCACCTGGGGCAGTTCCAGACCGCTCGCGGCGAAGGAGACCAGATCGGCGACGGAGTCCTGGACGATGGCCAGGTAGTAACCGCGCTTCGACTGGAAGTAGTAGTAGATCAGCCCCTTGGCGACATGCGCCTGGCGGGCGATGTCGTCCATCGAGAGCGCGTCGTAGGACGTGTCGGCGAACAACTTGCGCCCGATGGTGATGAGTTCGGCGCGACGCGCCAGTGAGCGCTCGGTTCCCCGCGCCCGGGGACGGACGGCATCGCGCTGTTGGCTGATATTCAATTTCGACCTGGTCTCCAACGGTCGGCGGGACGACGTCAGTATGTCAGGTCGAAACGTGCGTCAGCTCACCCCGGCGACAGCCCAACAGCGGAGGTCAGAGCAGTCCGAGCCGGGTCACCAGCATCGCCACGACGGCGACGAGGACCCAGCCCAGGACATGCTCGGCGACCTTCGGGCCGTCCTCGCGCGGGCCGCCGGTACGGGTGCGGGTGACGGTGGCTGCGTGTGCGGTCATGATGTCCACTTTGCCACCGGCCAGGGCTTTTGCCGCCGAGACCTTGCTCACACGGCGATCCCCACCGCCTCCAGTGCCGCGCACTGGCGGGCGCTCGGCCGCACCGGGAAGTACAGGTAGCACACGCCCCCGCTGCCGGAGACCGTCTTGCCCGCCGCGTTGTAGCGCTTGGTCCTGAGCCAGACGTTCTCGAACTGCCGCCGCGCGTACACCCGCCGCACCGAGGCGTCGTCCGCCGAGTTCGGATCGTTGGCGATCACATCGCCCTCGGCCGTGAACCCGATCACGGTCATCAGATGACCGGCCGTGCCGTACCCCGCGCCCGTGAGTTCCTCCTTGAGGAAGGACTGGGACGTCATGGCCGGGATGCCCGCCGCGATCAGCGTCTCCAGGTCGGTGAGGGACGTCAGCCGGGTGACCACGCCCTGGAGTCCGTCGAAGGTGGCCGCGTAGGCGGCGTTGAAGGGCCAGTTGCCGCAGCCGGCGTACTGGTGGTCGTACGTGTACCGAGCGGCGTGGCACACCTGGGGGTCGGCGTAGGCCGGGTCGACCCACTTCAGCTGCGCGGGGGTCAGCCGGCCGCCCCAGTACTCGATGATCATCTGGGAGGAGGTGGGGCTGCACCAGGCCTCGCCGCCGTTGTCGTACTCCGGGTACTGGCCCTGGTGGATCTCCTGCGAGTAGCGCGGGACCGCCAGCTCGCGTGCGGGGCCGGGCACCGAGGCCGGGGCGGTGAAGCGGTCCGGGATGTCGGAGCCCATCACCCCCAGCCGCCACACGGTCGGGGTGAGCGTCGTGCCCGGGCGGCGGTACAGGGTCAGCCGGGTCCGGTACGAGGCGAGGCGCAGGCCCGTCGAGGCGTCGTCGACGGCGAGGGTGTCGGTCCAGACGGTGCTCCTGCCGTCGGTCTGGCCGTCGACCGAGGTCCGCCTGATGTCCTGGTCGCCTGAGGCCCAGCGGCCCATCACGTACCAGGGGGTGTCGGTGCCGTCCGTGTACGTGGCCCGCAGCTCCACCTGGAGCCAGGTGCCGGCCGGGGTGCCCGCGTTCCAGGAGGCGATCGCCTCGGTGGCGGGGACGGCGAGCCGGTGGACGGGGGACGTCCAGGTCGCGTACTCCCAGTCGGCGGTGGTCCTGGCGTGCGGATCGGCGTAGGCCAGGGTGCCGGCGGGGCTGCCGAGGACCAGACCGGGCCGCTCGCCCGCGACGGCCCGGGTGCCCTGCGCGGAGCCCGAGCTCCAGTCGGCGTAGGTGAGCCAGGAGCGGTGGTCGACGGGGCGGGCGGTGGCGGACCCGGCGACCGGGGTCTTGGCCATGGCCTCGGCGTCCGCGGCGTCCGCGGTCTCGGCAGGGGCCGCGGCGTCCGGGGTCATGCCGGGGGCCGGAGCGGCATGGGCCGGGACCGCGCCGCCCGCCACCGCGGCGGCTACCGCGGCGGCAAGAACGGTTCTGCGGGTGGGCTGGTCTGAGCTGCTCATGGGCGGAAGGACCCCCAGGATGTCCGGTACGCGACTGTGCGCCCACTATGAGCGCGGGCGGCCACGCCCACCAGCACCGCAGCCCCGTACGTCACCCGTGTCGCACTAGACTTCCGCGCCGTGCCCGTCCGTATCCCGTATCGCGTCCTGTGAAGCCGCCAGGACCCGCCGTCCGCCGACTCGCCGCCCGGCTCCGCCGCCTCCCCCCGTCCTGCGGCCCGGTCCGTCTGATCGGGGTCGACGGACACGCGGGCTCCGGGAAGTCCACCTTCGCGGGCCGGCTGGCCGAGGCGCTCGGCGGGGCGCCGGTGCTGCACCTCGACGACATCGCCAGCCACGCGGAACTGTTCGCGTGGACCGGGCGGCTGCTGACGGAGGTGATCGAGCCGTTCGGCCGCGGCGAGACCGCGCACTACGCCCCCTACGACTGGCGCGCGCACCACTTCGGCCCGCCCCGGCCGCTGCCCGCGGCCCCCGTCGTCCTGATCGAGGGGGTCGGCGCGGGCCGTCGCGCCCTGCGTCCGTATCTCGCCCGTCTGCTGTGGCTGGAGATGGCACCCGAGGAGGCCTGGGCGCGCGGGCGGGCGCGGGACGGGGAGGAGCAGCGGGAGTTCTGGGACGGCTGGGTCCGGGCGGAAGCACACCACTTCTCGGACGACCCTTCGCGCCCTTATGCCGGGCTGCTGGTACGGCAGTTGGGCGAGGGGTACGAGGTACTGCCGGGGCCGCTGGGAGACCCCTCGGCCCACCCCGATGTCACCCACCGTGAGGGACCACCCGCGATGTGGTGAACCTGTGAAGGGCCGTGCGCTCGAACTTCGCCAAGTGCCCCAACTTCGCTTGACCGACGGCCCGTACAGGACTTACGTTCTCAATGTGCGGCAATCGCAGCCGCCCCAAGTCGCGAAGCCCCCGGTTGTTCCCCCGTGATCGGGGGCTTCGTTCTGCCCTCGTGCCGCTCCGCACCCCTCTTCCCGGACGCGCCACGGCGCCATCCGCTCACCGAGGGTCACCGTGCCGGGATGCGCCCCATCCGCTCCCACCTCGTCAAACGGCCTGGGCGGCACCCTTCGGCAGGCACTCCTCCGCAGGTACGATGCCCTCGGTGCGACCTACGGACAGCTGCTTCGCGCACCTTGCAACTCCGGTCCGCGGCACAGCGGTTCGACCAAGGCAGCCGGCGGGCGAGGGCCCGGTGGCAAACCGACGGGGGCACGGTTTGTGGGGGACGTGATGGATTTCGGCACGCAGGGCCTGGAGGCCCCGGCCGACCTCGCCTGGCTACGAGGCGTGGACGCCTACACCATGGGCGCGTATCCGCAGGCGGAAGAGGAGTTCCGCACCGCGGTACGGATCGATCCCGGGATGGCCGACGGCTGGCTCGGGCTGCACGCGCTGCGGGTGGACACGACGACCGCGCTGTTGCGGATGTACCGGCACCGGGACCGGTTCGGCGAACAGCGCACCCGGCACCGCCGGACGCTCAACTCCTGGTACTGGCTTGGCTGGTGGGTGCAGCCCGTGCTGGAGAGCCCGCGCGATCTGCTGCTCGCGCACGCCTCGCACTGGCTGGACGGGCGGCATGTGCCCGAGCTGGACCGGGCGCTCGCCGGGCTCCCGCCCGTCGACACCGACCACCAGGTCCGCTTTCTGCACGCCTGCCGCGCCTATCTGGTCAAGGACTGGGAACAGCTCGTCCGGCACACCGACCCGCTGCTCGACGACCCGCTCCTCGGTATCGAGGCCGGGCTGTTCGGCGGGATGGCCCGCGTCCGGCTGGAGATGTACGGCCAGGCCGAACCACTCCTCTCCGCCGCCCTGATGCGCTGCCGCAGCGAGCAGCCCCAGCGCAAGGAGTTGCGGTACTGGCTGGCCCGGGCCCACGAGGGCACCGGCCGCTCGGCCGCCGCGCTCCCCCTGTACCGGGCGGTGCACCGGGTCGACCCCGCCTTCATGGACACCTCGGCCCGGCTCGCCGCGATCGCCGAGGGCGACGGCTACGACGACCCCGCCGACCTCGCGGCGATCACCCTCACCGGGATCGGGCAGGACGTGGGGGACGGCCCGGACGCCCTCGATCCGCTGTTCGGCACCGAGGGCCGGGATCTGAAGCTCACCGAGCCGTCCGATCTGCCGCCCGTGGGGCCGCTGCCGTCGGTCACCGATCCGGCGGTCCGCGCGAAGACGGTCGTGGGCTCCCCGCTGCCGGCCGGGCCCACCGACCCCGGCTTACTCGAGGAGGCGCTCGCCGAACTGGAGCGCATGGTGGGCCTGGAACCCGTGAAACGCCAGGTCAAGGCGCTGTCGGCGCAGCTCAACATGGCCCGGCTGCGGGCCGGGCAGGGCCTCCCGGTCCAGCCGCCCAAACGGCATTTCGTCTTCTCCGGCCCCTCCGGCACCGGCAAGACCACGGTGGCCCGCATCCTCGGCCGGGTCTTCTACGCCCTCGGTCTGCTCGGCGGCGACCATCTGGTGGAGGCCCAGCGGGCCGACCTGGTCGGCGAATATCTCGGCCAGACCGCCGTCAAGGCCAATGAACTGATCGACTCCGCCCTCGGCGGCGTCCTCTTCGTCGACGAGGCGTACTCGCTCTCCAACTCCGGGTACGGCAAGGGCGACGCGTACGGCGACGAGGCCCTCCAGGTGCTGCTGAAGCGGGCCGAGGACAACCGGGACCATCTGGTGGTGATCCTGGCCGGCTATCCGGAGGGCATGGACCGCCTCCTCGCCGCCAACCCCGGGCTGTCCTCCCGCTTCACGACCCGCGTCGACTTCCCCTCGTACCGGCCTCTCGAACTCACCTCCATCGGCGAGGTGCTGGCCGCCGAGAACGGTGACGTGTGGGACGAGGAGGCACTGGACGAGCTGCGCTCGATCGCCGGGCACGTCGTCGACCAGGGATGGATCGACGAACTGGGCAACGGGCGGTTTCTGCGGACCCTGTACGAGAAGAGCTGCGCGTACCGGGATCTGCGGCTGTCGACCTACCCGACGGCACTGACCCGGGACGACCTGTCGACCCTGCGGCTCCCGGATCTCATGCAGGCGTACGGCGAGGTGCTGTCGGGTAGGGGGCCGCAGGATCCGTCGGCCCTGTAGCGGGGGTGACCACCGGCCACTCGCAGGATCAGACGTTGGGGACGTGCAGCATGTCCCAGCTGAACCTGCCGGGGATGCCGTCGGCGTCGCCGCCTGCCAGGTGGAGCTTCCGCTGCCAGGCGGCATAGGACTTCACATCCCCCGACCCCCACACGTCGGTGCCGTGGCTGGACTCGTATCGGTTGCATCCTTCGCTGACGAGCCTCTTGTGCATCGCGGTGATGACCGGTGATTTCTGCCCGGTGTGGAAGAACGAAGCACCGGGGAAGGGCTCGAATGTGGCGGTGCCGCCGTCCATGTGCTTGCGGTAGGCCCCGTTCCTGAACGTGGACCACTGATTCCAGCCGTGCGCGTCCTTGATGGCCTTTGCCGTCCTGGCGTTGTAACGCGGGTCCTTGAGCTTTCCGGCGATCCTGAGCGTGTCCGGTGGGGAGAACTGCTCCGGGTGTCTGAGGGAGCGTATCTGGAAGAGGCCGAAGGACGGCCCCCATTTGTTGTCGGCCAGCTTCTGGTCCCCGACGGCGGCCGGGTCACCTCGGGATTCCGCCATGGCGACGGCCGCCGCGATGTTGATGTCGTTGCCGGTGAACCCCACCTGTGTGGCGAGGGATCGCAGCTCGGCCAGTTTCATTGCCATTCCGATGCCTTCTCACTTTATTGACGCATATACAAATGACGAATCGCGGTGTCTCGCGGAGGATTCGCTACTTCGACCGTATGACCGTGTCGCCAACGGGGCAAACGGGGCGCATTGCTTGACTTGTCCCAGTGTGCAGATGCACTCTGAAAAAGACGATACATATGCGCCAAGAACCGCAGGTTCTCGGCGCCACCGCGCTTTTCCACTCGCAAGGGAGTGAGGAATGCATCTCGTCACTCGCGCCGTTTGGGGGGCCAAACCGCCCCGATCACCCCTCGTGCACATCGCGTCCACTCGTGGCGTGAAGGTCCACTATGAGGGCACTCGTGTACCGTCCGATCTCGCCAAGCCGGAAAACCACACCAAGTGCACCGGCCGAGTGCGGGCGATCCAGGCTGACCATCTGGCGGACCGCAAGGAGAATTACTCCGACATCGCCTACAGCTTCGTGGTCTGTCCGCACGGACATGTTTTCGAAGGGCGTGGCCTGCACAAACTGCAAGCCGCGAATGGCAACCACCAACTGAACGTGAACCACTACTCGGTGTGCGCCATGGTGGGCGACTCCGGACTCACCCGTCCGACCAGAGCTCAATTGGCGGGCATGCGCGACGCCATCGACCTGCTGCGGGCGAAGGGCGGCGCCGGAGCGGAAGTCAAAGGCCACCGCGACGGCTTCGCCACCGCCTGCCCCGGCGACCCGCTCCAGGAGTGGGTGAAGAAGGGCGCTCCACGGCCTGGTGCCGCACCCACCGGTGTCCGTGTCAGCCTCTCGCACGTCGTCACTGCCGCACGCACCGACCCGGGTGCCGTCCAGGGGCACACGACCTTCCCGGCGGACGTCAGACCCGTGGAGGCCGCCCTGGTCGCGGAGGGGCTGCTGGACCCGACGTTCGGCGATGACGGATCCTTCGGGTCCCGTACCGTCGACGCCTACGCGGCTTTCCAGCGTCGCCAGGGGTTCACCGGAGCGAACGCCGACGGCATCCCGGGCGAGTCCACCCTCACTGAGCTCGGCAGCCGGCACGGGTTCACTGTCGCCGCCTGAGCTCATCGACGGCTGGTACGCGTTGCCGACCGGGGGACGACCAGCCCCGCCGGCCAGAGACCTGACCGGGCTAGCCGGCCAGCGCCTCTTCCGGCTCGCCGCTCGCCCGTGGCTCCGTCAGTCGGACCTCCGGGACTTCCCGGTGCGCCGGGTCGGTGACCTCACCGACCAGGAGTTCCAGGACGTCCTCCAGGGCGGCCAGGCCCAGGACCTTGCCGGAGACGTCCGCGACCTGGGCGAGGTGGGTGGCCGCGCGGCGCATCACCGTCAGGGCGTCGTCCAGGGGGAGGTCGGAGCGCAGGGTCGTCATCGGGCGCCACAGCTGCTGGGGCACCGCCCGCTCGGAGTCCTCCACGTCGAGGACGTCCTTCACATGGACATAGCCCATGAAGGCGCCGTTCTCGGCGGCGACGGGGAAGCGGGAGTACCCGGTGCGGGCGGTGAGCTCGACGATCTGGCCGGGCGTGACCGACGGGGGCACCGTGATCAGCGACTCGCGCTTGAGGAGGACGTCGGTCACCGGACGCGAGCCCAGTTCCAGCGCGTCCTCCAGGCGCTCCTGCTCCTCGGGGTCGAGGAGACCCGCCTGGCCGGAGTCCTCCAGCAGCCGGTTGAGCTGCTCGCTGGTGACGACGGCCTCCACCTCGTCCTTGGGCTCGACCCGGAAGAGCCGCAGGATGGCCTGGGCGCAGGCGCCGAGCGCGACCGTGATCGGCCGGCAGAGCCGCGCGAAGGCGACCAGCCCCGGGCTGAGCCAGAGGGCCGCCTTCTCGGGGGCGGCCATCGCGAGGTTCTTCGGGACCATCTCGCCGATGACGAGGTGGAAGAAGACCACGGCGGCCAGGGCGATGACATAACCCAGCGGGTGGATCATGCCGTGCGGGAGGTGGATCCACTCGAAGAACGGTTCCAGCAGCTCGGCGACGGTCGGTTCGGCGACCGCGCCGAGGGTCAGGGAGCACAGCGTGATGCCGAACTGGGCGGCGGCCATCATCTGCGGCAGGCGCTCCAGGCCGTGGAGGACCTGGCGGGCGCGCGCGGTGCCCAGGGGCTCGATCTGGCTGCGGCGCACGGAGACGAGTGCGAACTCGGCGCCCACGAAGAAGCCGTTGGCCAGGACGAGCAGCGCGGCGAAGACGAGTTGGACGACGCTCATCGGGCGACCTCCGCGACCTGGGCCGCCGCGGCCTGACCGAGCCGGCCGACGTGGACCAGCCGGATCCGTTCGGCCCGGTAGTGGCCGACCCGGCGCACCGACAGCCGCCAGCCGGGCAGTTCCGCCCGGTCGCCGACGGCGGGGATCCGTCCGAGCAGGTCGGCGACGAGGCCCGCGACCGTCTCGTACGGCCCCTCGGGCACCTCCAGGCCTATCCGCTGGAGGGTGTCGACCCGGCAGCTGCCGTCGACGTCCCAGGCGGGCTTGCCCTCCTCGGGCGGGGCGGCGGCCAGTTCGGGGGTGTCGTGGCCGTCGTGTTCGTCGCGGACCTCGCCGACGATCTCCTCGACGATGTCCTCCAGGGTGACCACGCCCGCGGTGCCGCCGTACTCGTCGACGACGACGGCGATGGGCTGCTCGCTGCGCAGCCGGGCCAGCAGCGGCTGGACGGGCAGGGTCTCGGGCACCAGCAGCGCCGGGCGGGCGATGCGGGCGACCGGGGTGCGCAGCCGGTCCTGGACGGGGACGGCCAGGGCGTCCTTGAGATGGGCCATGCCGACGATCTCGTCGATCTTCTCGCGGTAGACGGGGAAGCGGGACAGGCCGGTGGCCCGGGTCAGATTGACCACGTCCTCGGCGGTGGCCGAGGACTGCAGGGCGCTGACCTTCACGCGCGGGGTCATCACATGCTGCGCGGTGAGCTCGGCCAGGGACAGGGTCCGGACGAAGAGATCCGCCGTGTCCTGCTCGAGGGCGCCGGCCTGGGCCGAGTGGCGGGCCAGGGAGACGAGTTCGCCGGGGGTGCGGGCGGAGGCCAGCTCCTCGGTGGGCTCGACGCCCAGGGCGCGCACCAGCCGGTTGGCGACGGTGTTGAGTGCCGAGATCACCGGCCGGAACAGCCGGGAGAAGGCGTGCTGCGGGCCGGCCACGAACCGCGCGACCTGCAGGGGCTTGGACACCGCCCAGTTCTTGGGCACGAGTTCGCCGACCACCATCTGGACGGCGGAGGCGAGCAGCATGCCGACGACCACGGCGACACCGGAGACGGCACCCTCGGGGATGCCGATCGCGGTGAACGGGGTGTGCAGTAGCTCCGCGAGCGCCGGTTCGGCGAGCATGCCGACGACGAGCGAGGTGATGGTGATGCCGAGCTGGGTGCCGGAGAGCTGGAAGGACAGTTCCTTGAGCGACTCCACGACCGTATGGGCTCGTTTGTCGCCTTCGGCGGCGGCCTTCTCCGCTTCCGGCCGCTCGACCGTGACGAGGCCGAACTCGGCGGCCACGAAGAAGCCGTTGGCCAGGATGAGCAGGAACGCGGCTGCCAGGAGCAGCAAGGGGATGGTCATGATGCCGCCGCCTCCGGAACATGCCGGATGGGGGCGGCGCAGGTACTACAGGACGAACCGTCCATCGCCGGAGAGGGTCACTCCTCGGGTAGCAGGAAACCCCTGTGCACCGGCAGGGCACCACAGGGGTGGAGGCACAAAGGGAACGCCTCCGTCACCAGATTAATCAAGACAGGGCCTTGAGCGGCAGGGGCGGCGCCCCCGAGTCAGCCCTGATCTTGCTCGGTGGAGGTCTCGGGGTCCCGGACCGAGCGGGCCTCGACGAGTCCGCGCAGGGCCCGGGCGTCCGTGATGGCCTGCTGCTTGTTGATGCCGGGCTGGATGCCGAGCGCGGGCAGGCTGGTGCCGTCGGTGAGGTTGAGGAACACCCAGGGGTCGCCCGGACGGAGGTTCACCTGGATGATCTCGGCCCAGTCGAGCCGCCGCCTGCTCGCGATGTTCACGACGGTGACTCCGCTGTCGTCGGCGACGACCCGGACCCGGGCGAGCTGGGCCAGCGCCCAGAAGATGAGGGCGCCGGTGACGACGAAGCTGAGCCGCTCCCCCGGGCCGAGCTTCTCCAGCAGCATGGCGACGCCGGAGATGACGAGGAAGATCGCCACCCCGGCCGAGAGCAGCACCGCGCGGGTGCGGCCCGGCCGGAAGGTGACGGGGAGGGTGGGCAGCTCGCTGCCCGGAAGATCGGACATGTTCCCGGTGGAGGTCGTGGTCGAGGTCGAGGTCAGAGGCGGCAGGCGTGGATGGCCGTGGTGAGGATGGCGCGGGCGCCGATGTCGTACAGGTCGTCCATGATCCGCTGGGCCTCCTTGGCGGGGACCATGGCGCGGACGGCGACCCAGCCCTCGTTGTGCAGCGGGGAGACGGTCGGCGACTCCAGGCCCGGGGTCAGCGCGACGGCCTTCTCGAGCTGCTCGACCCGGCAGTCGTAGTCCATCATCACGTAGGTCCGGGCGACCAGGACGCCCTGAAGGCGGCGCAGGAACTGCTGCACCTTGGGCTCGGCCTCGTCGGACTCCGCGTCGGTGCGGCGGATCACGACGGCCTCGGACTTCATGATGGGCTCGCCGAAGACCTCCAGGCCCGCGTTGCGCAGCGAGGTGCCGGTCTCGACGACGTCGGCGATGACCTCGGCGACGCCCAGTTCGATGGCGGTCTCGACGGCGCCGTCGAGGTGGACGACGGAGGCGTCGATGCCGTGCTCGGCGAGGTGGCCCTCGACGATGCCCTCGTACGAGGTGGCGACCGTGCGGCCCTTGAGGTCCTCGACGCCGCCTGCCGTGCCCGGCTTGGCGGCGAAGCGGAACGTGGAGCGGGCGAAGCCGAGCGGGAGGATCTCCTCGGCCTTCGCACCGGAGTCGATCAGCAGGTCGCGGCCGGTGATGCCGATGTCGAGCTTGCCGGAGGAGACGTAGATCGCGATGTCGCGGGGGCGGAGGTAGAAGAACTCGACCTCGTTGACCGGGTCGACGATCCGCAGTTCCTTGGACTCGCGGCGCTGCCGGTAGCCGGCCTCATGCAGCATCTCCGCCGCAGGGCCTGACAGGGAACCCTTGTTGGGGACGGCGATGCGCAGCATGAGGTCGGCTTCCTTCGCGTGAGAAGTGGGTGTCGGTCGGAATCAGGTGTTACAGGTGGGCGTAGACGTCGTCCAGCGAGATTCCGCGGGCGACCATCATCACCTGGACGTGGTAGAGCAGCTGCGAGATCTCCTCGGCGGCCGCCTCCTTGCCCTCGTACTCGGCGGCCATCCAGACCTCGGCGGCCTCTTCGACGACCTTCTTGCCGATGGCATGGACGCCCTTGCCGACGAGTTCGGCGGTGCGGGAGGTGGCGGGGTCGCCGGTGGCGGCCTTCTGCTGGAGCTCGGCGAAGAGCTCCTCGAACGTCTTCTTGGACATGGTGCGTCCCACCCTAGCCGTAATGCCGGGCCGCCTACCTCCAGGGTTCAGATACTGAGCGGAGGGTGGCCGCGGTGGCCACGGCGGCGGTCACCGCCTCGTGCCCCTTGTCCTCGTTGGAGCCCTCCAGACCGGCCCGGTCGAGGGCCTGCTCCTCGGTGTCGCAGGTGAGGAGGCCGAAGCCGACGGGGACGCCCGTCTCGACCGACACCTGGGTCAGGCCCTGGGTGACGCCCTGGCACACGTACTCGAAGTGGGGGGTGCCGCCGCGGATGACGACCCCGAGGGCGACGATCGCGTCGTAGCCGCGGCCCGCGAGGACCTTGGCGACGACCGGGAGCTCCCAGCTGCCGGGGACCCTGTGCAGGGTCGGCTCGTCGATGCCCAGGTCGTGCAGGGCGCGCAGCGCGCCGTCGACCAGACCGTCCATCACCTTCTCGTGCCACTGGGCCGCGATGACGGCGACCCTGAGGTCACCCACATTGCGTACGGACAGTTCCGGTGCGCCCTTGCCGCTCACGTCTCTCCTAGAGGTGTTTCTTGCTTACTGGTTGCCGCAGGGGGACACGGGGGCCGTGTCCAGCCAGGGCAGGTCGTGTCCCATCCGGTCCCGCTTGGTGCGCAGGTAGCGGATGTTGTGCTCGCCCGCCTGGACGGGCATCGGCACGCGGTCCGTGACCTCGATGCCGTGCCGGACGAGCGCGTCGCTCTTGTCGGGGTTGTTGGTCATCAGCCGGACGCTGTGCACGCCGAGGTCGGCGAGGATCTGCGCGCCCGCCCCGTAGTCCCGGGCGTCGGCGGGCAGGCCCAGCTCCAGGTTGGCGTCGAGGGTGTCGTGGCCCTGCTCCTGGAGCTCGTACGCCCGCAGCTTGGACAGCAGGCCGATGCCGCGGCCCTCGTGTCCGCGCAGGTAGACGACGACTCCCCGGCCCTCGTCCTGGATGCGCCGGAGGGAGGCGTCGAGCTGGGGGCCGCAGTCGCAGCGCTGGGAGGCGAAGATGTCGCCGGTGAGGCATTCGGAGTGGACCCGGACCAGGACGTCCTCGCCGTCGCCGAGTTCGCCGTGGACGAGGGCGACGTGCTCGACGCCGTCGGCGGTGGAGCGGTAGCCGTACGCGGTGAAGGTGCCGTGGACGGTGGGCAGCCGGGTCTCGGCCTCGCGGCGGACGGTCGGCTCGGCGCTGCGGCGGTAGGCGATCAGGTCCTCGATGGAGATGATCGTCAGGCCGTGCTTGCGGGCGAACGGGATCAGTTCGGGCAGCCGGAGCATCCGGCCGTCCTCGCCGGCGATCTCGACGATCGCGCCGGCCGGGCGCAGCCCCGCGAGGCGGGCGAGGTCGACGGCGGCCTCGGTGTGGCCGTTGCGGGTCAGGACCCCGCCGGACCGGGCGCGCAGGGGGAAGATGTGGCCCGGGCGGACGAAGTCCGTCGGCTCGGAGTCGCCGCTCGCCAGGAGCCGGAGGGTGGCGGCGCGGTCGGCGGCGGAGATGCCGGTGGTCACGCCGTGCGCGCCGGAGGCGTCCACGGAGACGGTGAAGGCGGTCTTCATCGACTCGGTGTTGTCCTCGACCATCTGAGGGAGCTTCAGCCGGTCGAGTTCGTCGCTCTCCATGGGGGCGCAGATCAGGCCGCGGCACTCGCTCATCATGAAGGCGATGATCTCGGGGGTGGCCTTCTCGGCGGCGATGACGAGGTCGCCCTCGTTCTCGCGGTCCTCGTCGTCGACGACGACGATCGGCCGGCCGGCCGCGATGTCGGCGATGGCCTGCTCGACGGGGTCGAGGCTGAGGTCGTCGAGGCCGTCGGTGCTGTACAGGATCGGTGCCGTGCTCATGCCGGCGCTCCTTCCAGGGTGGGCCGCGCGGCCTTGCGGGAGCGCAGCCACCAGTCGCGCATGCCCCACAGGACGAGCGCGCCGTAGATGACGTAGACGAAGCCGGAGAAGGCGTAGCCGTTGGCGAAGTTGAGGGGGACGCCGACCAGGTCGACGAGCAGCCAGGCGATCCAGAACTCGACCATGCCGCGCGCCTGGGCGTACATGGCGACGATGGTGCCGACGAAGATGTAGGCGTCGGGCCAGGGGTCCCAGGACAGGGACGGGTAGGCCTTGAAGAGCAGGGCCACGGCGACCGTGCCGAGGGCGGCGGCGCCGAGCATGGCCGCGCGCTCGGTCCAGGTGGCGAAGCGCGGGACGATGTGCCCGTCCCCCGACTGGCCCTTGTTGCGGTTCCACTGCCACCAGCCGTACAGGGCGACGACCATGACGACGACCTGCTTGCCGGCGCTGCCCGCCAGGTGGCCGTAGAAGGCGATGAACAGGACCAGGCCGGAGAGGAACTGGACCGGCCAGGTCATCAGGGAGCGGCGCCAGCCGAGGGCGAGCGTGATCAGGCCGAGGATGTTGCCGATCATGTCCGACCAGATGATGTGCTGGTCGAAGGCGACGAACGCCTCGGAGTTCAGCCAGTTCACCGGGCTGCTCCCTGCTGGGTCGTGGTCAGCAGGCGCTCGACGTACTTGGCGACGATGTCGACCTCGAGGTTGACCGGGTCGCCGGGCTGCTTGAGGCCGAGCGTGGTCAGCGCGAGGGTGGTGGGGATGAGGCTGACGGTGAAGAAGTCGGGGCCGGCCTCGACGACCGTGAGGCTGATGCCGTCGACCGTGATGGAGCCCTTCTCGACGACGTAGCGAGCGAGGTCGGCGGGGAGGGAGACCTTGACGATCTCCCAGTTCTCCGAGGGCCTGCGCTCCAGGACCTGCCCGGTGCCGTCCACGTGTCCCTGCACGATGTGCCCGCCGAGGCGCGCGCCGACGGCGGTGGGCCGTTCGAGGTTGACGCGGGAGCCGACGGCGAGGGCACCGAGGCTGGAGCGGTCGAGGGTCTCGGCCATGACGTCGGCGGTGAACTCGTCGCCCTCGTGTTCGACGACGGTGAGACAGACCCCGTTCACGGCGATGGAGTCGCCGTGCTTCGCGCCGTCGGTGACGACGGGGCCGCGCAGCCGGAAGCGGGAGGCGTCGCCGAGATTCTCGACGGCGGTGACCTCACCCAGTTCTTCGACGATTCCGGTGAACACTTCCCGGGTCCTCCTGCCTCATTCGGGCACGGACTCCGGGGCCTGTCGATGACGACAGCAGACACGAGCGGGGACATCGGGGGGCGACGCCGACAGACTCGTCCGCCTGGACGAGTACACATACGGCGGCGCGCACGAATGCCCGCCCGCCGCGCACTGCCTCCCATCCGGACTTTAACCGTCGGTCCAGGAATTTCACCTGGTCAACCGGCCACTGGAAGTGACCGGGTCGCGGACTGTAACCGCCGGTTCGGACTTTCACCGACCCCGGAGTGCGCTGCTTTAGGTACAGGGCCAGTGTGCCACGCCCGATGGTCGTCCATACGAGCGAAGTGTGTGGGCTCGCTCACAGGATGCATCCCTGGACTTGTCGCATGGATTCGGCCACCCCAACTGACGGCACGCGGAGCGCATCTGACGGCTGGTCCAGACCTATTGACCCACTGGTCTAGTCCTCTTAGGGTCATACGGGTACGGTCCGGCGGCGGTGACGACGGCCCTTGCCCGTCGCCGGACCTCCCTCCGTGGGGCTCTGACAGGGTGGCCCCATGACGACGCCCGCGACCGCCGACGAGTTCGAGACGCACCGCCCCCGGTTGTTCGGGCTCGCGTACCGGATGCTCGGTTCGGCCGAGGAGGCCGAGGACACGGTCCAGGACGCGTATCTGCGGTTCAGCGGGGCCGACCGCACCGCGATCACCCATCCGGCGGCCTGGCTCGCGAAAACCGTCACCAACCTCTGCCTCACCCGGCTGACCTCGGCACGGGCGCGGCGCGAGCGCTATACCGGACCCTGGCTGCCCGAGCCCGTGGTCACCTCCGACGGCACCCTCGGCCCGCTGGACTCCGCCGAGCAACGGGAGGCCGTGTCGCTCGCGATGCTGGTGCTGCTGGAGCGGCTGACGCCGACCGAGCGGGCGGTGTACGTGCTGCGGGAGGCGTTCGCCTACAGCCACCGGGAGATCGCCGGGACGCTGGATCTGAGCGAGGCCAACTGCCGCCAGCTGTACCGGCGCGCGGAGCGGCGGCTGGCGGCCGGGGAAGGGCGCTTCGAGGTCCCCGCCCGGCGGCGGGAGGAACTGGTGGCCTCGTTCCTCACGGCGGCCCGGGACGGTGACCTCGCCGGGCTGGAGCGGATCCTCGCGGCCGATGTGACGTGGTGGAGCGACGGCGGGGGCAGGGTCGGCGCGGCGCTGCGGCCGATCGAGGGGCGCGAGAAGGTACTGCGGTTCCTGGCCGGCGGGTCCCGGAGCTTCGCGGCCGGGTTCACGTACACCGCCGTCGAGCTCAACGGCGCGCCGGCGCTGCTCGCCCGGGACGGCGGCACGCTGGTGGCCGCGATCGGCTTCGACTGCGGCCCCGACGGGATCACCGGCCTGCGCGCGGTGCTCAACCCGGACAAGCTGGACTTCGTACGGCGTCAGCTCGCGTGATCGCGGAGCTCTGTCACATACGGCGGGCACCGCTCGGTCCCAGCGGGCGAAAGGGCGTTCCGCACGGGAGCGCCCAGGTGTCCGAAGGAGCTGAAGAGCATGACCACGATCCTGGTGACCGGCGGTACCGGAACCCTCGGCAGGCTCGTCACCGAGCGGCTGCGGGCGGACGGGCACGAGGTGCGGGTGCTGAGCCGGCACAGCCGGCCGTACGCCGTCGATCTGCGGGAGGGCGGGCCGGGGCTGGACACGGCCCTGGCCGGCGTGGACACCGTCGTGCACTGCGCGAGCACCCCGCGCGGGGGCGACGAGAAGGCGGCCGACCGGCTGATCGCGGCGGCCCGGAAGGCGGGGGTACGGCACCTCGTGTACATCTCGATCGTCGGGGTGGACCGGGTGCCGTTCGGCTACTACCGGGCGAAGCTGGCCGTGGAGCGGCTGGTCGCGGACTCGGGGCTCGGCTGGACCGTGCTGCGCGCGACGCAGTTCCACGATCTGCTGCTCCAGATGTTCGAGGCGCTGGCCAGGGTGCCGGTGCTGGTGCTGCCGGCCGGGGTGAGCGACCAGCCGGTGGAGGTGGCCGAGGTCGCCGACCGGCTCGCGGAGCTGGCGGCCGGGGCTCCGGCGGGGCGCGTCGAGGACATGGCGGGACCCGAGGTCCGTACGTTCGAGTCGCTGGCCCGCGCGTATCTGAAGGCGAGCGGCAAGCGGCGCCGGGTGGTGAACGTGCCGCTGTTCGGCGCGGCCTACCGGGCGTTCCGCGAGGGCGGCCACCTGGCACCGGAACGGGCCGTGGGGAAGGGGACGTTCGAGGAGTACCTGACGGCACGCGCGCGGGGCCCGATGAGCGGCACGGGCGCGTAGGACACGGTGAGCGGCACGGGCGCGCGTAGGACGCGGTGAGCGGCACACACGCGGGGGACACGGTGACCGGCACGGGCGCGCAATGCCCGACGAACCGCACGGGCGCGTAGGACGCGATGAGCGGCACGGGCACGCAAGGCTCGACGAACGGCACGCGCCCGGGGGACACGGTGACCGGCACGGGCGCGCAATGCCCGACGAACCGCACGGGCGCGTAGGACGCGATGAGCGGCACGGGCACGCAAGGCTCGACGAACGGCACGCGCCCGGGGGACACGGTGACCGGCACGGGCGCGCAATGCCCGACGAACCGCACGGGCGCGTAGGACGCGATGAGCGGCACGGGCGCGCAAGGCTCGACGAACGGCACGCGCCCGTGGGACACGGTGACCGGCACGGGCGCGCAAGGCTCGATGAGCGGCACGGGCGCGCAAGGACCGACGAGCGGCACGCGCGCGTAATGGTGTGCCGGGTGGCGCGGCGCCGCAGGCCTTCGGTAAGCGGCGTGCGGAGGTCGGTGCGGCGCGGGGGCCCGCGTGCTCAGAGCGTCCCGAAGAGTTCCTCCTGCGCGGACTCCCTGGCGGTGAGCAGGGCGCCGCGCAGGACCGCCGCGCCGCCGAGCGCGCTCGGCCGGACCTCGGTCGGCAGGGGCGTCATCCTGCGGAGCCGCTCCGCCACCCGCCCGGCCAGCTCCGGCCCGCCCGCCTGCCCGATCTCGCCCCCGAGGACCACACACCCGGGGTCGAGGACGGCGACGACCGAGGCGACGCCGATCGCGACGCGGTCGGCGAGAGCGGCGAGGAAAGGCCCCCCGAAGTCGCCCTGCTCCAGCGCCGCCCGCACCACGGCCGCCCCGGACGGCTCCTCCCCCTCCGCGCGGGCCGTCAGCCCGTGCTCCGCGGCCAGTGCGGTGATCGCCGCCGAACCGGCCAGGGAATGGAAACCTCCCTCACAGTCCGCGGCGGAGGGGAGCCCGGCCGTGCCCGGGACCGGAAGGAAACCTATCTCTCCGGTACCGCCGGAGGCGCCGCGGCGCAGGGTGCCGTCGAGGACGACGGCGGCGCCGGTGCCGTGGCCGAGCCAGAGCAGGACGAAGGTGTCGCGGTCCCGGGCGGCGCCCTCCCGCTGTTCGGCGAGGGCGGCGAGGTTGGTCTCGTTCTCGACGCTCACGCGCGCGTACGGGAACCGTTCCTGAAGGGCCGCCACCAGACGGCGGTGCCATTCGGGCAGGCCGATGGAGTTGCGCAGTTCTCCCCCGGCCGGGTCGATCAGCCCGGGCGCGCCGATGCCGACGGTGTGCAGCCGCTCGACGCCGGCCTCCTTCACGGTCCGCTCGACCAGCGTCACCGCCTGCTCCACGGCCGGGCCGGTGCCGATGTCACCGGCGATCGGCACGGACGCCTCCGCCAGGACCCGGCCCACCAGGTCGGACACCCGCACGGCGACCCCCTCGGTGCGCACGTCCAGCGCCGCCAGCTGAGCGCGGTCGGCGACCAGGCCGTACAGCTTGGCGTTGGGGCCGCGCCGCTGCTCCCCCGCCTCCCCGGCGACCTCGATCAGTCCGGCGACGGTGAGGCGTTCGACGAGGTCGGCGACCGTCGGCCGGGACAGGCCGGTGAGTTCCTTCAACCGTCCGGCTGTCAACGGGCCTTCGTCCTGCAGCAGTTGCAGGGCCAGCCGGTCGTTGATGGCCCGGGCGGTGCGAGGGGATGCGGGCATGCGGGGAATCCTCCCACGGGCCGGACGAGCGCCGGTCCGAGAGCGCTCTCTTTTTATCAGGCAGGGTTCCTGATAGTTTACGACGCGCATCGCGCCGGAGCGGTGCGCGGCCGGAAGGGGCGGAAGAATGAGCGAAGTGGTCCACGTACCGTCTCAGGTGCGGCGCGCCCGGTACGCCGTGGCGGCCGTGTTCACCGTGCACGGCGCGGTCACCGGTTCGTTCGCCACCCGGGTGCCGTGGATCCAGGACCACGCGGGGGTGAGCGCGGGCCAGCTGGGCTTCGCCCTCGCCTTCACGGCGTTCGGCGCCTCGTGTTCGATGCCGCTGGCCGGCCGGATCGCGCACAGCCTCGGCACCCGGACGGCCCTGAGCCTGCTGATCTCCCTGTGGACGCTCTCCCTCACCCTGCCGTCGCTCGCGCCGAACCTGCTG
Source organism: Streptomyces sp. NPDC005820 (assembly GCF_040630255.1). NCBI lineage: Bacteria > Bacillati > Actinomycetota > Actinomycetes > Kitasatosporales > Streptomycetaceae > Streptomyces > Streptomyces sp. NPDC005820. The sequence goes on from NZ_JBEXXE010000035.1 coordinate 82,318, forward strand.
ACGCTGTGCCTGGCGATGTTCGCCTATGGCGCGACCTCGGGCATGGCCGACGTGGTGATGAACGCGCTCGGCGTGGAGGTGGAGCGGCTGCTCGAGAAGTCGATCATGTCCGGGCTGCACGGCATGTGGAGCGCCGGGGCGCTGATCGGCTCGGCGGGCGGGACGCTCGCGGCACACCTGGGCGCGGACGCGCGCGTGCATCACGCGCTGGCGGCCGCCGTCCTCACCGCGCTCGGTCTGCTGGCCTGCCACTGGGTGCCGGATCTGCGTCCGCAGGACGACGAGGAGCCGCCGCCGCGCTTCGCGCTGCCGCCCCGCTCGGCCCTGCTGATCGGCGCGGTGGGGTTCTGCGCGGTGTTCGCCGAGGGCGCGAGCCTGGACTGGTCGGCCGTCTATCTGCGCGATCAGCTGGAGACCTCGGCGGGGCTCGCGGCGGCCTGCACCACCGGGTTCATGCTGACCATGGCGGCGGCCCGGCTCGTGGGCGACGCGGTGGTGAACCGCTTCGGCGCGGTGCGGACCGTACGGGCGGGCGGGGTGCTGGCCGCGCTGGGCGGGCTGCTGATCGTCCTCGCCGGGCATCCGGCGGTGGCGATGACCGGCTTCGGGCTGATGGGCCTGGGGATCGCCGTCGTCGTACCGCTGTGCTTCGCCGCGGCCGGGCACAGCGGGCCGAACCCCAGTCAGGCCATCGCGGGCGTCGCGACGATCACGTACACCTCCGGGCTGATCGCGCCGAGCCTGATCGGCGGGGTGGCGCAGGCGACGAGCCTGGTGGTGTCGTTCGGCGTGGTGACGGTGCTGGCGTGCGGGCTCGCGGCGTTCGCGGGGGTGCTGCGCACCGGCGAGCGGACCGGTGCGAAGGTCAGTCCGCGGGCCGCAGCAGTGCCCGACCCGCGGCCCTGAAGCCCTCGCTCCACGGCGCGGGCCGCAGGGTGGCCGCGTCGAGCCGGACGAGGACCCGGGTGCCGCGCGCGTACGTCGTGGCCCCGTCGACCGAGCAGAGGCGGAAGCCGTATGTCAGCCCGGTGGTGCCGAGCCGCTCCAGCCAGAGGTGGACGGCGTACGTGCCGGTGCGGGTGACCGGGGCCTCGTAGCCGATGAGCAGTTCCCTGACCACGTTGCAGGCGTCGCCGGCGCTCGCCCAGTCGCCCTCGAAGCGGACGCCGTTGGCCTCCCAGAACTCGGTCCACGCGCGCTCGACCAGCAGTGGGTAACGGGCGTTGTGCAGCATGCCGAGCGCGTCCAGGTCGTCGAAATGGACGCTGACGGGGATCAGCCGGCCGTACGACAGGGCGGGGGCGATCGGGGCTTCGGCGGTCACGGGCGGGGCTCCTGTGCATGTATGGGGCAACGACACCATCGTACGGGGTCGCTAAGCGGTCGCTCACCTTCCGTTCGCAGGTGAGAATGATCCGGACCTCAGCACCCGTACGAGCGAGAGCGATACCGCACCATGGATCTTGGCGTCCGCTGGAAACTGCACGGCGACGGACGCACCCCGGCGCCCGGCGCGGTGGTCCGGCCCGACGAGCGGCTCTCCTGGCCCCGCACGATCGGGCTCGGCGCCCAGCACGTGGTGGCGATGTTCGGCGCCTCGTTCGTCACCCCGAGCGTGCGTCACTAGCGTCAGGATCCCCAGACATCACGGCCCGAGCGGTCCTTCCTCTGGCAACGGCTAACACAATGAGGTGAGTCGCCTACCGGCGCCTGCAAGCACAGCAGTACGTTCGGGTGGTCGTGCGGGTCTCGTGGTTACATCTCGCGCCAGTTCACGAAGGTGTGCGAGCCTGGTCCCGCGATCTGCTCGCTGAACGGATCCACTACGCCGGTCAGGACGGCCGGGCAGAACTGTGCCATGCCACCGTTGAAGATCGTCCAGCGGTTCGCCCCGTGCTGTGCCTGCCTTCGAAAGGTGGCCACCTTCCAACTGTCGGGTGCGCCCTTCCGTAGCCAGAAGGTGACATCGCTGCTCGCCGAGTCCGCGAAGGGCAACATGAGCGGCAAGTCTTGCCCTCCAAGAAGAGCGCTCAGTTCCTGGCAGTCCCGGTCTGAGAGTGCGGGTTCGACTCCGGCGAGGAGATCCCCGTAGGGCGAACCTTGGATGGGAGGAGTACTGATGGACAGGTACTCGTCGATCTCTCCCCCGCCGTACAGCTCCACGAACTCACGGTAGTCCGCCGGGAGTTGCAACTGGGCCGCGCCGGTGAGCCCTTCCCAGTCCGCCACGTCCCCTCCGGAGACAGGTGGCGGGAGTAGCTGACGCAGGCGAGCGACAGCAAGCTGAGCCATATCGGAGTTCCTTCCTTGTCGCCGCGGGTGGCCGGCCTCGGCGACCGCCTCGAGAGGTCAAACATGGGCACCGGGCGGCTGCGGTCCGAGATGCTTGAACTCCGTCGGGCAGCGCACAACGGCTAACACAAGGATTTCACTTGTCGGTAGGTGATGAGGCAGCAGGCCAGTCTGAGGAAGGCCTCATGGATGTCGGCCCGACGTTCCCGGCGGATCCGCAGGCGTCGGAAACCGTGCAGCCACGCGAAAACTCCGCTTGATCACCCACCGGTAGGTGCCTAGCCTGTGCCGGGGCGCGGGCCACGGCGGGCAATCGCCGGCACGATGCCGCGATCGCGGACCTGGTCGCGGTGGACGTCGTGGTCATAGCCACGGTCGGCGAACACAGAGTCGGGTTTCCGGCGGGGACGGCCGACACGGCTGCGGACCGGTGGGATGGCGTCGAGCAGGGCAGCAGCTGGGTGACGTCGCTGCGGTTGCCAGCGGTCAGCAGGGCCGCGAGCGAGGTGCCGTGCCCGTCGGTGATCAAGTGGCGCTTTGAGCCGGCCCGGCCCCGATCGACCGGCGACGGGCCCGTGTCGCTCCCCCTTTTGGACAGCGCTTCTTTTGGCTCACTCGGCTAGCAGCGTTGGCGTGTTATCGCCTCGTGAGAGCCTCTTCGCGTGAGCTACGACATGGCTGTATGGGAAGGGCAGCGGCCGGTGGATAACAGGTCCGCTGGCCGTGTCTTCGAGGATCTTTACGAGCGCTTCCTGGACGATGAACATGCGGAGCATCCTCCAACCGAGCGGATAGCGGCTTTCGTAGGGGCGCTTCTCGGGCGGTGGTGTGATGCGACGGAGGACGTGGAGGAATCCTCGCCCTGGGCCGCAGGGCCCTTGATCCATGGGGCCGGCGGTCCGCTGGTCTACTTGCCATTGCGGTGGGACAGGGCCGAGGAAGCCTCCGTCCATGTGGCTTCCATGGCGAATTCGATGGGTCTGGTCTGCTTCGACATACAGGAAAACGGGCTCAGGCCCTGAGCCGCCCTGTCATGCGGCGGTAACTGATGAGGGCTGCGGCGATGCCGACGAAGGCCAGGAGGCTCGGCCTTGCGTTCGTAGGGGCGGTGCAGACGTCGGCAGCCGGCCAGCCAGGAGACCGTCCGTTCGACAACCCAGCGGTGACGGCCCAGTCGTGTGGAGGATTCGATGCCCTTGCGGGCGATGCGGTGGGGGATGCCTCGCCGACTGAGCCACCGACCCAGGTGGTCGTAGTCGTACCTCTAGTTGTTGCGGGTCAGGACGTTGGTGACGGCGCATAGTGGTGGGCGAGGTTGGTGGCGAGGGCGCGGAGGTGAGCCCTGGCTTCGGTGGGGCCGTGCACAGTGATGGCGCTCCCGAACGGCAGTAGTGCTCGCACGTCCTCCAGATGCAGGAATCGGATCGTCACGTTGTGGCCGGTGGCGGATGCCCCATGGTCGTCCCGGACGAGTCGTTGGCCAAAGATCCGTCGCGCTCGCTCGATCTGGGTTTGGTCGATGGTGACGCTGACCTCTATCGCATGGCTGTGTTCCCACTGATCAATGAGCGCTGCAGCGACGGTGGCCAGGGTTTGGTTCTCGCGGGTCCGTCGTGGCTGGTCGACTTCTTTCCACGTCGTGATCCGTTCGAGTCGGTAAATCTGTGGCACTTGGGCACAGTCGGCGACGAGATACCAGATGCCGGCCTTGGCGAACAGCCCGTACGGATCCACGACCAGGTCGCGTGGGCATGACTCGCGTGGGCTGTCGTACGCGATCCGTAGCCGGCGACCTCGCCGCACCGAGGCGATCAGCGAAGCCGGAGTCGTGCCGGAAGCTCGTGTCTGGAGCCAGGGGCGGCTGTCCACGTGCACTACGTCGGTGAGCGGGAGGAGCTCATGAACTCGACGTGACTGTGTATCGGCGATCTTGGAGAGCGCGCGCCGGCTTTCGACCGATGCGTTGAGCTCCGCACGTTGCTTCTCATCCAGCCCGGTCAGCGAGAGATGATCACGCTCGCCAGGCGTGAGTCGCGTGAGATCGAGCCCGGACCCGGGCAGCATGGTCACGCCTCCGAGGCGGCCCCGGTGTGCCGTCACCGGCAGACCGGCGTCGCGGAGCCAGTTCAGGTCCCGGGTGATGGTTCGAAGGGACACCCCGAGCGCCGAGGCAAGTTCCTGTGTGGTCACTGCATCCCTCGATTCGAGGAGCAGCATCAGGGTGAAAAAGCGGTCTGGCGTCACGCCCCAAGTTTTTCAGGAAATTACGACACGATGCGGCGCATATTCGGATCAGGCTGGTGGATGCGTACCTACGACCTGTGAGAAGGAACAACCATGACCACATCCGTCGTGTCCATCGTCTACGTGAACGACGCGCCCGCCGCAGCTCGTTTCTACGGCGGCCTCCTCGGCATGAGCCCTTCGTTCGAGACTCCGGGATACATCACCTTCGGCCTCGGGCCAGGCGCCGACCTCGCTGTGTGGTCTGGCCAGTTCGAGGATCTGTCACCGGACGTCCCGCGTACCAGTGAGGTTTGCCTGGCCATCGACGGTGGGCCCGACGAGATCAACGCGATCTTCGAGCAGTGGCAGTCCAAGGACGTCACGATCCTGCACGAGCCTCATGACGCAGGGTTCGGGCTGACCTTCCTCGCAGCCGATCCTGACGGGAACCGTATCCGCGTCGCACCGAAGGGCTGAAAGTCCACAACGCGGCAGGCGCCAACGACAGGTGTCGCGCCTGCCGTCGTCTGACTTCGAGAGGACGACGAGTACCACACGCGAACGCGCCCCTGAGCGTCGAGGGCCGTAGGCGGCTCGTGAAGCGGTGCCAGACACATCCCATCGCCCACGTCGCCGCTGAAATGGGCATCCCGTGCATGCGCCAGCAAGTGGGTAAATCGCTGGCGGTTACACGGTGATGCGGGACTGCAAGACCGGCCGTGGAGCCCGCACCGGAGTCCGAACGCGACACCTGCATGGGGCATCGAGCAGATCGAGTCCTGGCGCCGCGAGCACAAGTGGTCCGCGCAACGGATCACCGACGAACTTGTGAGCATCGGTTTTGTGACCGACCGGCGGACTGTCAGCCGACACCTGACCCGGCTCAGCCTCGGCAAACGCCGCTTCATCGACCCAGGCGGCGAGAACAACCGGAAGCCGGGGAAGATCACCGCCCGCTGGCCCGGACACATGGTGCACCTGGATATGAAGAAGGCCAGCCGGATCCCTGATGGCAGTGGGGGGCGGATCCACGGCCGGGACAGCGATCAGGCCAAGGTCGCCACTGAACTTGAACTCGTGATGTCGGTCGGCTCGTGGTGCCGTGACGATCGGAGACCGCTGGACACTCGCCGGTCGGGATCAAGAGCGGGGCTGGAGCCAGTGACGTGCGGCGGACAGTGTCACCTCGACGTCGTCGCTCCATGAGCAGACTTCCAGCCACGACAGGTAGCCGCCCTGCGTGAAGACCAGGACCTCACCGGGGCACTCGCCGGTTTCGACGACCACCTGCGCTTCGGCCGCCACGACGGTGCCGGGGCCAGCGGGCGCGGGCTCCACCTCGCTGGTGTCGAGTTCGAAGTAGGCAGTACCGCACCCGCATGTGCAGCGCGCCCGCACGCTGAGGTACGGAACCTGCCTTCGGAGCGCGACATGAACCGGATCCTCCCTGTTCAGGACCAGCGCAAGCACGTCGGCCAGGTCGGCAGGCAGGCTCTCGATCATCCCGTCACCGTATCTGACCAGCGGCCTTAGATGACGACTGTGCCCAGCCCAGCACCGTTCGGCCGGCCGGCTCAATCGTCCAGGACGAGGGTGGTGCCGGCGAGGCAGCCGTCGATGACCTCCGGTCGGTACTGCAACATCTTGAGCTTGCGCTTCACAGCGCGGGTGATCTGGCTGAGGTCAGCGGCGGCGAGGTTGCCGATGTCGCGCTTGACCAGAGACCAGATACCTTCTTGCGGGTTCAGGTCAGGGGCGTAGGTGGGCAGTTGGAAGACCGTGAGCCAGTCCGCGTTGGTTTCGATGAGCTCCCGCAGGGACTTGGTCAGGTGCAAGCGGACGTTGTCCCAGACAAGGACGATCGGGCCGCCGAGCTGGACGCGGGCGCGGATCAGCAGGTCGCGGAAGTCGCGCCAGCCGAAGCCCTTACTCGCGCCACCGAGGTCGCCATCGCTCCACCGACCGCTCCGACACCCTGAGCGCGGTCGCGATAGCTCTGCTCGTCTGCCCAGCCTCGAACCGGGCTACCGCATCCAGACGCACCCGCTCGCGGGCGGACCTTTCCGCGGCAGAGCAGCCCCACCTTGCGCGTACCTCACAGCCCCAGCAGTACCGGACCCGAAGTCCCGGATCTGCCGAACGCCCCGACATCACTCGTTCAGGTTCAGTAGCTGCGGTCCTCACCGCCAACCCGAGCATCAAGGGCCCGGACACCATCCACCCCGGCCAGACCATCACCGTTCCGGCCAATCCGGCCGAAGGTCACCGCCGCCAAGTCCACCTGCGAGCGATCCCTTAGGAGTCCTCATGAAGGAATTGGTTTCCCGTCATGATGTCCGCCTGCTTGGTCTGCTCGGCTACGTCGCTCCCGTCCTCGTAGCGCGATTCCCCGGCGTCCCGTGGGAGGCCCTCGTAGGCGTCGCCACCGCGTTCCTCGGCCTGGGCGAGGTCGCCCAGCGCAGCAGCTCCTACGACGAGGCCGGTTGGTAGCCCCGGCGGTGCGCGGCCTGTGCCCTGTCGGCCTCGTCCCGGCACCCGCGCGGCGGCCCCGTTCCCCCGTTCCGGGGAAGCGCCCGGCTCGTCGACGTGCGGGGTGGTCCAGGGCTGCGACCCTTCCCCCATGCCGCAATTGGAGCAGTTCATCCCATCCGTGGACCCGGCCGTCGACGTGGCTCTCGACGCGACCGTGCACGACGTGATCGCCCGGATGCGGGCCCTGGACGCGGCTCTGCCGGTCGCTGACGGGCTCGCGGTCTTCAACCGGGTGTACCTCACCGTGACCCAGGAGGTCGACCGGCGGATCGACACGGGCCGTTTCCCGGACGCGGAGGCCGCCCGCACGCTGGACGTGCGGTTCGCGGAGCGCTATCTGGCCGCGGTGGACGCGGCCGTGGCCGACCGGCGCCCGCCCGCCTGCTGGCGTCCGCTGTTCCAGATGCGCCGCCATCCCGGCGTACGGCCGCTGCAGTTCGCGCTCGCCGGGATCAACGCGCACATCGGGCACGACCTGGCGCTCGCCGTCGTGGACGCCTGCCGTGACCTCGGCTGCGAACCCGCCGATCTGGTGGACGAGTACGAGCAGGTGGGAGACCTGCTCATCGCGCTGGAGGAACGCATCCGCGAGGAGCTGATGCCGGGCCCCGACCTCCTCCAGATCGCCGATCCGCTCACCCATCTGCTGGGCTCCTGGAGCCTGGAGCGGGCCCGGGACGCCACCTGGACGGCGGCCCGGGCGCTGTGGGCGCTGCGCCGGCTCCCCGATGTCGCCGAGGAGTTCGGCGAACGCCTGGACACGGCGGTGGGGTTCGCGGGGCGCATGCTGCTCACGCCCCTGCGGGACTGAGAGGTCAGCCCTCGCGTTCAGTCCTCCGGCAGCTCGACCGGGGCGATCTCGTCGTACACGTCACCCGGGCCCGGGTTGGTCGCGTCGGTCGCGCCGCCGAAGTGGTGCATCACGCCCCAGACCGCGTTGAGCGCGGTCTGGACGGCGCCCTCGGCCCAGCCCGCCGTCCAGGAGATGTCGTCGCCGGCGAGGAAGATGCCCCGCTTCTCCGCGGGCAGCCGGTCCTGCATGAAGTGGGTGAACAGGCGCCGCTGGTAGCGGTAGTGGCCGGGCAGGTTGGCCTTGAACGCGCCCATGAAGTAGGGCTCGTTCTCCCAGGAGACGGTCACCGGGTTGCCGATGACGTGCTTCCTGATGTCGACCTTCGGGTAGATCTCGCCGAGCGACTTCAGCATGACCTCCATCCGCTCGTTCGCGGACAGCGGCAGCCACTTCAGGCTGTCGTCGCACCAGGTGTAGGAGAGGCAGATGACGGCGGGCTTGTCCGGACCGTCGTCGAGGAGGTAAGTGCCGCGCGTCATACGGTCGGTGAGCGTCATCGACATCACGTCCCGGCCCGTCGGATTTCCCTTGTCGTCGACGGCCTTGTCCAGCCAGAACGGCCGGTCGACGGGGACGAAGAGCTTGCTCGACTCCATGTAGTGGGTGCGCTCGATCGCCGTCCAGTGGTCGATCGGGAAGAGGGAGTCGTCGCAGTCGATCTTCGACAGGAGCATCCAGGACTGGGCGGTGAAGATCGCCGCCCGATAGGTGCGGATGTCGCCGTTCGCGTCGGTCACCGTGATCCGGTCGCCGGCCGTGCGGTGCAGCCGGGTCACGGCCGGGCGGGGCTCGCCGCTCTCGTGCAGGCTCGCCAGCGAGGTGCCGTACGCCCAGTGGACGATCTTCTCCGGCTCGCGCTGCCACAGCCGTACCGGCAGCTGCTGGGAGCCGCCGACGATGCCGCGGTGGTGGTCGTCGGCCTCGGTGTAGACGACGCGGAGGATCTCCAGGATGGAGTGGGGGAAGTCGGTGTCCCAGCCGCCGGTGCCGAAGCCGACCTGGCCGAAGATCTCCCGGTGCCGGAACGACCTGAAGGCCTCGGAGTCGCAGAGGAAGCCGTAGAAGGTCTGGTTGTCGAGCTTCTCGACGAGCTTCGCCCAGATCTCCCGGATGCGCGGCACGTCGCGTTCGCGCATCGCGCGGTTCATGTCGGAGAAGTCGGCGCCTTCTTCGAGGCACTTGTTCCAGGCCTCGGCGACATCGCGGTAGACCTGCGGGAGGTCGTCGATCGTCTCGGCGTAGTGGGACTCGCCCTTGAGGTCGACGACCGTCGAAGGGGTCGCCTCGGCAAGGGGGTTGGGGAAGGGGCTGGTCTCGAGGCCCACCAGGTCGATGTAGTGCTGCAGGGCGGTGGAGGAGGGCGGGAAGCGCATCGCGCCCATCTCGGCGGTGAGCCCCTCGGCCCCGGCGCCGTCGAAGCCGACGGTCCGCAGCCGACCGCCGATCCGGTCGGCCTCGTACACGACCGGCTTGAGGCCCATCTTCATCAGCTCGTACGCGGCCACGATGCCCGACAGTCCGCCGCCGATGACGGCGACCTCGGTGCCGTGCTCGGTCGCGGGGACCTGGCCGAGGCCCGCCGGGTGGGCGAGGAAGTCGTCGTAGGCGTACGGGAAGTCCGGGCCGAACATGGTGATCGGGGGCTGCTGCGGCTCGTCGGTGTGCTCGACGGCGTTGGGCACCATGGACGTCATGGGGTAGGGGCTCCTTGCGGCTTACGACGTACGACGGGAAGGTTCGGGGGGGCTCAGACGTAGAGCTCGGGACGCCGGTCCCGCAGATACGGGTTGGCCTCGCGGGAGGCGGCGAGGGCGACGGGGTCGGTGTCGGCGAGGACCAGTTCCTCGGCGCGTCCGGCGCGGGCCCGGGCCACCCCGTCGGGACCGGCGAGGGTGGAGAGCCCGACGAACTCGAACTCGCCCTCCCGGCCGACCCGGTTGACGTAGGCGACGTACATCTGGTTCTCGAAGGCGCGCACCGGGATCATCGTCTCGGCGACGAACTGGAACGGGTGCATCTGCGCGGTCGGGACGAGCAGGAGGTCCGTGCCGGCCAGGGCGTGGGCGCGGACGTTCTCCGGGAACTCGACGTCGTAGCAGATCATGAGGCCGACGGTGAGCCCGCCCAGCTCGGCCTGGACGACCGGCTGCTCGCCCGGGGTGAAGTGGTCGCGCTCGAAGCAGCCGAACAGGTGGGTCTTGCGGTAGCCGGCGAGCCGGGTGCCGTCGGCGGAGATCAGCTGCGCCGCGTTGTACACCGTCCCGTCGGCCCGCTCCGGGTAGCCGTAGGCGACCGCGACCCCGTGCCGGGCGGCCAGCTCGGCGATCGCCTCCGCGGAGTCGCCGTCGGCGGGCTCGGCGAGGCGCGCGATGTCGTCGCCGATCGCGTATCCGGTGAGGAACAGCTCCGGCGCGACCAGCAGCCCGGCGCCCGCGGCGGCGGCCCGGCCCGCGGCCTCGTCGAGGACCTTGAGGTTCTCGACGACCGAGCCGGGGCGGCCGGAGCTCTGGAGCAGGGCTGTGCGCATGCGGGGTCCTCACCTGGCGAAGGGGGGGTTGGGGGGCCTCCCGGACGGTTTCGGGGGCGCCTACTAGACGGTACGGTCGGGCGCTCCGGCCGGACAAGGAGGAGCCGTTGCGCGCCGGTGAGCGAATCGTTGCGTACGACGGCGGCGGCGCGGCGAATCGTTGCGCGCCCCCAACAGCGCCTCCCCCACACCGGCGCCGCTCCCTCACCGACGGCTCCCCCGGGCCACCACCACCGCCGTCACCAGGTACGGCCCCGCGCACAGCGCGAACACCGTGCCGTGCGGGAATGCCGAGCCGAGGGCGCCGTACGCGCCGTAGACGCCGATGGTCAGGACCTCGGTGCCGAGGCCCGCGACGGAGGTGAGGGTGGCCCGGCCGGTGCCCTCGATGCGCCGCTGGAGGCGGGCGTCGGCGACGACGGTCGCCAGCTGGAAGCCGCCGAAGGCCAGGGCGACGAGGGCGATGCCGGCGGGGGCGCCGGTGAGCCCGCCGAGGGCCAGGGCGAGCGCGGAACCGGTGAGGAGGGTGGCGAGTCCGGTCGGGCCGAGGCGTTCCGCGGGGCCCGACAGCAGGCTGCCGGCCGTGACTCCGGCCCAGATCAGCATCAGCCAGTACGGGACGGCCGGCTCGGGCACTCCGGTGTCCCGCACCAGCAGGGGTGTGTACTCGTCGAGCGCGCCCCACACCGCCGCCACGGCCGGGACGAGCAGCAGGGCGCCCCGCACCGAGCGGTCGCGGCGGGCGTCGCCGAGTCCGGTCCGCAGGGTCGTGGCCCAGCTCTCGCCGTGGTCCGGGGCCGTCCGGTGCTCGGGGAAGCGGGTCGCCGTCGCGGCGCACAGCAGACAGGCCAGCACGCTCGCCGCGCCGACCGCCGGGTAGCCGCCGGCCGCGAGGGCCGGTCCGGCCAGGCCCGTCGCCGCCGTCACGGCCACCTGGCCGGCCGCGTGGGAGCGGCCCATCACGCGCGCGTACCGGTCGGCCGCGCCGAGCCGGTCCAGCTCCTCGTAGACCAGCGCCTCCAGCGCGCCGGAGCCCAGCGCCCCGCGCACGCCCCACAGGACGAATCCGGCGGCGAAGGCCCAGTACGACGGGACGAGCACCCAGAGGGCGAAGCCGGCGCCGCCCAGCAGCGGGCCCAGCCAGAGCAGCAGTCGGCGGGAGACGGCGTCCGCCCAGGCGCCGGAGGGCACCTCCAGCAGGACGCCGGTCAGCGACCACAGGACGAAGAGGGAGGAGATCTGTCCGACGGACAGCCCGGTGTCCGCGAACAGCAGCGCGTACACCGGGTAGAGCAGCACGAACTCGTCGAGGAACGCGTACGCGTAGAGCGTGGCGGTCAGTCGACGGGTGCCGGGGGCGGTCGTGGATCAATGTCGCCAGGTCATGCCACCGATGTTAGACACCGTCCGGCTCGGTGCCCAGCGGGTTTCCGGGGACCGCGAAGGTGGTGATCACCGCCGCGTGGTCGGAGGGCCAGTCGTTGTCCTCGACGTCCGGCCAGGGCCGGGGGTCGCCGCTGACGTACGTCCGGGAGTCCAGTACCCGCAGGCCGCCCCGGTGGAGTACGAAGTCGATCCGGTCCTGGGGTTCGGGGCGGCCGCTGCCGTCCTCGTGCTCGGTGTGCACCGGGGACCAGGTGTGTCCGGGTTCCCGTGCCGGGTCGGGGTGGGCCTCGCGGTAGGAGTCGGCGAGGCCGGCGCGTTCGGCCGCGCCGGTCACCGGCCAGGCCACGTCCGGCCGGTCGAGGTGGGAGGGGCTGTTGAAGTCGCCGACGAGGACGACCGGCAGCGCCGGGTCGAGCCGGCGCAGGGCGTCCCGCAGCTGGGCGAGCCGCACCTCCTCGTGCGCGATCAGCTCGGTGGCCGGCAGCCCGTCGAAGGCCGCCTCGTAGGGCCCGTAGGGCGTGTAGTCGAGGTGGACCGTCCAGACGTCGACCTCGGTGCCGGCCACGTCGAGCCGGACCCCGGCCGCCCCGTAGAAGCCCACGTCCGGGTCGCCGAGGACGGCGGTGATCGGGTGGCGGCTGATCACACCGAGGTTCCCCCCGGCCCGGTGGTGGTGCCAGCCGAGCGCCTCGGCGAGCTCCTCGGCGGCGGTGCCGTACGTCTCCTGCAGCCCGACCACGTCCACCTCGGTCTCGGTGATGACCTTGAGCTGCTTGGCCCGGTGGTCGTGGACCTTGGTGCCGCCGTACCAGAGGTTCCAGGTCATGACCCGCAGCCGGGGCGGAGTCAGCGTGCGCAGCCGCTCGGGGGTCACGCCCTCCAGGCTGGTCAGCACGGTCCGGCCGGGGGCGGGGCCGATGGGTGCGAGCGAGGGGACCGCGAGGACCGCGCAGCCCGCCGCCTCGGCGGAGGCGACCCCGGTCTCGGTGTCCTCGACGGCCACGCAGGCCGAGGGGTGGACGCCGAGGGCGCGGCAGGCGGCGAGGTAGGGGTCGGGGGCGGGCTTGGTGCGCTCGGTGTCGTCGGCGGTCACGGAGATCGCGAAGCGGTGGGCGCCGAGTGCTTCGAGGACGGTGTCGGCGACGGTGCGGGGGGAGGCGGTGACCAGGGCGGTGGGCACGCCGTCGCGGGCCAGGGCGTCGAGCAGGGCGAGCGCGCCGGGGCGGGGCACGATGCCGGTGCGCACCCGGTCGGCGAACTCCCGGTGGAGGGTGTCGGCGAGGTCCGCGGCCGTTCGGCCCGTGGTCGTGGCCAGCCAGTCGGCGGTGTGCTCCACCGCCCGGCCGAGCACCTCCGGCTGGTCCGCCTCGGTCAGGGCCCGGCCGGCCACCTGTTCCACCGCCTCCCACCACAGCCGCTCGGTGTCGACGAGCGTGCCGTCCATGTCGAACAGGACGGCCTGGAGCGGGAGTCGCGTCACGGTCACTCTCTTTCTGCGCAGTGGGGGGAAACAGGAGGGGGGATCAGGGGGTACGTTCGGCGACCAGGACCGGCCGCTCGGGCAGTGACACGGTGACGGCGGTCCCGGCGCCGAGGCCGCCGGCCTCGTGGGCGGGCAGGTCGGCCTTCACCTCGGTGCCGTCGGCGAGCCGGACGGTGACGCGGACGGCGGCGCCCAGGAAGGACGTGGCGACGATGCGGGCGTCCCCGTCGCCGTCGGCGCGCACGCCGACCGCCTCGGGCCGTACCAGTACGTCGACGTCCGGGTCGGCCGGCACGGGTCCGTCGACGGGCAGCCGCTGCCCGAGCACCTCGACCCGGCCGTCGGCGAGCCGCCCGGGTATGCGGCTCATCGTGCCGACGAACTCGGCGACGAAGGCGGTGGCGGGCCGGCCGTACAGCTCGGCGGGCGGCGCGCACTGTTCGAGCCGTCCGGCGTGCATCACGGCGACCCGGTCCGCCATGGACAGGGCCTCCTCCTGGTCGTGGGTGACGAAGAGGGTGGTGATGCCGAGGTCCTGCTGGAGTCGGCGGATCTCCTCGCGCAGGCTGAGCCGCACCTTGGCGTCGAGCGCGGACAGCGGCTCGTCGAGGAGCAGCACGCGCGGGCGCAGGGCGAGGGCGCGGGCCAGGGCGACGCGCTGCTGCTGGCCGCCGGAGAGCTGGTGCGGGAACCGGCCGCCCTTGTCGGTGAGACCCACCAGCTCCAGCAACTCGGCTGCGCGCGCCCGTCGTTCGGCGGTGCGGACCTTGCGCATGCGCAGTCCGAAGGCCACGTTGTCGAGCGCGTCGAGGTGCGGGAAGAGGCTGTACGACTGGAAGACCATCCCGGCGTCGCGGCGGTGCGCCGGGACCCGGGTGACGTCCTCGCCGTCGATCAGCACCTCGCCGGAGTCGGGGTGTTCGAACCCGGCGAGCATGCGCAGCGCGGTGGTCTTGCCGCAGCCGGAGGGGCCGAGCAGGGCGAGGAGTTCACCGGGGCGGACGGTCAGGTCGAGTCCGTCGAGGGCGACGGTGGCCCCGAACTCCCTGCGCAGGCCCCGGAATTCCACGGTGGCTGCGGTCGTCGCCGTCTTGTCGGGCGCGGTCACGGTCATGGTTCATCCCCGGGATGCGGTTCGGGTACGCCCGCCGGCACCGGCGAGCGCGAGGAGCAGGACCCATGTCACGAGCAGGCTCAGCACGGACACGGCGACGGACAGCTGGGCCTGCGACCCGCTGACGTTCACGATCCACACGGCGAAGGGCTGGAAGCCCAGCAGCTGGGCCACGGTGAACTCGCCGAGCACCAGGGCCAGGGTGAGGAAGGAGGCGTTGAGCAGGGCCCCGCGCAGATTGGGCAGCACGGCCTGGAGCAGCGCCTGCGGCCAGCCGGCGCCGCAGCTGCGGGCGGCCTCGACGAGGGTGCGGACGTCGACCGCGCGCAGACCGGCGTCCAGGGCCCGGTACACGAACGGCAGCGCCATCACGACGTACGCGAGGACGAGCACGACGGGGAAGTCCGGGTTCTGGATCGCCACGAAGGTCTGGAACAGCGGGGTGCGGGAGAGGTGTTCGGGCCCCCACTTGAGCACGGTCCCGATGCCGGCGACGAACGCGATCGGCGGGACGACCAGCGGCAGCGAGCACACCACTTCGACGACCGGCCGCAGCCGGGGCGCGCCGAGCCGGAGCGCGACCATGGCGGGCACCATCAGCAGCAGGACGACGGCGATGGTGGCGGCGGCCAGTTCCAGCGAGAGCAGCAGGCTGGAGGTGAAGCCGTCGGTGGAGAAGATCTGGGTGTAGGCGTCGAAGGTGACCCCCTGGCCGGGCACGTCGACGGTGAAGACGACGGACGCGGCGAGCGGGACCAGGAAGTACAGCCCGGCGAGGCCGAGGACGCCCCACCGCCACAGGGTCAGGCGAGCCATCGCGCGCTCCTCCGTTGCAGGGGCAGGTACACGGCCATGACCAGGCCGGCGACCAGGACCATGTCGAGGCTGAGGGCGAGCGCCACGTTCTCCTGGCCGACCAGGACGTTGCCGGAGATGGCGTCGGCGATCTGGAGGGTGACCAGCGGGATGGAGCTGCCGACCATCGCGGCGGCGGTGGCGTACGCGGCGAAGGCGCTGCCGAACAGCAGCACGAGCCCGCCGAGCAGCGAGGGCAGCAGCACGGGCAGGGCCACGTGCCGCCAGTACTGCACGGGGGTCGCGCCGTTGTTCTGGGCGGCTTCGCGCCACTGGGTGCGCAGGCCCTCCAGGGCCGGGGTGATGGTGAGGACCATCAGCGGGATCAGGAAGTACAGGTAGACGATCACCAGGCCCCAGAAGCTGTAGAGGTCCCAGCCCTTGTCGGTGAGGCCCAGGTGGCGGGTGAGCACGCCCGCGTTGCCGAGGGTGGCGACGAAGGCGAAGGCCAGCGGGACGCCGCCGAAGTTGGCGAGGACCCCGGACGCGGTGAGCACGGCCTCGCGCAGGGCGCGGAAGCGGGAGGTGACGACGGCCTGGGCGAGCGGCAGCCCGAGCAGCGTGCCGAGGGCGGCGGAGACGGCCGACAGCTTCACGCTGCCGAGCAGGGCGGTCAGATACGCCCCCTGCAGCGAGGCCGTCAGATTGCCGGTGGTGTAGGAGGTGGCGCCGGTGGCCGGGTCCTTGGCGGTGAACGCGCCGTCGAGCATGGCCAGGGCGGGCAGCCCGAAGGCGAGCGCGGTGAAGGCGAGCAGCGGGACGACCGCGAGCCAGCCGAGCGACCGGCGCCGCCGCTTCACCGCAGCGGCGGGCGCCGAGTCGACCCGTACGGCGGTGGCCGTCATCCGGAGACGGCCTTCGCCCAGCCCTGGCCGAGCACCGTCTTGGCCTTGCTCTGCTGGTCCTCGGTCGGGAAGGTCGGCGTGCCGGAGACCTGGGGCAGCTTGGCGGCGGCCGTCTTGTCGAGGGTGCCGGCCTTCTCCATGGCGGTCATCAGGACCGGGCGGGCGTAGCCCTTGAGCCACAGGTTCTGGCCCTCGGCGCTGTAGAGGTACTCCTGCCACAGGCGGGCGGCCGCCGGGTGCGGGGCGTCCTTGTTGATGGCCTGGGAGTAGAACTGGGAGAACTGGCCGTCGGTCGGGACGGCGACCTTCCAGTCGACGCCCTTGGACTTGAACTCGTCGGCGTACCCGGCGTTGAGGTAGTCCCAGTCGATGCTGATCGGGGTCTCGCCCTTCTCGACGGTGGCCGGGGTGGACTCGACGGGCGTGTAGTTGCCGTTCTTCTTCAGCTTGGCGAAGAAGTCGAGGCCGGGCTGGATGTCGTCGAAGGAGCCGCCGCTCGCGAGCGCCGCCGCGTAGACGCCGCCGAAGGCGGAGCCGGACTTGGTGGGGTTGCCGTTGAGGGCGACCTGGCCCTTGTACTGCGGCTTGAGCAGGTCGGCGAAGGTGGTCGGGCAGGTCTTGACGCGCTTGGCGTCGCAGCCGATGGAGATGTAGCCGCCGTAGTCGTTGTACCAGCGGGCCTGCGCGTCCTTCTGGCCCTCGGGGATGTCGGCGTACGAGGCGACCTTGTACGGCGCGAGCAGCCCCTGCTGGGCGGCGCTGAGGGCGAAGGAGCTGCCGAGGTCGAGGACGTCCGGCGCGCGGTCCTGGCCCTTGCGGGAGGTCACGGCGTTGATCTCGTCCTGGCTGGAGCCGTCCGGGTTCTCGACGGCGATCTTGATGCCGTACTTCTTCTCGAAGCCGTCGATGAGGGCGCCGTAGTTGGCCCAGTCGCGGGGCAGCGCGATGGCGTTGAGCTTGCCCTCCTTCTTCGCGGCCTTCACCAGGGCGTCGAGGCCCCCGAAGTCGGCGGCGGAGGTGGCCGTGGCGGCGTTCTTGCCGTCGGCGGTGGTGGTGGAGTTGTCGGGGGCGGCGCCACAGGCGCTCAGGGCGAGGGTGGCGATGACACCGAGGGCGGCGGTTCTCGGCAGGGACACGGTCACGGCTTCTCCAGGGGACGCGCGAGGGTGCGGGAGATCAGGAGACGGGGCAAACTTGTCTGAACAAGTTGGCCTCAGTAACCACGCCGCTGATGTCCCCCCGGTTAACTCCGGCGAAACCCTGGTCCCTTATTTCGCGCACACTCCGGGCTGCTCTTCATCACGTTTCGATGTCGACTAGGCTGGTCAAGCTGTGCACAGCAGCTGAGAGCGAAGGGGAAGCATGGCGGCCCGACACGAGGAGATCGCCGACGAGCTGCGTCGGGCGATCGACCGCGAGGAGTACACGGTGGGCGCCCGGCTGCCCGCCGAGACCGACCTCGCGGCCCGCTACGGAGTCTCGCGCGGGACGGTCCGCCAGGCCGTGGCGGCGCTGACCGCCGAGGGGCTCATCGGCTCCCGCCAGGGCGCCCGGCGGGTGGTGCTGGCCAGCCGCCGCAGCCAGAGCTTCGCGGAACTGCGCAGCTTCGCCCAGTGGGCGCGGGCCATGGGCCGCGAGGCGACCGGCCAGGTGGTGGTCCAGCAGTACCACCCGGCCACCCACGAGGACGCCGTCCGCCTCCAGCTCCCCCTCGGCACACAGGTGTTGCACGTCCTACGGGTACGCGGTCTGGACGGCGAACCGGTCCTCCTCGAGCGGACCGTCTACGCCGACTGGATCTCCCCCGCCGTCGAGCCGATCGAGCCGGACTGCCCCTCGGTGACCCAGCGGCTGCTGGACGACACCGGGCTGGTCTTCGCCTACGGCGAGCACGTCATCGACGCGGTGGCGGCGGGCGCCCAGGACGCGGAACTCCTCGGCGTCCGCCGCACCAGCCCGCTGCTGCGGGTCCGCCGGGTCACCACGACCCACGAGGGCCGCCCCGTGGAATGGTCCGACGACCGCTACCGCTCGGACGCGGTGAGCTTCAGCGTCCACAACTCGATCGGCAACAACGCGCTGGCGCGCAAGACGGCCGGCTGAAGGGCTCAGGTGGGCGAGCCGGAGGAGAAGCGGCGCAGCAGGGGGGACAGCACCAGCACGGACTTCGTCCGTTCCACGAACGGCTCCCCCGCGATCCGCTCCAGGACCCGCTCGAAGTGGCGCATGTCGGCGGCGAAGACCTGGGCGACCGCGTCGGCCTCACCGGTGACCGTGGAGGCGGCCACGACCTCCTGGTAGCGCTCCAGGCCCCGCTGGATCGTCTCCGGCGAGGTGTTGCGCCGGCAGTAGATCTCGACGAACCCCTCGGTTTCCCAGCCGAGCGCCGCCGGATCCACCCGCACGGTGAAGCCGGTGATGGCGCCGGTCGCCCGCAGCCGGTCCACGCGCCGCTTCACGGCGGGCGCGGACAGACCGACCAGGTTGCCGATGTCCGCGTAGGAACGGCGGGCGTCCTCGGCGAGGGCGTGCACGATGCGTTCGTCGAGATCGTTCAGCACGATGGGTGGTTCACTTCTCAGCTGGTGCGGGTGTGGCGAGTCGGGAGCGGCGTTGGCCGTACACGAAGTAGAACACGAGCCCGACGGCCATCCAGACGCAGAAGGCGAGGCCCAGGGCGGGCAGCCCCGGCGACAGCGGCACCCGGAGGGTATCGCCTCCTCGCCGAAGGTGGAGGCGGCGTCGAAGCCGATGTACGAGAAGAACAGCGTGGCCCCGGCCGCGCTGACGCCCGCCATGCCCAGCGGCATGAAGTGCGCGTAGTTGGTCACCCCGAGGGTCCCGTCGAGCAGCTCGTTCAGGTACTCGCCCCAGCACCCGCACCCGTCATCCGGCCTACCAGCTGGCGTGCAACGGCTTCCCCTCCGCATAACCGGCAGCGCTCTGCACACCCACCACGGCCTTCTCGGCGAACTCCTCCAGAGACCCCGCACCCGCGTAGGTGCACGAAGACCGCACACCCGCGATGATCGAGTCCACCAGATCCTCCACCCCCGGCCGCGCCGCGTCGAGGAACATCCGCGACGTCGAGATGCCCTCCTCGAACAGCGCCTTGCGGGCCCGGTCGTAGGCCGACTCCTCGGCCGTACGGTTGCGCACGGCCCGCGCCGAGGCCATCCCGAAGGACTCCTTGTACGGCCGCCCGTTGGCGTCGTGCTGAAGGTCGCCCGGCGACTCGTACGTCCCCGCGAACCACGACCCGATCATCACATTGGACGCACCGGCGGCCAGCGCCATGGCGACGTCACGCGGGTGCCGGACCCCGCCGTCGGCCCAGACGTGCTTGCCGTACTTCCTCGCCTCGGCGGCACACTCCAGCACCGCCGAGAACTGCGGCCGGCCCACGCCGGTCATCATCCGGGTGGTGCACATGGCGCCCGGGCCGACGCCGACCTTGATGATGTCCGCGCCCGCCTCGATCAGGTCCTTGACGCCCTCGGCGGAGACGATGTTGCCCGCCGCGATCGGCACCTGCGGGTCGAGCGCGCGCACGGTGCGGATGGCGCTGATCATCGACTCCTGGTGGCCGTGCGCGGTGTCGATGACGAGCGTGTCGACGCCCGCGTCGAGCAGTTCCTTGGCCTTGCCCGCGACATCGCCGTTGATTCCGACGGCGGCGGCGATGCGCAGCCTGCCGCGCGCGTCGACGGCCGGCGTGTACAGCGTGGCGCGCAGGGCGCCCTTGCGGGTGAGGATGCCGGCGAGGCGGCCGTTCCCGTCCACGGCGGGCGCGTAGCGCCGGTTGGCCGCGTCGAGGATGTTGAAGGCCTCGCGGGGGTCGATGGCGGCGTCGAGGAGGAGCAGGTCGCGGGACATGACGACCTCGAGCTGGGTGAAGCGGTCGACGCCGCTGAGGTCCTGGTCGGTGACGACACCGACCGGCCGGTGGTCCTCGTCGACGACGACGCCCGCGTTGTGCGCCCGCTTGGGCAGCAGGGCGAGGGCGTCCGCGACGGTCTGGTGCGGGGCGAGCACGATCGGCGTGTCCAGCACGAGGTGGCGGCTCTTGACCCAGGTGATCACATCGGTGACGACGTCGTTCGGGATGTCCTGCGGGATCACGACGAGTCCGCCGCGCCGCGCCATCGTCTCGGCCATCCGGCGTCCGGCGACGGCCGTCATGTTGGCGACGACCAGCGGGATCGTGGTGCCCGTGCCGTCCGGGGAGGAGAGGTCCACCCCCTGCCGCGACCCGACCGCGCTGCGGCTCGGCACCATGAAGACGTCGTCGTAGGTGAGGTCGTACGCGGGCTGGATGTCGTTGAGGAAACGCACGTGCTGCACATCCCAGTCGTTCAGAGGTGACCCCCTGACAGGTCAGCCAGGGGGAAGAGCACGTACTTCATTGTCCCATGACGACCGCGACGCGGGGCCCGGACAGAACGTCCAAGCAGCTCAGAGGCGGTTAGGAGGATCCTCCGAGGGCCAGCACCACGGAGAGCTCCGGCACATGGTTCACCGCCGAGGAGAACACCTCCTGCGCGATCTCCCACTCCTCCGGACGCGCCTTCGCGTACGACTGCCAGTTCCGTACGACGACCAGCACCGGCCCGGACTCGGGCCGGTCCGGCAGATCGGTGAGGCTGTCGGCGAGGGCGTCCCAGTTGCGGCCGAACCAGTCGGGCAGTTCGAGGTCCCGTACACAGCGGTCCATCAGGGCCGCCTTGTCCATGACCCCGTCGAGATCCAGCGTGAGCACGTGCTCCGTCATCCAGGCACCGTCCTGAGCAGTCGTGATTGCGGAAAGGGGCGGCCGAGAGGACCGCCCCCTTCTGATCTTCTCTCAGATCCCGTCCGGGTCCGCCCGGTTGAGGGCGGGCTTCGGCGTCGGTCCCGCCGTCATCAGATAGTCGGCCGCGGAGGTGTCCGTGACCAGACTGGTGACGAGTCCGGACCGCAGCACCGCGTCGATCGCGGCCGCCTTGCGCTGCCCGCCCGCGATCGCGACGACCTCGGGGACCCGGCGGAGCTGGTCGGCCTTGACCGTGATGCACCGCTCGCCCAGGTCCCGTCCGACCCGGCGGCCGTCGGCGTCGAAGAGGTGCGCGGACATCTCGGCGGCGACACCGAGCGAGGCGTAGTGGGCCCGCTCCTCGTCGCTGAGCATGTCGTGCACCGTCGAGATGCCGGGCTCCCAGGAGCCGATGGAGACACAGGCGACCGTGACCTTGTCGAAGTACTCGAAGGCCCGGGCGATCCCGGTCTGGTGGCGCAGCGCGGCCGCGGTGGCCGCGTCCGGGAGCAGCATCGGCGCGTAGATGGGGTGCGCGTCGCCGCCGGACACCTGGGCGGCGCGGCGGACGGCCTCGACGGAGCCGCGCTCGGCGGTCCCCGCGTCGTACACGCCCGTCAGCTGCACCACCGTGCAGGGCGGCAGCCGGTCCAGGGCCGCCGCCATGTGGATGGTGGAGCGGCCCCAGGCAAGGCCCAGGACGTCCCCTTCGTTCACCAGCTCGCCGAGCAGGTCGGCGGCCACCTCTCCCAGGTTCTCGGGGTCGGGCGAGTCCTCGGCCTCCGCCGGGGACTCGACGACCACGGCGTGCCTGAGGCCGTAGCGGGCGCGGAGCGCGTCGGAGCGCTCGGCGTCCAGCTCGGCCGGCACGCGGATCTCGATCCGTACGAGATCCCGTTCGAGGGCGGTCTCCAGGACCCTGGCCACCTTGAAGCGGCTGACGCCGAACTCCTCCGCGATCTGGATCTTGGACTTGCCCTCAAGGTAGAAGCGGCGGGCCATGGCCGCCGCCTGCACCAGCTCTGCGGGTCCCATCCGCATGGCTGACCGGCCCGCCGACATACCCGACACGGCGATCTCCTCACTGCTGTTCACACTCTGGATACGCGGTTCATCCTTGCAGATCCGGCGCACTTGATCAGCCCTGATGGGAGCCGTTCACGTTCCTGTGGCCCAGTGTCCGCACGAGCTGCGTGTTCAGTGGGTTACGCAGCGCGTCAGCCCGCTGTTCAGCGGGCCGCAGCTCAGTGGGCGCAGGCCCAGCTCGCCCTCGCGGTCTCCGCCTCCGCCTGGGCGCGCAGGGCGCGGACCGCCTCGGCGGGGTCCTCGGCGCCGTACACCGCGGATCCGGCGACGAACACGTCCGCGCCGGCCTCCGCGCACCGCTCGATCGTCGACGCCGAGACGCCGCCGTCGACCTGGAGCCACAGCTCGAGGCCGTGCTTGCTGATCAACTCGCGGGTACGGCGGATCTTCGGGAGCATGATGTCGAGGAACGCCTGGCCCCCGAAGCCCGGCTCGACCGTCATGATCAGCAGCATGTCGAGTTCGGGCAGCAGGTCCTCGTACGGCTCGATGGGCGTCGCGGGCTTGAGCGCCATGGAGGCACGGGCGCCCTTCGCGCGGATCTCGCGGGCGAGTCGCACCGGCGCGGCGGCCGCCTCGACGTGGAAAGTGACGGACGAGGCACCCGCCTCGACGTACTGCGGGGCCCAGCGATCGGGGGCCTCGATCATCAGATGGCAGTCCAGCGGAGTGTCCGTCGCACGGGCCAGGGACTCTACGACCGGCACACCGAGCGTGAGGTTCGGGACGAAATGGTTGTCCATGACGTCGACATGGAGCCAGTCGGCTCCTTCGACCGCCTTCGCCTCGTCCGCGAGGCGGGCGAAGTCGGCGGACAGAATGCTGGGGTTGATCTGCGCGGCCATGCCCCAAGCGTGCCATGCCCTCCGGGGGTGAGCCGCATTGGTCCCCTTTCGTTGTCGGGTGCGGGTGCGTGGTGGGCTGATCGCGCAGTTCCCCGCGCCCCCGGACAGCCGGGGTCGGTATGAAGAGCACCGCGCATCTTGTCTGTGGGCGGCGGGCCAAGTGGCTGGTGCTTGTGCTGTGGGTGGCCGTGCTGTTCGTGATGGCGCCCTTCGCCTCCAAGCTCACCGGGGCCCAGGACAACGACGCGGCGTCCTGGCTGCCGGGGTCGGCCGAGTCGACGCAGGTGCTGGAGATCTCGAAGGGGTTCCGGCCGGAGCAGATTCCCGCGGTCGTGGTGTACGCCCGGGACGACGGGCTGACGGCGCGGGACCGGGCGCAGATCACGGCGGACGCGGTGCAACTCGGACGGCTCACGGACCATGGGATCCGGGGGGCCGAGACGCGCGGGCCGGTGTACGACCGGCCGGTGGATCCGCGCGCCGCGCAGATCTACGTGCCGATCACCATGGACGAGAAGGGCTGGTCGCGGATCTCGCCGGCCGTCGACTCGATCCGTGACGTCGTCGGCAAGGGCGACGCGGGGCCGGCCGTGCACATCACCGGCCCCGGCGGCACCTCCGCGGACTTCGCCAAGGCCTTCGAGGGCATCGACTCGACGCTGCTGGTGGCGGCGATGGGTGTCGTCATCGTGATGCTCCTGATCACCTACCGCAGTCCGACCCTGCTGCTGGTCCCGCTGATCGGTGTGGTGGTCGCGCTGTTCACGGCACAGGCGCTGATCTACTTCCTGGCCCACTACGCGGGGCTGACCGTGAACGGTCAGAGCGCGGGCATTCTCACGGTCCTCGTCTTCGGCGCCGGGACGGACTACGCCCTGCTGCTCGTGGCCCGCTACCGGGAGGAGTTGCGCAGACACGAGGACCGGCACGAGGCGATGGCCCTGGCCCTGCACCGGGCGGGCCCGGCGGTGCTGGCCTCGGGCGCCACGGTGGTGCTGAGCATGCTGGTCCTGACGGCCGCCGAGATGAACTCCACCGCCGGTCTGGGGCCGGTGGCGGCCATCGGCGTGGCGGTCGCGCTGCTCGCGATGATGACCCTGTTCCCGGCCCTGCTGGTGATCTGCGGCCGCTGGATCTTCTGGCCGGTGATCCCCCACTACGGCTCCCCCGATCCGACCGGGAACGGGTTCTGGGCCCGCACCGGCCGTGGCATCGCCCGCCGCCCGCGCATGATCTGGATCGTGACCGCGCTGGTCCTGGCGGTGTGCTCGCTCGGGCTGATCCAGCTGCGCGCGGCGGGCATCGGCAACGCCGACGCCTTCACCGGGAAACCGGACTCGATCACGGGCCAGGAGGTGTCCGAGAAGTACTTCCCGGCGGGCAGCGGCGATCCGCTGGTGATCGTCTCCAACCAGGCCCAGGCCCGTCAGGTGGGCGCGACGGTGGCCGCCACGGACGGCGTCGTACCGACCTCGCTCGGTCTGCCACCGGGTACGAAACCCCTCCACGACGGCAAGGTGCTGTTCGAGGCGACGATGACCGCCCCGTCCGACAGCGAGGCCGCCAAACAGACGGTGGACCGGGTCCGGGACGCGGTGCACGCGGTGCCCGACGCCGACGCGCAGGTGGGCGGCGGAACGGCGGCCCTGCTGGACGCGGACCGGGCCACCACCCACGACAACATCCTGATCATCCCGTTGGTGCTGGGCGTGGTCCTGCTGATCCTGTGCGGTCTGCTGCGCGCCCTGATCGCCCCGCTGCTGCTGGTCGGGACGGTGATCCTGTCCTTCGCGGCGGCCCTCGGCATCAGCGCGCTGGCCTTCCGGCACGTGTTCGACTACGCGGGTGAGTCCACCGACTTCCCGCTGTTCGTCTTCGTGTTCCTGGTGGCCCTCGGCATCGACTACAACATCTTCCTGACCACCCGTGTCCGCGAGGAGGCGCTGCGGCAGGGCACCCGTGCGGGCGTGGTGACGGGCCTCGCCGCGACGGGCTCGGTCATCACCTCCGCGGGCCTGGTGCTCGCGGGCACCTTCGCCGCCCTCGGCACACTCCCCATGGTCGGCTTCGCCGAGATCGGCTTCGCGGTCGCCCTGGGCGTCCTCCTGGACACCTTCGTCGTACGGTCGGTGCTGGTCACGGCGCTGTTCCTGGACGTGGGACCGAAGGTGTGGTGGCCGCACCGGCTGGCCCGGGAAGACGGCCGGGCGCTGCCCGAGAGCGC
Organism: Streptomyces sp. NPDC005820; assembly: GCF_040630255.1. Taxonomy (NCBI): domain Bacteria; kingdom Bacillati; phylum Actinomycetota; class Actinomycetes; order Kitasatosporales; family Streptomycetaceae; genus Streptomyces; species Streptomyces sp. NPDC005820. The sequence continues at coordinate 107,378 of NZ_JBEXXE010000035.1, forward strand.
ACCGGAACCCGCCACGCGGTCGGGCGGCTGAGCCGACGCCCGCCGGGACCCGCCCGTCAGGAGTCCTGGTCGCCGCCCATGACCGACACCGGGGCGCCGGAGGTGCCGGTGGCCGCGGCGGGGGCGCTGGTACTGCCCGTGGCCGCGACCGGGCTCCCGGTGGTCCCCCCTGAGATCAGGATGCGGGCGCTGCCCTCGGCCAGCCGGTACGCCATGCCCACGACCGCCACCTCACCCGCGTCCACCTGGTCCGAGAGGGTGCGGGAGCGGTCGAGGAGCAGATGCACGGTGTGCCTTATGTGCTCGTCGACGATGTCGTCGGCGGAGGTCAGGCCGGCCGCGCGGGCGGCCAGCACGCTGGGGGTGACGCGCTCGACCACGTCCCGGACGAATCCCTTCGAGGGCAGTCCGTTCTCCACGGCGTCGCGGGCCGCCGCCACGGCTCCGCAGGAGTCGTGCCCCAGGACGACGACCAGCCGGCAGCCGAGCACGGCCGTGGCGTACTCCACGCTGCCCAGCACCTCCGCCCCGAGCACATGCCCGGCGGTCCGGACCACGAAGAGGTCGCCGAGCCCCTGGTCGAAGATGATCTCCGCGGCCAGCCGGGAGTCCGAGCACCCCAGGATGACTGCGAAGGGCTCCTGGCCGGGCGCGAGCTCGGCCCGGCGGGCGGCGTCCTGGTTGGGATGGCTGGGCGCGCCCGCGACGAAGCGCTCGTTCCCGGAGAGGAGAGCGTCGAGGGCGACTGCGGGGGAGGTCCGAGGCATGGGGCCACCCTACGAAGCGTCCGAGGCCCTCGCCGCACCGCCCCCGGCTCGCCGTGTCCCGCCGGCGGACCCCTTGGGCGAGCGCTCGCGGGGCGACCGGCCGGGGAACGGGCGGGGCCCGACCGCCTGCTTCATGACGATGGTCGAGTTGAGGCCGCGGACGCCGGGGAGCCGGACGAGGACGGTCTCGTAGAGGTGCTGGTACGCGGGCAGGTCGGCGCTGACCACCCGGATCAGGTAGTCCGGTTCACCGAACAGCCGCTGGGCCTCGACGACCTCGGGGATCCCGGCGAGCGCGGTGTCGAAGTCCTCCACCGCGTCGGGTCGGGTGAGGGTGGCGAAGAGGAGGACCTCGAAGCCGTATCCCAGGGACGCGCCGTCGACCAGCGCGCTGTAGCCGCGGATGGTGCCCTCCGCCTCCAGCTCCCGCACGCGCCGCTGGCATCTGGACATGCTCAGCCGGACCCGGTCGGCCAGTTCCGTGAAGGTGATGCGCCCCTCCGCCTGCAGGATGGCAACAATTTGGCGGTCCACGGCGTCCATACCTGGAATATTAGCGCCGCAAGCCTGATTCCGGGCAAAGTTCGCGAACACTTTGCCCCGTATCGTGGCTAGCCTCCCGGCATGGCAAGCGACGACACCCCCTTCCGCACCGCGCCGCACGGCCCGCGGCGCTCGCACTTCGACGAACCCGTCGACCGGACGCGCTCGAACTCCATGAAGTGGACCTTCGCCGAGGACTACCTGGCTCCGGACGAGGCCGCGGCCGACCCGCTCCCGATGTGGGTCGCCGACACCGACTTCAAGGCGCCCCGGCCGGTGCTCGACGCGCTCCACGAAGCCGTGGACCACGGCGTCTTCGGATACCCCGGCGGCGCGACCGACAGCTACCTCGACGCCGTCACCGGCTGGCAGGCGCGGCGCTTCGGCTGGGAGCCGTCGCGGGAGTGGGTGCTCCAGACCGCCGGCATCATCACCACGCTCAAGACGGCGGTGCAGGCCTTCTCCGCACCCGGCGACTCGGTCCTGATCCAGCCGCCCGTGTACGCGCACTTCCACGACGACGTCCTGCTCAACGGGCGCCGCCTCGCCCTCGCTCCCCTGGCACGCACCGAGGACGGCTACCGCTTCGACGCGCGCGTGTTCGAGGCCGCCATCCGCCCGGACACCAAGCTGTTCATCCTGAGCCACCCCCACAACCCGACCGGCAACGTCTGGTCCGAGGACGAGCTCAGGACCATGGGCGAGATCTGCGCCCGGCACGGCGTCCTGGTCGTCTCCGACGAGATCCATCAGGACCTGGTCATCGACCCCACGAAGAAGCACATCCCGTTCGCCTCCCTCGGCGCGGAGTTCGCGCGGAACAGCATCACCTGCACGGCCCCGAGCAAGACCTTCAACCTCCCGGGCCTGCAGTGCGCGAACGTCTTCGTCCCCGACCGCAGGCTGCGCGAGGAGCTGGCCCGCCAGTACGACCGCAATGTGTTCCCCCTGGTCAACGTGCTGGGGATGGTCGCCGCCGAGGCGGCCTACACACAGGGCGAACCGTGGCTCGAGGAACTGCTCACCTACCTGCGCGCCAACCACGCGCACTTCGCGCAGACCGTCAACGCCGCCACCTCGAAGGTGCGGGTCCTCCCGGCCGACTCGCTCTACCTGGCGTGGATGGACTGCCGGGGCCTCGGGATGGACGCGGAGAACCTCGACAGGTTCCTGCTCACCACGGCCCGCCTGTGGCTGGACAGGGGCCAGAAGTTCGGTCTCGAGGGCCACGGCTACATGCGGGTGAACCTGGGATGCCCGCGTGCCACGGTCGACGAGGCGATACGACGGCTGCTCACGGCCGTCGAGGGTGGGTGACCGGCGGTCGAAGAGCTGTGCCCGGCCGCCGAGGGTCGATGACCGCAGGAGGCCACGCCCCTCGACGGACGGCCACGCCCCCTACTCGAGTCTGGTGGTGAGTACAGGGCTCGGACCGGCGGCTTTCCCGGGACCCCGGTCGCGGCGGTGGGCGGTGATCAGCCGGAGGGTGGCCGGCAGAGCCGTGGCGACGAGGACGAGGAGCAGTTGGGAGGTGTGCGTCCCGGCACTGTCCGCGGCGCGGGCGACGGGGTTGGGCAGGCCGAGCCGGTCCAGCAGCCAGCCGAGGGCCGCGCCGGCGGTCAGCGCCGCGCACGCGCCCCTCAGGGCGGCGTGCCTGCGCAGCCGGGTCAGACAGATCAGGCCCGGCAGCGCGAGCAGGACGAGGACGAGTTGCATGCACTCGATGCCGAGGTTGAATCCCGCGAGGCTGAGGGCCAGTTGGGTGGTGGAGAGGTTCATCTCGGCGAGCGTGAGCGAGAAGGCCAGTCCGTGCCCGAGGCCGAAGACGCCGGCGACGAGGGCTTCCCGTCCGGGGAAGAGCGGGCGCATGGCATGGACGGCACCGACGAGAATGCTGAAGGCGATAAAGGCCTCGACCGGCTGGGCCGGAATGTCGAGACGGCCGAAAGCACTCAGGGCGAGCGCGAGGGAATGCCCGATGGTGAAAGCGAGGGTCGTCCGGCCGATTCTGCCGATCGCGGCCCGATTGTTCACCGTTCCGCGCCAGCGCTTTCCGACTGCCTGAAGGGGAGCGGGCAGCAGAAGAATGAGCAGGAACAGCAGATGGTCGGTGCCTTCGAGAATGTGATCGGCGCCGAGCCGGAACATGGCGTACGTCCCGCTCCAGACGCTTCCGCTCTCCAGGTCGACGGTGAGGGGGGCGACGGTCATGGTCCGGGTGTCGATCCGGATGACCCCGACCTCGGTGGCGTCGGCCTGCCCTTCCTGGGCCACCCGGCCGGTGGCCCAGTCCTGCCGGACGGACACCATGACGGTGTGGGTGACGACCTGGTGGACGATCGCGTCGTAGTCGAGGACGAACCGGCGCGGGTCCCCGCCGGCCGGCGGGGTGAGCGTGGCCCGGACGGTCAGTTCGCGGTAGGTGCCGGTGGAGGTCTGCTCCGCCCGGCCGAGGGCCGGGCCGCCGAAGGTGACGGTCCAGGCCGTGCCCCGGCCGGTGGTGGGGTGCAGATGGGCCGCGAGGTAGCGGCGGATCGCGGCGCTGCGCGCCGACAGCTGCTTCGCCGTGGTCGAGTCGTCCAGGGCGATGCCGCTGGCCCGGGAGAAGTCGCCGACCGGAAGCTGCAGTTCGGCCGTCACCGACGTCTCGTGCACGTCGAGCAGCAGCACCGAGTGGGGCATGGGATGGGCGGCGGCAGGCGGCGCTGCCAGAAGCAGCGCCGCCGTCACCGTCACCGCGATCCCGGCCAGCATGCGCAGCACATGTGACAGTGAGATCGGCTGGCGGTTCATCAGAACGAGAACTCTCCACCGTAGTCGGTGGTGTGGTCCCGGTAGACGGTGTGGTAGTGGATCTGGTCCGAGTACACCACGCCGTCCTGGCAGACGAACTCGATCCAGACACCCGGTCCGTCGATGCGCACGTAGTCGCCCTGGGCGCTCAGATCGGTCGAGCCGGAGTACGAGATGTAGGTCTCGTCCAGTTCCGACTCGTAGGTGCTCAGCACGGAGGCGGCGGCGGTGTCGTCCGCCACGTCCACCCACGGTTCGATGGCGTTCAGGACCAGCTCCTGCTGGTCGTCGGTGAGTTCGCCGACCTTGAGGCCCTCCTTCGTCGTCGGGAAGTCGCCGTCGTCGTCCGGACCGAGCAGCACGTCGCTGAACGACTCGGAGAGCTTCGCCTGCGTGAGTTCGTCGGTGCTCAGGCCGGCGACCATGGCGGACATCGCGTCGTACATCCCGGACATCGGCGCGTACGAGGTGCCGTCCTCGGTCCAGCTGGTCGGCTCCACCCCGACGAAGTACGGCGTGGAGCCCTCGACCTCGCCGTCCTTGTAGGTGAGGTTCAGGGCGAGGTGGTGACCGCCGAAGTGCAGCTGCCAGGTGCCGTCCGTGCTCGGGGTGCCGAGGAACGCCAGGTAGTAGTTGCCGCTGCCGTAGCCGCTGGCGGACTCGCCGAGGTAGTCGTCGGCGGCCAGGATCTGCGTGATCTGGTCGTAGCCCGTCTTGGTGCCGGTGCCGGTCGCCGCCTCGATCACCGCCTTGGCGGCGGTCAGCTGTGTGTCGCTGAGCGAGCTGAACGCGATGCCGACCCGGCAGGTCGAACCGCACGGGAGGTTCGACCAGGCGGTGGCGTTCGCCTGGGTGAAGTCGAGGAGCACGGACGACTGCTGGTCGTCGTCGAGGGTGTCCAGGAAGGTGTCGGCCGCGGTGACCACGTCCGAGGCGGCGGCGGACGAGGCGGCGGACGAGGCCTTCGCGGTCGCCGCCCCGCCGGCGGAGGGGCCGCCCGGGACGGACGCGGCATTGGCGTTGACGTACACCGCCCCGAAGAGCAGAGCCGCTCCCGCGGTGAAAGCTGCACCGGCCTTCTTCCACCGATTCTTCGACCTGCGGTGAGTGTTGTTCTCTGGCACCTTTTCGATCCCTTCCAAAGAAGCTTCGCGGAACTCCGGAAATCCATTCCGGAGGAATTGGATTTCCCGGATTCCGCGCCGTTGTTTTGGTGAGATAAAGGCAACCAGCCACCACTGTGGCCGACATCAAGAAACAATCGGGTTTGCCTATGCGATGCTGTGCCCGAGGGTCATCGGCTTAAGGTTCCCGACTTCAACTCCGTTGTCCGGCTTGGGATATGACGTGCCGTCATGTCGGCCTCAGCCGGTCCGGCGGATGAGTGCCAGATACATGGCGTCGGTGCCGTGCACATGCGGCCACAGCTGGATGTCGGGCCCGTCGCCCAGGGCCGATACGCCCGGCAGCAGCGGCCGCGCGTCGACGAGGTCGGTCTGCGGGTACTGCTTGAGCACGTCGGCGACGACCGCCCGCGTCTCCGCGAGATGCGGTGAGCAGGTGGCGTACCCGACGACACCCCCGACCCGCACGGCCTCCAGGGCGGTCCCGAGCAGCCTGCGCTGCAACGGCCCGAACCCTTCGAGGTCCTCGGGCCGGCGCCGCCAGCGTGCCTCGGGCCGCCGCCGCAGGGCACCGAGGCCCGTGCACGGCACGTCCATCAGCACCCGGTCGAAGGAGCCGGGGCGCCACGGCGGCCGGGTCCCGTCGGCGGCGATGACCTGGTAGGGCCCGGGATTGCCGTGCAGCGCCTTGGCCACGAGGCCCGCCCGGTGCGGCTGCTTCTCGGAGGCGAGCAGCACGGCCCCGCGCTCGGCAGCGAGGGCGGCGAGCAGCGCGGCCTTGCCGCCGGGCCCGGCACACCCGTCGAGCCACTTCTCGTCCCGCCCGTCCACCGGCGCGGCGGCGAGGGCGAGCGCGACGAGCTGGCTCCCCTCGTCCTGCACACCGGCACGCCCCTCCCGTACGGCGTCGACGGCCCCGGGCTCCCCGCCCTCGGTGAGCCGCACGGCGTACGGCGACCAGCGCCCCGGTACGGCGGCCTCCTCTCGGAGCAGTTCCTCGGCCGTGGCCCGGCCGGGCCGGGCGACGAGGGTCACCTCGGGCCGCTCGTTGTCGGCTTCGAGCAGGTCCTCGATCCCGGCCCGCCCGCCGCCGAGCGAGTCCCACAGCGCGGAGACGATCCAGCGCGGATGCGAGTGCACGACGGCGAGATACTCCTCGGGATCGTCGTCGTAGGGCGGGGCGACCTGCTCCAGCCATCCGTCGAGATCGTGCTGGGCGATCTTCCGCAGCACGGCGTTGACGAACTTGGCCCGCCCGTCCCCGAGCACGACCCGTGCCAGTTCGACGGCGGAGGACACGGCGGCATGCGTCGGGATCCGCGTCCCGAGCAGCTGGTGCGCCCCGAGGCTGAGCACATCGAGCACGGGGGGATCGACGTCCCGGAGCGGCCGGTCCACACAGGCGGAGATGACGGCGTCGTACGTCCCCTGCCGCCGCAGCGTGCCGTACACCAGCTCGGTGGCGAGCGCCGCGTCCCGCGAGTCGAACTTGTCGGGTCCCTCCTTCTCCCGCGCCTTGCGCAGCAGCGGCGGCAGCACCAGGTTGGCGTAGGCGTCCCGCTCGTCCACGGCCCGCAGCGCCTCGAAGGCGAGCATGCGGACCGGGTCCTTCTGGGGCCTGCGGTAGGGCCGGGCGGGCTTGCGGGGACGGCTGGGCTGGTCGCTCACGAAAAAGGTGCTCCGGATTGCAGGATGGAAGTCGCGTCCAGCGTACGACGTGCGCGCCGGGCCGGTGCAGGAGCGTTACGCCCCGACCCGCTCGCCCTCGCCGATGCGCACCCCGCGCGCCCAGTCGGCGGCCCGCATCGGCTTCTTGCCCTGGGCCTGCACCCACAGCAGCTCGACGGCGTACGAGCCCGTCCCCACGTGGACGCTGTTCTTGCCGACGGCCAGCGCGCCCGGAGCGAGGTCGTCCCGCCCGGGAACCGGCTGCACATGGATGAGCTTGAGCCGCTCGCCCCGGAAGGTGGTCCACGCGCCGGGGGCGGGCGTGCAGCCGCGCACGACACGGTCCACCCGGAGCGCGGGGGCGGCCCAGTCGATCAGCGCGTCCTCCACGGTGATCTTCGGTGCGAGGGTGATCCCCTCGGCGGGCTGCGGCACCGCCTTCAGGCTGCCGTCCTCGATCCCGTCCATGGTGGCCGCGAGGAGCCCTGCGCCGGCGAAGGCGAGCCGCGTCAGCAGATCGCCGCTGGTGTCGGTGGCCCGCACCTCCTCGGTGACGGTCCCGTAGACGGGCCCGGAGTCGAGCCCTTCCTCGATCAGGAAGGTGGACGCCCCCGTGATCTCGTCCCCGGCCATGACCGCGTGCTGGACCGGTGCGGCACCACGCCAGGCCGGCAGCAGCGAGAAGTGCAGATTGACCCAGCCGTGCACCGGAATGTCGAGCGCCGCCTTGGGCAGCAGGGCCCCGTAGGCGACGACGGGACAGCAGTCCGGCGCGATCTCCCGCAGCCGCTCCAGGAACTCCGGATCCCGGGGCCGGACGGGCTTCAGCACCTCGATCCCCGCCTCCTCGGCCCGCTGCGCGACCGGAGACGCGACCATCCGCCGCCCCCGCCCCGACTGCGCGTCGGGCCGCGTCACCACGGCGGCCACCTCATGCCGCCCGGAGGCGATCAGGGCGTCCAGCGCGGGAACGGCGACCTCGGGGGTACCGGCGAAGACGAGCTTCATCAAAGAACGGGCCTCTCGAAGGAACGAACCACGGGCAACGCACAAGTCTATGACCCCACCCCGAGCCCCCCACCCTCAATTACCGACGGGGCACGGCCCCCTGACCGACCCGACGGCACGCGATGGTCCGACGGGACCAGGATGAGAGGAAGGGGGCGCGGACCGACACCGGGAGCGCCCGCATATGCCCATACGCCCCCACACCGTGACCAGCGGAGCGCACCCGCGTTGGTCAAGAAAGAGTTGACCTTCTCCCCAACGCCGGTTCGAGAGGCATGTTCATGGCCGACCATGCAACCCACGACGCCCAGGCCCGGGCCAGCCTTCACTTGCTGGTGCGGGACATCGAGCGGGTCCGCCGGCAGGTGGACGCGCTGCGCACCCTCACCGCCCAACTGGGCAACGTCTACCGCCCCCGCCGCTCCGGCCCCTCCACGGGCTTCGTCGTCTACGGACGCGCCCCCGCCCCGACGGTCCGCCTCGCCCAGGAACTGCGGGACAGTGTCGAGACCCTGGTCACCGCGGCGGTGGACTTCGACCGCTCGCTCGGCTTCTCGTGGGACGCGGTGGGCTCCGCGCTGGGAGTCACCAAACAGGCGGTCCACCGCCGTTACGGCGCCCGCAGGGCCGTGCCCCAGGCACCCGCCGAGACGGAACGGACCGCGGCGGATCCGACCGGCCCCCGCACGGTCAGCGTGAACACGGGCCTGCCGGCGGTCCCCACCGTCCCCGCCGCCCGCTCCATGCCGACCCAGCCGACGGCGGGCAGCCCGTCCCTGCGCGACGAGGCGAGACCGACCGCCTTCCCCGGCCCACGCAACGGCTGAGGCCCGCACCGCCCCTGCCCTCTCGGCCCCTCCCGAGAGGGCAGCCGCATTCCAGGACACCCCCAGCCCTCTGCCCCACTCCCCCCGACCCGTCACCCGATATCCCCAGGATCGATCCGCACCCACACCCGCCCCGCTTCCTCCGCCCCCCGCGCCATCCGCGCAGCCTGAGCCGACTTCAGCGCGCCCGCCAGCGCCGCGCCCCTCCCCGGCGGTACCCGCACCAGCGCCCGTTCCCAGGGCTCCCCCGCGGGCGGCGCCCCCGGCCGCCTCGGCCGACCCGGCGGGGTGACCGGCAACGGCACCGGACCCAGCACCTCCGCCTCGGCGGGCAGTTCGACCGCCCCCAGGAACGCGGCCACCGCCTCCGCCGTCCCCGACACCGAGGCCATCCGCGACACCGGCGGGAATCCCAGCTCGGCCCGCTCGGAGAGCTCCCGCAGCGCATGGCCCACGGGATCCCACCGCACCAGCGCCTGCACGGGTCGTAGCGTCGGCTCGGCGACGACCACCACGGTCCCGCCCTCCCCCTGCGGCCGTACCAGCGCCGCGGCCGCGATCCAGCGCCGCAGCGCGTCCTCCCCCGCCCGCAGATCGGGCCGGCCGAGCATGGCCCAGCCGTCGAGCAGCAGCGCCGCCGCGTACCCGCCCTCGGCCACCGGCTCGGCCCCCGGAGTGCTCACGACCAGCGCGGGCGCCCCCGGCACCGTGTCGAGCACGTGCTCCCGCCCGGAGGTCCGCACCGGGACGGCCGGAAACGCCCGCCCCAGCTCCTCCGCGGTCCGCCGCGCCCCCACGACCTGCGCCCGCAGCCGGAACGACCCGCACTCCGGACAGTGCCACGCGCTCTCCTCACGCCCGCACCACCCGCACCACAGCGCCCCGCCGTCCCGCGCCTCCAGCGGCCCGGAGCAGTGCCGGCACCGGGCGGCGGCCCGGCACTGCGCACACGCCATCCGCGGTACGTAACCCCGCCGCGGCACCTGCACCAGCACCGGCCCGTGCCGCAGCCCCTCGCGGGCCGCCTGCCAGGCGAGGGTGGGCAGCCGGGCGGCGCGCGCGGCCTCGTCCCGCGCCAGATCCTGGTCCCCCACGGTCCGCACCAGCGGCGCGACCTGCCGCACCTGCTCCCGCGCGGCGACCAGGGGCCGCGCCCACCCGCTCTCGACGAGCTGCGCGCCCTCTACCGTGCAGCTCCAGCCGCCCATGAGGAAACCGCACCGGTCCTGCGCGGCGCGCAGCAGCAGCACCTCGCGCGCGTGCGGCTGCGGCGCGTGCAGTTCGCTGTGGGTGTCGTCCCCGTCGTCCCAGAGGGCCACCAGCCCGAGGTCGCGCACGGGGGCGAACATCGCGGCCCGGGTCCCGACCACCGCCCGTACGCTCCCGCGCCGGACGCCGAGCCATTCGCGGTACCGCTTCTCCGGTCCGGCGTCCGCCTGGAGCAGCGCGTGCCGCCCCTCCCCCAGCAGGGCCGTCAGGGCCGCGTCGACCCGGGCGGCGGCCCGCCCGTCCGGTACGACCACGAGGGCGCCGCGTCCCGAGGCCAGTGTCGCGGCGACGGCCCGCGCCAGCTCCTCGCTCCACCCGGGCCCCGGCAGCGCGTTCCACACGGCGCGCGGCGCGGCTCCCGAGGCCAGTGACTCCAGGAAGGCGCCCCCGCGCTCGTACCGCGTCCAGGATCCGGCCGCCGGGGCCGGCGGCGGGGGCAGCGGTGCGGGCGAGGGCCGCTGTTCGGCGCGCGCGTTGCGCGGCGGCACGGCGAGTTGGAGGACGTCGGCGAGGCTCCCCGCGTAGCGGTCGGCGACGGCCCGGGCCAGTCCCAGCAGCTCCGGGCCCAGCACCGGCTCGGGCGACACGACCTGGGCGAGGGCCGCGAGCGGCCCGGAGTAGTCGGAGGCGGCGAGCCGCTCGACGAGGAACCCGTCGATGAGTCCCCCGCCCTCGCGCCGCCCCTCGCGCACCCGGCCCCGCCCGGCGCCGAACCGCACCCGCACCCGCACCCCGGGCTGGGCTTCGGCGTCCAGCTCGGCGGGCACCGCGTAGTCGAAATACCGGTCGAGATGGAGCACGCCCTTGTCGACGAGCACCCGTGCGACCGGCAGCTCCTCGGCCAGCGCGGCACCCCGCCAGGTCCGCGGTTTGGCCCGGGGCTCCTTGGCCTTGCGCACGGTCTCCCGGATCAACGCGAGCTGCTCCGGCGGCGCGCCCTCCCCGCCCCCGGCCCCCGGCCCGTTCTCGCTGCTCACCCCTGCATTCTTACCAAACCCCACTGACAGCGGCTCCGCCCCGGACCTCGAACCCCGGTCGTTCACATACATGTACGCTGTTCATTCCAGCGCCCCGAAAGGATCACCGCCCGCCGAGCCGGACACTACGATCCGCTCGGCGCCAAGCGATAACCAAGCGTGCGCCGCCCTGAGCAACACCCATGTCACGGAGACCGGCTTCTTCCCCGGCGCGATTCTCCTTCGGCGCAGACCCAGAAGGCGTAACGGCGCCGGCGTGTCCCCGCGCGGAAACGGACCGGCTCCCGGGGCCATCTCAGCGATGGTCCCGGGAGCCGGTGTCGTGCGTGTACGGCGGCCTTACAGCCCCGCGGCCTTGCGCAGCGCCTCGACGCGGTCGGTCTTCTCCCAGGTGAAGTCGGGCAGCTCACGGCCGAAGTGGCCGTACGCGGCGGTCTGGGCGTAGATCGGGCGCAGCAGGTCGAGGTCGCGGATGATCGCGGCCGGGCGCAGGTCGAAGACCTCGTCGATGGCCTTCTCGATCTTCTCGGTCTCGACCTTGTTGGTGCCGAAGGTCTCGACGAACAGACCCACCGGCTCGGCCTTGCCGATCGCGTAGGCGACCTGGACCTCGCAACGCGCGGCCAGACCGGCGGCCACCACGTTCTTGGCGACCCAGCGCATCGCGTACGCCGCGGAGCGGTCCACCTTGGACGGGTCCTTGCCGGAGAAGGCGCCGCCGCCGTGGCGGGCGAAGCCGCCGTAGGTGTCGATGATGATCTTGCGGCCGGTGAGGCCGGCGTCGCCCATCGGGCCGCCGATCTCGAAGCGTCCGGTCGGGTTGACCAGCAGGCGGTAGTCCTCGGTGTCGAGCTTGATGCCGTCGTCCAGCAGCGCCTTCAGCTCGGGCTCCACCACGAACTCGCGGATGTCGGGCGCCAGCAGGGAGTCCAGGTCGATGTCGCTCGCGTGCTGCGAGGAGACGACGACCGTGTCGAGGCGGACGGCCTTGTCACCGTCGTACTCGATGGTGACCTGGGTCTTGCCGTCGGGGCGCAGGTAGGGGATGGTGCCGTTCTTGCGGACGTCCGAGAGCCGCTTGGACAGGCGGTGCGCCAGGAAGATCGGCAGCGGCATCAGCGTCGGCGTCTCGTCGGAGGCGTAGCCGAACATCAGGCCCTGGTCGCCCGCGCCCTGCTTGTCCAGCTCGTCGTCGTCGCCCTCGACCCGGGACTCGTACGCCGTGTCGACACCCTGCGCGATGTCCGGGGACTGCGAGCCGATGGACACGGAGACGCCGCAGGAGGCGCCGTCGAAGCCCTTCTTCGACGAGTCGTAGCCGATCTCGAGGATCTTCTCGCGGACGAGCTGGGGGATCGGCGCGTAGGCCTTGGTGGTGACCTCACCGGCCACGTGCACCAGACCGGTCGTGATCAGGGTCTCGACGGCGACGCGGGACGTCGGGTCCTCGCGCAGCAGGGCGTCGAGGATGGTGTCGCTGATCTGGTCAGCGATCTTGTCGGGGTGACCCTCGGTCACGGACTCCGAAGTGAACAGGCGACGGGACACAACGCTCCCTGGGGTTGCAGCGGCTGCTGGCTGATCATTGGCGGACACGACGGGAGCTGCGCCCGGCGGCGTCCGGGAACAGTTTATCGGTCGAGCCCGACCACCGGCCCACCTGTCTCGCCTCTCGGGAGCGCTGTGACCTGCGGCACGGGCATTCTGCCGAATGCCGTGCGCGCTTGGCCAGGGTCGCCACGCCCGAATCGAGCGGCGTACGAGGGAACGGCGAGCGCATCAAACAGTCAGCTCAGGCGGGGTGTCACCAGGTCCCACACGATTTCGGCCAGGGCTTCCTTGGGCCCGTGCGGCACGGGGGTCTCGCTGCCGTCTGCGCCCAGGACGACGGCCTCGTTCTCCTCGGAGCCGAAGGTCCTGAGCTCCCCCACCTCGTTCACCACCAGCAGGTCGCACCCCTTGCGGCGGAGTTTCGTCCGGCCGTTGGCGAGGACGTCGTCCGTCTCGGCGGCGAAGCCGACGACGACCTGTCCGGGGCGGGCGCGGTCGGCGGAGATCTCCGCGAGGATGTCCGGATTACGTATGAGGACGATCGGGTCGGGGTCCTGTCCGTCCTTCTTCTTGATTTTCCCGGTGGCGTAGGTCTCGGGCCGGAAGTCCGCCACCGCGGCGGCCATCACGACCGCGTCGGCGTCGGCGGCCGCCTTGAGCACGGCCTCGCGCAGCTGTACGGCCGTCCCGACCTGGACGACGTCGACGCCCGCCGGGTCGGGCAGGCCGGTGTTGGCCGCGATCAGGGTGACCCGGGCGCCGCGGGCGGCGGCGGTGCGGGCGAGGGCGTACCCCTGCTTGCCGGAGGAGCGGTTGCCGAGGAAGCGGACCGGGTCGAGGGGCTCGCGGGTGCCGCCGGCGCTGACCACGACATGGCGGCCGGCGAGGTCGGGTTCGCGCACTCCCCCGGCCAGGACGCGGCGGCAGACCTCGAAGATCTCGGCGGGGTCGGGCAGCCGTCCCTTGCCGGTGTCGACGCCGGTGAGGCGGCCGACGGCGGGCTCGATGACGACGGCGCCGCGGCGGCGCAGCGTCGCCACGTTCTCCTGGGTGGCGGGGTGTTCCCACATCTCGGTGTGCATCGCGGGGGCGAAGACGACGGGACAGCGGGCCGTGAGCAGGGTGTTGGTGAGGAGGTCGTCGGCGAGGCCGTGGGCGGCCTTGGCGAGCAGGTCGGCGGTGGCCGGGGCGACGACGACCAGGTCGGCGTGCTGGCCGATGCGGACGTGCGGGACCTCGTGGACGTCGTCCCAGACCTCGGTGGAGACGGGGTGGCCGGAGAGGGCGGACCAGGTGGCGGCGCCGACGAAGTGGAGGGCGGAGGCGGTGGGGACCACGCGGACGTCGTGACCCGACTCCGTGAGCCTTCGCAGCAGCTCGCAGGCCTTGTAGGCGGCGATGCCACCGCTGACTCCCAGAACGACCTTGGGCTTGTCCACCACTCGGCTCCCCGTCTCTCCCCGGCTCGGCAACGTACGAGTCCATCACACACCACAGGCCCGGCAGGAGCACTGCCGGGCCTGTGGATAAGTCAGACGCAGTCTGAAAGTACTACTGCGACCATGTACTGCTGTGACTACTGCGCGGGGCCCTCGATGGCCTCGGACGTCAGCAGACCCGCGTTGATCTCGCGGAGCGCGATCGAGAGCGGCTTCTCGTGGACGTGGGTGTCGACGAGCGGACCGACGTACTCGAGGAGGCCCTCGCCGAGCTGCGAGTAGTACGCGTTGATCTGGCGGGCCCGCTTGGCCGCGTAGATCACGAGGCTGTACTTCGAGTCGGTGGCCTCGAGGAGCTCGTCGATCGGCGGGTTGATGATGCCCTCGGGCGCGGAGATGGAAGAGGACACGCTCTACCTTCCGATGGATGGGAAAGAATCAGTGAGTGTGACCTTCGCGATCACACGACATCCATCAAGGCTAGCAGCTCACGCGCCACGTCCTCGACGGAGGTGTTGACCAGGGTCACGTCGAACTCCGGCTCGGCCGCGAGTTCGATCTTCGCGGCGTCCAGCCGTCGCTCGATGACCTCGGGCGGCTCGGTGCCCCGCCCGGTGAGTCTGCGCACCAGCTCCTCCCAGGAGGGCGGAGCCAGGAACACCAGCTGAGCGTCCTGCATGGACTCGCGGACCTGCCGTGCGCCCTGGAGGTCGATCTCCAGGAGGACGGGCTCCCCCGCCTCCAGCCGCTCCAGCACGGCGCCTCGCGGCGTGCCGTAGCGGTTGCCGGCGAACTCGGCCCACTCCAGCAGTTCGCCGTTGGCGATCAGCTTGTCCATCTCGTCGTCGGTGACGAAGAAGTAGTGGACCCCGTGCTGCTCACCGGGGCGGGGCTTCCGGGTCGTCGCCGACACCGAGAGCCAGACCTCGGGGTGTTGCTTGCGCATATGGGCGACGACCGTGCTCTTGCCGACCCCGGAGGGGCCGGAGAGCACGGTCAGCCGCGGACGTTCACTCATGCAGCGATTATTCCAGCAATCCCGGAGTGCCCGGGACTCCCTTCCCGGCAGTGCCCGGGATCAGGAGCCGGTGCTGCCGAACTCACGCTCCAGGGAGGCGATCTGGTTGGAACCGAGACCGCGCACGCGGCGGCTCTCGGAGATGCCGAGTCGCTCCATGATCTGCTTGGCACGGACCTTGCCCACGCCCGGCAGGGACTCAAGCAGGGCGGAGACCTTCATCTTGCCGATGACGTCGTTCTCCTGACCCTGCTTGATGACCTCGTGCAGGGAGGCGCCGGAGTGCTTGAGTCGATTCTTGACCTCGGCCCGCTCCCGGCGAGCCGCGGCGGCCTTTTCGAGCGCGGCTGCGCGCTGTTCGGGGGTAAGGGGCGGAAGAGCCACGCCTACGTCACCTCGGATGTCGAACTGTCGGATACGGACCGGTGAGGAACCTAGTCGCCCCACACCTAGGGAGCTACGAGCAACACGCTCTGCCCGTTCACCCCCACTGCTTGAAAAGCGTGGGAGGGACCCCCACTGCTCGGAGACTAGCGGCCAAGTGCGCCTGAGTCAGCGAGAACAGAGGAAAAGTCCTGGTCAGCCTCTGTCAGGACGGGATATTTCAGACATAGTGCCCCGGATTTGAGAATGTATCCAGCCTCAAATCGGCCACGAAGCACTCGTCGGAGGTTTGAAACGCCCCCAGACCGGCCGTCAGGCGGCTTCCAGCGTGACGCGGATCTCATCCGCGAAGCGGTCCGCGGCGTCACGCAGCGCACTCACGTCGGGACCGTGGCGCAACACTCCCCGGCTGACGTTCGGCACGACATTGCGCAGCACGCTCCCGAACACCCCGGGAAGGTCGGCCGGCGTCGCCCCCTGAGCGCCCACGCCGGGCGCCAGGAGCGGACCGTTGATGTCGAGGTCGTAGGACGAGAGGTCCCCCAGGGTTGCCCCGACGACCGCCCCGAAGGAGCCCAGAGGTTCGTCGCCCGCGTTCTCGACGGTCAGATGCGCCAGCATGGTCGCGCCGACGTCCCGGCCGTCGGCGCGCACCGCGTGCTGCACCTCGCCGCCCTCCGGGTTGGAGGTCAGCGCCAGCACGAACAGCCCGGCGCCGTTCTCCCGGGCGAGCGCGACGGCCGGGCTGAGCGAGCCGTACCCGAGGTACGGGGAGACGGTCAGCGCGTCGGAGAACAGGGGCGCGTCCTTGTGCAGGAAGGACTCGGCGTAGGCGGCCATGGTCGAGCCGATGTCGCCGCGCTTGGCGTCCATGACCACCAGGGCACCGGCGGCCCGCGCCTCCTGCACCGACTTCTCCAGGACGGCGACCCCGCGCGAGCCGAACCGCTCGAAGAACGCGCTCTGCGGCTTCAGCACGGCGACCCGGCCGGCCACCGCCTCGACGACCGTGCGGCTGAACCGCTCCAGGCCCGCCACGTCGTCGTTCAGGCCCCACTCGACCAGCAGGGAGCGGTGCGGGTCGATCCCGACGCACAGGGGGCCGCGCTCGTCCATCGCCCGGCGCAGGCGCGTGCCGAAGGGCTCGAGGGTCATGCCGTCCTCCTCACGTCGGCGCCGACCGCGTCGGCGAGGGTGGCGTACGGGCTCGTGCGCAGCCGCGCGGCGAGCCCCTTGTGGATCGCGCGGCCCCAGAAGGGCCCCTCGTAGATGAAGGCGCTGTAGCCCTGGACCAGCGTGGCACCGGCCAGGATCCGCTGCCAGGCGTCCTCGGCGGTCTCGATGCCGCCGACGCCCACCAGGGTGATCCGGTCGCCCACGCGCGCGTAGAGCCGCCTGAGCACCTCCAGGGAGCGGGCCTTGAGCGGGGCGCCCGAGAGTCCGCCGGTCTCCTTGACCGACGACGGGTCCGACCGCAGACCGAGCCCCTCGCGCGCGATGGTCGTGTTGGTGGCGATGATCCCGTCCAGGCCCAGCTCCACCGCGAGGTCGGCGACCGCGTCCACGTCCTCGTCGGCGAGGTCCGGGGCGATCTTCACCAGCAGCGGGACGCGCCGCGAGGTCACCGTGCGGTCGGCGGCCTCGCGCACGGCGCTCAGCAGCGGGCGCAGCGCCTCGGTGGCCTGGAGGTTGCGCAGTCCGGGCGTGTTGGGCGAGGACACGTTCACGACCAGGTAGTCGGCGTACGGGGCGAGCCGCTCGGTCGACTTCACGTAGTCGCCGACGGCCTCCTCCTCGGGGACGACCTTGGTCTTGCCGATGTTGACGCCGACGACGGTCCTGAAGACGGGTTCACGGGACGCCAGGCGCGCGGCGACGGCGAGCGAGCCCTCGTTGTTGAAGCCCATGCGGTTGATGAGCGCGCGGTCCTGTACGAGCCGGAAGAGCCGCTTCTTCGGGTTGCCCGGCTGCGGTTCCCCGGTGACCGTGCCGATCTCGACGTGGTCGAAGCCCAGCATCGACATGCCGTCGATCGCGACGGCGTTCTTGTCGAAGCCCGCGGCGAGCCCGAAGGGGCCGTGCATGCGCAGTCCGAACGCCTCGGTGCGCAGCTCCTTGTGGCGGGGCGCGAGGGCGGCGGCCACGAAGGTGCGCAGGACGGGGACGCGGACGGCGAGCCGGATCCAGCGGAAGGCGAGGTGGTGGGCCTGCTCCGGGTCCATCCGGCGGAAGACGAGGTTGAAGAAGATCTTGTACATGGTTCCCTCATGTAGAGCCCTCATGAAGAGCGCTCATGAAAAGGGGGACACCGTTTCCGGTGTCCCCCTCGGGGCTGCTAGTCGCGGGCCGCGGTCAGGTGTTCCGCGTGTTCCTGGAGCGAGCGGACGCCCACGTCCCCGTGGTTGAGCGCGTCGATGCCCTGGACGGCGGCGGCGAGCGCCTGGACCGTCGTCAGGCAGGGCACGGACCGGGCCACGGCCGCCGTACGGATCTCGTAGCCGTCGAGGCGGCCGCCGGTGCCGTACGGGGTGTTGACGATGAGGTCGACCTCGCCGTCGTGGATGAGCTGGACGATGGTCTTCTCGCCGTTCGGGCCGGTGCCCTCGGACTGCTTGCGCACGACCGTGGCGTTGATGCCGTTGCGCTTGAGGACCTCGGCGGTGCCGGAGGTGGCGAGCAGCTCGAAGCCGTGGCCGACCAGCTCGCGCGCCGGGAAGATCATCGAGCGCTTGTCGCGGTTGGCGACCGAGATGAACGCGCGGCCCTTGGTGGGCAGCGGGCCGTAGGCGCCGGCCTGCGACTTGGCGTACGCCGTGCCGAAGACGGAGTCGATGCCCATGACCTCGCCGGTGGAGCGCATCTCCGGGCCGAGGACGGTGTCCACACCGCGGCCGGAGGTGTCCCGGAAGCGGGTCCACGGCATCACGGCCTCCTTGACGGAGATCGGCGCGTCCAGCGGCAGCTCGCCGCCGTCGCCGGTCGCCGGGAGCAGCCCCTCGGCCCGCAGCTCGGCGATGCTCGCGCCGAGCGAGATCCGGGCGGCGGCCTTCGCCAGCGGCACCGCGGTCGCCTTCGAGGTGAAGGGGACCGTACGGGACGCGCGCGGGTTGGCCTCCAGGACGTAGAGGATGTCGCCGGCCATCGCGAACTGGATGTTGATCAGGCCCCGGACGCCCACCCCGCGCGCGATGGCCTCGGTGGAGGCCCGCAGCCGCTTGATGTCGAAGCCGCCGAGGGTGATCGGGGGCAGGGCGCACGCCGAGTCGCCGGAGTGGATGCCGGCCTCCTCGATGTGCTCCATGACGCCGCCGAGGTAAAGCTCGGTGCCGTCGTAGAGCGCGTCGACGTCGATCTCGATGGCGTCGTCGAGGAAGCGGTCGACGAGGACCGGCCGGGTGGGGCTGATCTCGGTCGACTCGGCGATGTAGGAGGACAGCCGGGTCTCGTCGTAGACGATCTCCATGCCGCGGCCGCCGAGGACGTACGACGGCCGGACGAGGACCGGGTAGCCGATCTCGTCGGCGATGGCCTTGGCCTCGGCGAAGGTGGTGGCCGTGCCGTGCTTCGGGGCCGGCAGGCCCGCCTCGGCGAGCACGCGTCCGAAGGCGCCCCGGTCCTCGGCCGCGTGGATGGCCTCGGGCGGGGTGCCGACGATCGGCACGCCGTTGTCCTTCAGGGCCTGCGCGAGACCCAGCGGGGTCTGGCCGCCGAGCTGGACGACGACACCGGCGATCGGTCCCGCCTGCGCCTCCGCGTGGACGATCTCCAGCACGTCCTCGAGCGTCAGCGGCTCGAAGTACAGGCGGTCGGAGGTGTCGTAGTCGGTGGAGACGGTCTCCGGGTTGCAGTTGACCATCACGGTCTCGTACCCGGCGTCGGACAGCGCGAAGGAGGCGTGGACGCAGGAGTAGTCGAACTCGATGCCCTGGCCGATGCGGTTCGGGCCGGAGCCCAGGATGATCACCGCGGGCTTCTCGCGCAGGGCGACCTCGGTCTCCTCGTCGTAGGAGGAGTAGAAGTACGGGGTCTTCGCGGCGAACTCGGCGGCGCAGGTGTCGACCGTCTTGTAGACCGGGCGCACGCCCAGCGCGTGCCGCACCTCGCGGACGACGTCCTCGCGCAGCCCGCGGATCTCGCCGATCTGCTGGTCGGAGAAGCCGTGCCGCTTGGCCTCGGCGAGCAGGTCGGCGTCCAGGCGCTCGGCGGCGGCCAGCTCGTCGGCGATCTCCTTGATCAGGAAGAGCTGGTCGACGAACCAGGGGTCGATCTTCGTGTACGCGAAGACCTCCTCGGGGGTGGCGCCCGCGCGGATGGCCTGCATGACGGTGTTGATCCGGCCGTCGGTGGGGCGCACGGCCGCTTCGAGGAGCGCGGCCTTGTCACCGGTCTCGCCGACGAAGGTGAACTGGCTGCCCTTCTTCTCCAGGGAGCGCAGCGCCTTCTGGAAGGCCTCGGTGAAGTTGCGGCCGATGGCCATGGCCTCGCCGACCGACTTCATGGTGGTGGTGAGGGTGGAGTCGGCCTGCGGGAACTTCTCGAAGGCGAATCGCGGGGCCTTGACGACCACGTAGTCGAGCGTGGGCTCGAAGGAGGCCGGGGTCTCCTGCGTGATGTCGTTGGGGATCTCGTCGAGGGTGTAGCCGACGGCGAGCTTGGCGGCGATCTTGGCGATCGGGAAGCCGGTGGCCTTGGAGGCGAGCGCGGAGGACCGCGACACGCGCGGGTTCATCTCGATGACGATGACCCGGCCGTCGTCGGGGTTCACCGCGAACTGGATGTTGCAGCCGCCGGTGTCCACGCCGACCTCGCGGATCACGGCGATGCCGATGTCGCGCAGGATCTGGTACTCGCGGTCGGTGAGCGTCATCGCGGGCGCGACGGTGATCGAGTCACCGGTGTGCACGCCCATGGGGTCGAAGTTCTCGATGGAGCAGACGACCACGACGTTGTCGTGCTTGTCGCGCATCAGCTCCAGCTCGTACTCCTTCCAGCCGAGGATGGACTCCTCCAGGAGCACCTCGGTGGTCGGCGAGAGCGTGAGGCCCTGGCCCGCGATGCGGCGCAGTTCCTCCTCGTCGTGGGCGAAGCCGGAGCCGGCGCCGCCCATGGTGAAGGACGGGCGCACGACGACCGGGTAGCCGCCCAGCGTGTCCACGCCCGCGACGACCTCGTCCATGGTGTGGCAGATGACCGAGCGCGCGGACTCGCCGTGCCCGATCTTCTTGCGGACCTCCTCCACGACCTCCTTGAACAGGTCGCGGTCCTCGCCCTTGTTGATGGCTTCCACGTTGGCGCCGATCAGCTCGACGCCGTACTTCTCCAGGACGCCGTTCTCGGACAGCGAGATGGCCGTGTTGAGGGCCGTCTGACCGCCCAGGGTGGGCAGGAGGGCGTTGGGGCGCTCCTTGGCGATGATCTTCTCGACGAATTCGGGGGTGATCGGTTCGACGTAGGTGGCGTCGGCGATCTCCGGGTCGGTCATGATCGTCGCCGGGTTGGAGTTCACCAGGACGACCCGGAGGCCCTCGGCGCGCAGGATGCGGCACGCCTGGGTGCCGGAGTAGTCGAACTCGGCGGCCTGGCCGATGACGATCGGGCCGGAGCCGATGACCAGGACGGACTGGATATCGGTGCGCTTAGGCACGCTGGCCCTCCATCAGGGATACGAAGCGGTCGAACAGGTAGGCGGCGTCGTGCGGGCCGGCTGCCGCTTCGGGGTGGTACTGGACGGAGAAGCCCGGCTGGTCGAGCAGCTGGAGCCCCTCCACGACGTCGTCGTTCAGACAGACGTGGGACACCTCGGCGCGCCCGAAGGGCGTCTCGCTGACCCGGTCGAGCGGCGCGTCCACGGCGAAGCCGTGGTTGTGCGCGGTGACCTCGACCTTGCCGGTCGTACGGTCCTGGACCGGCTGGTTGATGCCCCGGTGGCCGTACTTCAGCTTGTAGGTGCCGAAGCCCAGGGCGCGGCCGAGGATCTGGTTGCCGAAGCAGATGCCGAACAGCGGCGTCCTGCGCTTCAGGACGGCGCTCATCAGGGCGACGGGACCGTCGGCGGTGGCCGGGTCGCCGGGGCCGTTGGAGAAGAAGACCCCGTCGGGGGCGACGGCGTACACGTCCTCCTCCGTCGCCGTGGCCGGGAGCACGTGCACCTCGATGCCGCGCTCGGCCATGCGGTGCGGGGTCATGCCCTTGATGCCGAGGTCGATCGCGGCGACGGTGAACTTCTTCTCGCCGACTGCGGGGACGACGTACGCCTCCTTGGTGGCGACCTCCTCGAAGAGGCTGGCGCCCTTCATGTGCGGCTGGGCCTGCACGCGCGCGAGGAGCTCGTTCTCGGTGGCGATCGCCTCGCCGGAGAAGATGCCGGCCCGCATGGAGCCGCGCTCCCGCAGATGCCGGGTGAGCGCGCGGGTGTCGATGTCGGAGATCCCGACGATGTCCTGGGCGACCAGCTCGTCGTCCAGGGAGCGCTTCGCCCGCCAGTTGGACGGCACGCGCGCGGGGTCGCGCACGACATAGCCGGAGACCCAGATGCGGCTCGACTCGTCGTCCTCGTCGTTCCAGCCGGTGTTGCCGATCTGGGGGGCGGTCGCGACGACGATCTGGCGGTCGTAGGACGGGTCGGTGAGGGTCTCCTGGTAGCCGGTCATACCGGTGGAGAACACCGCTTCGCCGAAGGTCTCCCCCACGGCCCCGTAGGCGCGGCCGCGGAAGATCCGGCCGTCCTCCAGGACGAGTACGGCGGGAGTCTTTGCAGCTCCCCTGGTGGAGGTCGTCATCGTTCGGCGCCTTCCGTCGTGTTGTTCTTGATCATGGAGTTGATGGCTTCGACCCACTCGGTGTGCTCGGCCGCGTGGTCGGAGCGGAAACCGGAGTCGATCAGCCTGTCGCCGTGCTGCCAGGTCACCACCAGCAGTCCGCCCTCGGTGAGGACCTTGCCGGCGATGCCCTTGCCGAGCAGGGCCTCGCGCAGCGCGGCGGCGGGGACGAAGAAGTCGGTCGCGCCGGGGCGTACGACGTCCAGGCCCGCGTCGGTCAGGGTGAGCTCGACCCGGCTGCGGGAGCCGAGGCCGTGGGCCACGATGCGGTCCAGCCACTGCCCGGCCGTGGTGGAACCGTGGTAGCGGCCGCTCATCGTCAGTTTCACGGCACCGGGCTCGTCCGGCGCGCCGGGCAGCTCGGGAAGGTCGCTCTGGAGTGTGCCGCGCCACTTCCAGCCCTCCCGCATCAGCCAGTACACGAGCGCGACGAAGAGGGCGAGGCCGACCAGCCAGCCGATGCGCGCGGCCCAGTCGGTGACCGCGGCCGACTTCTGCTCTTCGGCCAGCAGGATGAGAGATGTCACGTGAGCTTCCCGTCGACGAGCGTGGCCTTGCCCCGGAGCCACGTGTGCGTGACACGGCCCGGCAGCTCACGCCCCTCGTACGGAGTGTTGCGGCTGCGCGAGGCGAAGCCCGCGGGGTCCACGGACCCACGGTATGCCGTGTCGACGAGCGTGAGGTTGGCGGGCTCACCTGCCGAGACGGGGCGTCCGTGGCCCTTCGCCCGGCCGATCCGCGCGGGCGTGAGGGACATGCGGTCGGCGACCCCGGCCCAGTCCAGCAGCCCCGTCTCCACCATGGTCTCCTGGACCACCGACAACGCGGTCTCCAGGCCGACCATGCCCATCGCCGCCGCGGCCCACTCGCAGTCCTTGTCCTCGTGCGGGTGCGGGGCGTGGTCGGTGGCGACGATGTCGATCGTGCCGTCGGCGAGCGCCTCGCGCAGGGCGCGCACATCCCGCTCGGTGCGCAGCGGCGGGTTGACCTTGTAGACCGGGTCGTACGACCGCACCAGCTCGTCGGTGAGGAGCAGGTGGTGCGGGGTGACCTCGGCGGTGACGTCGATGCCGCGGGACTTGGCCCAGCGGACGATCTCCACCGACCCGGCGGTCGACAGGTGGCAGATGTGGACGCGGGAGCCGACGTGCTCGGCGAGCAGGACGTCCCGGGCGATGATCGATTCCTCGGCCACCGCGGGCCAGCCGCCGAGGCCGAGCTCCGCGGAGACGATCCCCTCGTTCATCTGGGCGCCCTCGGTCAGCCGGGGCTCCTGCGCGTGCTGGGCGACGACCCCGCCGAAGGCCTTCACGTACTCCAGCGCGCGGCGCATGATCACGGCGTCGTCGACGCACTTGCCGTCGTCGGAGAAGACGGTGACGCCGGCGGCCGACTCGTGCATGGCGCCCAGTTCGGCGAGCTTCCTGCCCTCCAGGCCGACGGTGACGGCGCCGATGGGCTGCACGTCGCAGTAGCCGTGCTCCTGGCCGAGCCGGTAGACCTGCTCGACCACACCGGCCGTGTCGGCCACGGGGAAGGTGTTGGCCATGGCGAACACGGCGGTGTAGCCGCCGGAGGCCGCCGCGCGGGTGCCGGTGAGCACGGTCTCGGAGTCCTCGCGGCCCGGCTCGCGCAGATGGGTGTGCAGGTCGACCAGGCCCGGCAGCAGGACCTTGTCGGCGGCCTCGACGACCTCGGCGCCCTCGGCGCTCAGGCCGGTGCCCACCTCGGCGATGACGGCGCCGTCGATCAGGACGTCCTGCGGCTCGCCGCCGAGCACCTTCGCACCACGGATCAGGATCTTGCTCATGTTCTTACTTCTCCTCGGTGGTACGGGCGTGGCTGACGGCGGGTTCGTTGCCGCCCAGGAGCAGGTAGAGGACGGCCATCCGGATCGACACGCCGTTGGCGACCTGCTCGACGACGGTGCAGCGGTCGGAGTCGGCGACCTCGGCGGTGATCTCCATGCCGCGGACCATCGGGCCGGGGTGCATCACGATGGCGTGCTCGGGCATCCGCGCCATGCGGTCGCCGTCGAGGCCGTAGCGCCGCGAGTACTCGCGCTCGGTCGGGAAGAAGGCGGCGTTCATGCGCTCGCGCTGGACGCGGAGCATCATCACGGCGTCCGACTTGGGCAGGACGGCGTCGAGGTCGTACGACACCTCGCAGGGCCAGTGCTCGACGCCGACCGGCACCAGGGTGGGCGGGGCGACCAGGGTGACCTCGGCGCCGAGGGTGTGCAGCAGGTCGACGTTGGAGCGGGCGACCCGGCTGTGCAGGACGTCGCCGACGAGGGTGATCCGCTTGCCGGCGAGGTCCTGGCCGATCCCTGCGTCCCGGCCGACCAGCCGGCGGCGCATGGTGAAGGCGTCGAGGAGGGCCTGGGTGGGGTGCTGGTGGGTGCCGTCGCCCGCGTTGACGACGGCCGCGTCGATCCAGCCGGAGGTGGCGAGGCGGTACGGGGCCCCGGAGGCGCCGTGCCGGATGACCACGGCGTCGACGCCCATGGCCTCCAGTGTCTGGGCGGTGTCCTTCAGGGACTCGCCCTTGGACACGCTGGAGCCCTTGGCGGAGAAGTTGATGACGTCCGCGGAGAGGCGCTTCTCGGCGGCCTCGAACGAGATACGCGTGCGCGTGGAGTCCTCGAAGAAGAGGTTGACGATCGTGCGGCCGCGCAGGGTCGGCAGTTTCTTGATGGGCCGGTCGGCCACCCGGGCCATCTCCTCGGCGGTGTCGAGGATCAGGACGGCGTCGTCGCGGGTGAGGTCGGCGGCCGAGATGAGATGACGCTGCATCTGTCAGGCTCCGTAAGGCAGTTCAGGCATATGGGGAGGCGGGGTCTGGGGGTGTCCCCCACAGAGCACAGCCGGGCAGGCGGGGGCGCGCCGGAGCGGCGGGCGGGGGCCGGCTGCTACGGGGTCTGCTTCACACCGAGCAGCACGGTGTCGCGACCGTCCTCCTCGGCGAGCTGGACCTTGACCGTCTCCCGCAGCGACGTGGGGAGGTTCTTGCCGACGTAGTCGGCGCGGATGGGCAGTTCGCGGTGGCCGCGGTCGACGAGGACCGCGAGCTGGACCGCGCGCGGGCGCCCGATGTCGTTCAGGGCGTCGAGGGCGGCGCGGATGGTGCGGCCGGAGAAGAGCACGTCGTCGACGAGGACGACCAGCTTGCCGTCCAGGCCGTCACCGGGGATCTCGGTGCGGGCCAGCGCACGCGGCGGGTGCATGCGCAGGTCGTCGCGGTACATGGTGATGTCGAGGGAGCCGACCGGGATCTTGCGGTCGGTGATCTCCTCGAGCTTGGCGGCGAGCCGCTGGGCGAGGAACACCCCGCGGGTCGGGATGCCGAGAAGCACCACGTCGTCGGCGCCCTTGGCGCGTTCGACGATCTCGTGGGCGATGCGGGTCAGGACCCGCGCGATGTCGGGGCCTTCGAGAACGGGCCGGGCATCGGAGGTGTGAAAGTCGATCTTGTCCATACGAAACGGACCCCCTTCTCCGCCTCACGGGACGGATCTTAAAGGACGTCGGGTTTGCGCCATCCACCGTAGCAGCCCGCCAGGACGGCCCTGATCACCCCCTTGGCGTAATCGGCCATCGATACCACGGAAGAGTCGGTGTGGACCATTCGGCTTGACGCAGAAGAATCACGCTGCGTAACCTCACAATGAGTTACCAGCCGCGCGGTGCGGAACCCATGCCGGCCGCGTCGACCCAGTGCCGGGGAGCTATATGTCCAGCGAATACGCCAAACAGCTCGGGGCCAAGCTCCGGGCGATCCGCACCCAGCAGGGCCTTTCCCTCCACGGTGTCGAGGAGAAGTCCCAGGGACGCTGGAAGGCGGTCGTGGTCGGTTCGTACGAGCGCGGCGACCGCGCCGTGACCGTGCAGCGCCTCGCCGAGCTGGCCGACTTCTACGGCGTCCCCGTGCAGGAGCTGCTGCCCGGCACCACCCCGGGCGGGGCGGCCGAGCCGCCGCCGAAGCTTGTCCTGGACCTGGAGCGACTGGCCCATGTGCCGGTCGAGAAGGCGGGCCCCCTGCAGCGCTACGCGGCGACGATCCAGTCCCAGCGCGGTGACTACAACGGCAAGGTGCTGTCGATCCGCCAGGACGACCTGCGCACGCTCGCCGTCATCTACGACCAGTCGCCCTCGGTCCTGACCGAGCAGCTGATCAGCTGGGGCGTGCTGGACGCGGACGCGCGTCGCGCGGTCTCCCACGAGGAGGGCTGAGCCGCCCAGCGGCTGAGCAGAAACGTGCCGCCGGGGTCGGCAGGACATGGGTGGCGCCGAGTTCCTGGGCCAGGTCGAGCCGGTTCTGG
>NZ_JBEXXE010000036.1:0-16513 GCF_040630255.1 Streptomyces sp. NPDC005820
CTGCGCCAGGTCGGCTCACCGAACCCCGACGTGAAACGCGCCTGCCTGGCCGTGGCGAAGTCCTTCAGCGCCTGCTGCTGCACGTCCGCGTTCCCAGCCGCCAGCCACTCATTCTCCCGCCGGGCCGCGGTCAGCTGACGGCACTGCTCGGCAAACCCCGGCGCGGACCTGCGCCCCGGACTCCAGTACGCGTGCTGCTCCACCGCGAGGTTCCACACGTACCGGGCGTGCGCGCAGTGCAGCAGCATCTGCCGCTCCTGCCCACCCGCCGGGTACAACCGAAACCGTGCCATGCCCCGAAACGTAGACCACACGTTCCCCGCCCGCGCACCTCATCGATCACCATCACCCATCCGAGCGACAACACCGCACACCACCGGCCACCAGCGCCAGGTCCCTCACCTCCCTGTCACCACCACCAGTCCGTGCCCGCCCTCCACATCCCGGACGGTGACGCCGGATCGCCCTGACGGCGATCCGGCTCTCCCTGCCCGAAAGCCAGGTGGACCCGGCGGGCTTCCCCTACCTGGAGAAGTCGAACTTCAACGTCCTCAGCCAGAGCATCCCGGTGCTGGCGATCCTGGCCATCGGCGCCGGCGTCCTGATCATCGCCGGTGAGTTCGACCTGTCGCTGGGCGCCAACTTCACCTTCTGCGCGCTGGTGTTCACCCGCTGGTACTCCGACGGGTCGAGCGCCTGGACCGCGACCGGCATGGCCCTGCTGACCGGTGTCGCGATCGCCCTGCTCAACGCCCTCCTCGTGACCAAGGCCAAGATCCCCTCCTTCATCGTGACGCTCGGCATGATGCTGTTCTGGGAGGGCGCGGCGCTCTTCTACAACGGCACCACGGCCGCACTGATGGTCCCGAGCGAGTCCGTGAAGCAGGTGTTCACCGCCGACCTCGGCTTCTTCCGCGGCCAGGCGCTGTGGATGGTCGGCGTCGGGGTGGTGTTCTGGCTGCTGGTGCACCGGCACCGGCTCGGCAACCATGTCTTCGCCGTCGGCGGCAACCCCGCCGCCGCCCGCGCCATCTCGATCAACCCCGACCGGGTCAAGATCATCGCGTTCGGCATCCTCGGTGTGTGCGTGGCGCTCGCCGCCGTCCTGACCGCGGTGCGCACCGGCTCGGTGCAGCCCGGCGCGGGCCGCGGCATGGAGCTGAAGGCGATCGCGGCCGCGGTCGTCGGCGGGGTCGCGCTCTCCGGCGGCCGGGGCAGCGTCCTCGGCATGGTGCTCGGCGCGGCGCTCATCCTCACCGTGCAGGACATCCTGCTGCTCGGTGGTGCGCCCGGCTTCTACCTGGACCTGTTCGTCGGTCTGATCATCGTCGCCGCGGCCTTCTTCAACCGTCTGATCGAGGGGAAGGCGAAGTGAGCGCCGCCGAGCCCACCGCCGGAAACGGAGCAACCATGTCCCCCACCGCCACCGCCGAAGCCACGGAAGAGGCCACGGGCGAGGTCCTGCTGGAGCTGTCCGGGATCACCAAGCGGTACGGAGCCAACACCGTCCTGGACGACGTGGGTTTCCGGATCCGTCAGGGCGAGGTGGTCGGGCTGCTCGGCGACAACGGCGCCGGCAAGTCGACCCTGGTCAAGACGATGTCCGGGGTGGTCGTCGCCGACGAGGGCGACTACCTCTGGCGTGGTGAGAAGCTGACCACGCTCAACCGGCAGGAGACCGAGAGGCGCGGCGTCGAGACGATCTTCCAGGACTCGGCCCTGGTGCCGTCCATGACGATCACCCGCAACATCTTCATGGGCCGTGAGCTCACCAACGCGCTGGGGCTGCTGAAGCTGCGGCAGATGGACGAGATCGCCGCGCAGATCCTCGACAGCGTGGTGACCATCGAGGGCATCAAGAGCCCGCGCCAGCTGGTCGGTTCGCTCTCCGGCGGACAGCAGCAGGCGGTGGCGATCGCGCGTGCGGTGCACTTCAAGCACAGTCTGCTGATCCTGGACGAGCCGACCAGCGCGCTGGCGGTGCGGGCGACCGAGGCGCTGCTGAACTACCTGCTCCGGCTGAAGCAGGAGGGAGTCAGCTCGGTGCTGGTCACGCACAACCTGCACCACGCGTTCCAGATCTGCGACCGGCACATCGTGATGAACCACGGTCGCAAGATCCTCGATGTGAAGCGTGCGGACACGAGCGTCGAGGAGCTGACGGCGGCGGTCGTCGAGGGGCCGGAGGGTCTGCGCCGCTTCCGTGAGGGCAAGCCCCTCGCCTGACCGGCGGCGCCCGGACGCCGACGAGGCCGGACCCGCCGTGGGAGAGGCGGGTCCGGCCTTCGGTGCACGCCGGGCGGTTACGCCTTCGACGAGGTCACGGCGTCGTGCGCGGCGCCCCGGCCGAGGCGCTGGCGGACCACGGCCACGACCACCACGCCGATGGCCACCAGGGTCGACAGGACGACCTGGTCACGGCCGCCGCCGTCGGCGGTGTCGGTGAGCATGTAGACCAGGACGAAGGCGATCAGGGCGATGGTGGCCCAGGTGAGGTAGGGGTAGAGCCACATCCGGACGACCAGCTTCTCGGGCGTCTCCCGCTCGATGATCTTGCGCATCTTCAGCTGGGAGAAGCAGATCACCAGCCAGACGAACAGGGCGATGGCGCCGGAGGAGTTGAGGAGGAACTGGAAGACGGTGTCGGGCCATAGGTAGTTGAAGGCGACCGCGACGAAGCCGAAGACGACCGAGGCCAGGATGGCCGCGCGCGGCACACCGCGGTCCGTGGTGGTGCCGAAGGCGGCCGGGGCGTCGTTGCGGCGGCCGAGGGAGAACGCCATGCGCGAGGCGGTGTACAGACCGGAGTTGAGGCAGGACAGCACCGAGGTCAGCACGATCGCGTTCATGATCTGGGCGGCGTGCGGGATGCCGATGGAGCTGAGGGCGGCGACGTACGAGCCGTCCTCGAGGATCGCCGGGTCGTCCCAGCGCAGCAGCGAGACCACGATGAGGATCGAGCCGAGGTAGAACACGGCGATCCGCCAGATCACGCTGTTGGTGGCCTTGGTGACCGCGCCCTGCGGGTCGGCGGACTCACCGGCCGCCAGGGTGACGATCTCGCTGCCCATGAAGGAGAACACGACCATGAGGACGCCGGTGAGGATCGCTCCGGGTCCGTTGGGCAGGAAGCCACCGTGCGCGGTGAGGTTGGAGAAGCCGGACGCCGGGTGGTCCGAGCCGGGCAGCAGGCCGAAGATCGCGAGGCCGCCGATCACGATGAACGCGGCGATGGCGACGACCTTGATCCCGGCGAACCAGAACTCGAACTCGCCGTAGGAGCTGACCGAGACCAGGTTGCTGGCGGTCAGGACGACCATGACGATCAGGGCCCAGCCCCACTGCGGGACCGCGGGGATCCAGCCGGCCAGGATCTTGGCGCCGGCGGTCGCCTCGACCGCGAGGACGACGACCCAGAAGAACCAGTAGAGCCAGCCGATGGTGAACCCGGCCCAGCGGCCGAGCGCGCGGTCCGCGTAGGCCGAGAAGGAGCCGGAGGTGGGGTTGGCCGCCGCCATCTCGCCGAGCATCCGCATCACGAGGACGACGAGGACGCCGACGAGGGCGTACGAGATCAGGATGCCGGGGCCGGCCGTGGCGATGCCGGAGCCGGAGCCGACGAACAGGCCGGCGCCGATGACTCCGCCGATCGCGATCATCGACAGGTGGCGGTTCTTGAGACCGGCCTTCAGACCGGGCTCTGCGGGAGGTGCTTCGGGGAGGGTCGTGGTCATCTCGACATCCGGGGAGGAGGGGACGGGCTGTCGAGCCGGGAAATTAGTTCACTACGATCGAAAAGAACAAGACTTGTTTAAGTGTTCACCTTGCTCTATTTTGCAGGCAACCGTGGAACCGCCTCTTCCGGGAGCCCTCCGTGCACCACGCCGTGACCTCGCTCAGCAGGCAGTTAGGGTGGCGCCGTGGTGAATCCAGCGGGCAAGTTCGGCCCCTACGGCGGCGGGGACACCCGCCTGCGCTCCGGCGGGAGTCAGACGGGGTCGGACCTGGTCCGCTCCCGGGTCGCGCTGCGGGTGCGTCTGAAGTCCGTGGCACCGGGTGACCGGCTGCCGGACGCCGGCGTCCTCGCGGAGGAACTCGGGATCGGTGAGATCACCGTGCGCCGCGCACTGGAGGGGATGTGCCAGGACGGCCTGCTCGACCGGCGACGCGGCCGCTCCGGCGGCACCTTCGTCGCCCCGGACTGGGACACCGTCGTCGCCCTGATGCACGACGCCGAGGAGGCCGCCGTACTGGACTCCTTCCACCTGCTGCTGGAGTGCGGACTGGTGGCGCACGGCGCGGGCGAGGTCCAGGACGGCTCCCTCGAAGGGCTGCGGTCGCTGGTCGCGGAGCTGGACCTGGCCGAGGACCCGGCCCGGCTGGTCGAACTGGAGACCCGCTTCCATCTCGACCTCGCCGAGCTGCTCGGCGGCGCCGGGATCCGCGAGTTCGCCGCCGATCTCCTCGGCCGCCAGTGCCTGCTGCTGCCCCCACCCGACCCGGCGGTGGTACGGGCCCGCAACCGCTGCCACGCCGACCTGCTCACCGAACTCGGCCGCGGCGCGATGGACCCGGCCGTCCGGGCCGTGAAGGAACACCAGCGGGCCCGCCCGAGCTGACGCCCGGCCCCTGTCGTCAGGCCCCTCGACGCACGCCTGGCCCCCACCGCCACCGTCCCCGAAGGAGCAGTCGCCATGTCCGACCCCGGAGCCGTCGGCCCGCCGCCGACGTCGGGCCCCGCCGGCGGCACGCCCCAGCGGCTGCGCGGCGGTGTGCTCGGCATGGCGGACATCGCCGCCGCCACCATGGCCAACGTCGGCCCGGCCATGAGCTTCTTCTTCGGCTTCGCCTTCCTCGCCACCACCGCGGGCGTCGCCTCCCCGCTCACCATCGCCGCCGCCGGCGTCGCCGTCGCCCTCCTCGGCAACACGCTCGCCGAGTTCTCCCGGGCGCACCCCTCGGCGGGCAGTTTCATCACCTTCGTCGGCAAGACCTTCGGGCCGGTCAGCGCCGTCACCACCGCGCTGCTCGCCGGGCTCGGCTACATCATCGCGATGGCCTCGGTGATCGCGATCTCCGGCGGGTTCGTACAGATCACCCTGCACCACTACACCGGCATCGACCTGCCGTGGATCCTGTGGACGCTGCTGCTGACCGGGGTGTCGGTGGTGCTGATGCTGCGCGGGATCGTGGTCTCCACCAAGTGGGCCGGCTATTTCTTCGGCGTGGAGATGCTGGTGCTGGTCGTGGTGTCCGTGGCGGCACTCGTCGAGCACCGCGGCGAGCTGTCCGCCGCCCCGTTCCTGCCCGGGCATCTGCGCCACGGCCTCAGCGGCCTCGCGGCCGGGTTCCCGCTCGCGGTGTACCTGTTCATCGGCTGGGAGAACTCGGCGGCGCTGGCCGAGGAGACGGAGAACCCACGGCGCAACGTCGGCCGCGCGGTGCTCTCGTCCGTCGCGATCATGACGGTGAGCTACATCCTCTTCTCGTACGCCACCGTCACCGGCTTCGGCTACGACACGGCCGCGCTCGGCGACTCCCCCATCCCCTTCATCGACGTCGCCCAGCACACGCTCGGGGCGCTGGCGTTCCTCGCCTACGTCGGGGGGCTGACCTCGACCCTCGGCGTGCTGATCGCCGGCATCAACTCACAGGCCCGGCTGATCTTCAACGCCGGACGGGAGGGGCTGCTGCCGTCCTTCTTCGGATACGTCCACCCGACGCGTCGTACGCCCAACAACGCGATCGTCACGTTCGCCGTCACCTCGCTGCTGATCATCGGCGGCTGGGGGCTCGGGCATCTGCTCGGGCCCGGCGGCGGCCGGATGGACCCCGTGGTCTTCTTCACCGAGTCCTCCAGCCTGGGCGCGCTGCTGATCCTGCTGGTCTATCTCGCCTCCAACATCGCGCTGCCGCTGTACTACCGCCGGTACCGGCCGCAGGAGTTCCGGACCGTACGGCATCTGGTGCTGCCCGGGGTGGGCGCGCTGGCGATCCTGGTGCCGCTGTACTACCTCGCCAAGCCGGGGCAGCCGGCGCCGTACAGCTGGTTCCCGTACGTCGCACTGGTGGCGCTCGTCGCCTCCGTCGGGTACGCCACGGTGCTGGTGCGGCGGGATCCGACGCTGGCGGAGCGGGTGGGCTCGGTGGTCGCGGACGCGGAGTAGCCCTGCGGGCGGCCACGCCGCTGTTCGGGTGCGGCGCCGTCCTGGCTTGTCGCGCCCCGCGGCGGAGCCGCATATGTCACAGCCCCGCGCCCCTGAGGTTGCGGACCTCGAGCCTTGCTCAGACGGCGCCCGGAGTCGGTTGTCGGGGGCGGCGGTAGATGTACGGCGGCGCGGCGGACGGCGTGTCGGGGTCGGTCAGGGTGCTCAGGAGATGATGGTCCGGGGACAGGGCGCAGGCCGGGTCGGTGCGGGTGGGGTCGGCGGTGAGGGCGTGGGCCTGGCAGCGGCAGCCGCCGAAGTCCTCCTCGCGGCGGGGGCAGGTGCCGCAGGGGCCGGTCATCGGCCAGTCGGTGCCCCGGTAGCGGTTGAAGGCGGGCGAGTCGTCCCAGATCCAGGCGAGCGGGTGGTCCCGTACGTTGGGCGGGTCCAGGTCCGGCAGGGAGGCGGCGGCCGGGCAGGGCAGCACGGTGCCGTCGGGGGTGACGGTGAGCGAGACCGCTCCCCAGCCGCCCATGCAGGGCTTGGCGACCCCGTCGAAATAGTCGGGGACGACCCATACGAGGTCGATGCGCCCGGCGAGCCGCTCGCGCCGGTGTTCGACGGTCTCCCGGGCGCGGGCCAGCTGGTCGCGGGTCGGCAGCAGGGCCGCCCGGTTGAGCAGGCCCCAGCCGTAGAACTGGGTGTTGGCCAGCTCGACGCGGTCCACGCCCCAGGCCTCGCCCAGGTCGATGAGCTCGCCGACGGAGTCGAGGTTGTCGCGGTGCAGGACGACGTTGAGGCCGAGCGGGAGGCCCGCCGCGCGGACCAGGGCGGCGGCCCGTTCCTTGGCGGCGAAGGCGTGCGGGCGCCCGGCGATGCGGTCGTTGGCCCGGGCGTCGGAGTGCTGCACCGAGAGCTGGACGCTGCGCAGCCCCGCCTCGCGGAGCGCGGTCAGACGGGGCTCGTCCAGACCGGTGCCGCTGGTGACCAGCTGGGTGTAGACACCGGCGGTCTCGGCCGCGGCGACGATCCGCTCCAGGTCGGGACGGAGCAGGGGTTCGCCGCCGGAGAGATGGGTGTGGACGACGCCCAGCGCGGCGGCCTGCCGCAGGACGTCCGCCCACTCGTCGGCGCTCAGTTCGCCCGAGCGGCGGGCCAGTTCCAGCGGGTTGGAGCAGTACGGGCAGTGCAGCGGGCAGGCGTGGGTGAGTTCGGCGAGGAGGGCCCAGGGGCGGGCCGGCGGGCCGGCGGGGGTCATGTGAGCCAGCCCTCCCCGCGCAGCCGGTCGAGGAAGGCGGGCACCTCGGCGGCGACCGGGGCGCCCGGGAAGCGCGCGGCCAGTTCGCCGACGATCCCGGGCACCGTACGACTCCCGTCGCACAGGCCGACGACCTGGCCCGCGTGGCCTTCCAGGACCACCACCCGTTCGGGCAGGACCAGCAGGTCCGCGCCCCGCACCGGGTCGTGCCGCAGCATCAGCGCCGGTGCGAGCGCGGGACACCAGGCGGCGCCGGCCACCGCCGTCACCCCCGCACCCGCCAGGGCCGCAGATCCCGCTGCGCCGACCCGTCGCCGTCCGTCCCGCGGACCGGACCGGGCCGACCCTGCGGATGGGCACTCCGCCGCCACGGCCGGCTGTCCGTCTCGGGCCGCTCGGCGGAGAGCGCTCGTT
Organism: Streptomyces sp. NPDC005820; assembly: GCF_040630255.1. NCBI lineage: Bacteria > Bacillati > Actinomycetota > Actinomycetes > Kitasatosporales > Streptomycetaceae > Streptomyces > Streptomyces sp. NPDC005820. The sequence goes on from NZ_JBEXXE010000036.1 coordinate 7,819, forward strand.
CATCGCGTCCGGGGAGCTCCCCCCGTACGGCTCGCTCCTCCCGTACCAGTGGCTCGTCCCGTCCGGCACGGGTGTCCCGGACGGTGGTGCGCCAAGGGCGGAGGTCCACCTCCGGCCCGGCCCGGCCGTCCCGTTCCGCGGGGCCCTCCTGCTGGACCGCGTCGAGGAGTGCCCACAGCACCTCGCACTTGAAGGTGAGCGCGGCCAGGGCGCGCTGCTGTTCCGCTCGGGTGCGGGCCCAGTCCAGGACGAGGCCGAGCGCCTCCGTGCTGTCGCGCCGGCCCTGGTCGACACGGGTGCGGAAGTAGGCGAGGCCCTCCGGATCGATCCAGGAGTAGTGGCGTTCGAAGGCGTCGATGCGCGTCCGCATCAGATCGGGTGCGGTGAGCTCGGTGAGCGAGGCCGCGACGGCCTCCAGCGGCGGTCGCAGCCGGCAGAAGTTGACGTACCCCTCGACCGCGAGCCGTACGCCCGGCAGGACGGAACCGCCCGTCAGCAGCTCGCGGCGGTCCAGGCCGGCCGCCTCGCCGAGCCGCAGCCAGCGCTCGATGCCGCCCTCCCCCTCCGTGCGCCCGTCGTGGTCCTCGATGCGCCGCACCCACATCCGCCGCAGCCGCGGCGAGTCCAGCTTGGCGGTGATCAGCGCGTCCTTGACCGGGATGTGCCGCTGGTAGTGGAAGCGGTTGGCGATCCAGGCGCGCACCTCCTCGGGGCGCAGGTCGCCCTCGTGCATCCGCAGGTTGAAGGGATGCCGGTCGTGATAGCGCTCCCGGGCCACCGCGCGCAGGCGGTCCTCGAACTCGGCGGGGTTCCAGGGTGCGTCGGCGGGGCTCCCGGATGCGGCCGAAGAGACTTCGGTCCGGGGAGCGAGTGTCGTGGTCACAGCTCGATCACCAACTCGTCGTCGGCCACCTCGACGCCCAGCCGGGCGAGCCGCTTGTGCTGCGGCGCGGCCGGGTCGACAAGGGGGTTCGTGTTGTTGAGGTGCGTGTAGTAGCAGCGGGCGGACAGCGTGGCGAGGATGCCCGCGGTGCCGCCCGGACCGTCGATGGGCAGATGGCCCATGCCGGTGGCGGTGCGGGAGGAGATGCCGGTGCGGCGCGGCTCCTCCTCGTCCCAGAAGGTGCCGTCGACGATGACGCAGTCGGCCTCGGCGGCGACCCGGTGCAGGGCGTCGGACCAGACGGCGACCGCGGGCGCGTAGACCGCCGTACGGCCGGTGGCCGGTTCGTACAGGCGCAGCGCCACGACCCAGGCGTCGTCCGCGGGGGCGTCGGCGGCGTACCGGGGACGTTTGGCGGAGACGGGTACGGCGCTGATCCGCAGGCCCTCGTCCGGCGGGCCGAGCGGGTGCGCGCCGTGGCAGGTGAGGTCCCGCCAGGTCAGGGCGGTGTAGGGGCCGAGGATCTCGCCGAGGCGCAGGCGGTCCTGAAGGGCCCCGCGGACCGGGGCCGTGGCGTGGATCTCCAGGGCGTCGGCCTCGCGCAGCCGGGCGATGCCCAGGGTGTGGTCGAGTTCGGCGTCGGTGAGGACGACTCCGGCGATCGGTGTCTGCCGGGGCCCGGGGCCGGGGTGGAGCGCCGGGTGGGCCTCGATCTGGTCGCCGATGTCGGGGGTCGCGTTGACGAGGTACCAGCGGCCGTCGTCCGTACGGACCGCGAGGGAGGCGTGACGGCGGCGGCGCTCGGGATGCGCGCGTGCCCCGGAGCATCCGGGGCACGCGCAGTTCCACTGCGGGATGCCGCCGCCGGCCGCGGTGCCGAGCAGCTGCAGCAGCACGGCGGCGGTCTAGCGGGCCGCGAGGGAGTAGGCCGTGACCTCCAGGGCGGTGTCGACGACCGTGTAGCCGGGCGTCTGCCAGGCGACGGTTTCGGCCGCCTCCACGGTGGTCGCGGCCGGGTGCTCCGCCCGCTCGGTGGTGTCGTTCATGGTGCGTACCTTCCTTTCGGAGGAAATGCGTCCGGATGGGTTCACCCCTCGGTGAGGGGAGCCTGTGGGTCCGGGCAGGAGGTCACCCGAGGGCGACCTTCAGGAGGGAGTCCTTGTCGGTGCCGCGGTCGCTGGTGCCGAGCCAGAGCTCGTCGGCGTCGGGCACCTTGGCGAGGGCGCGCAGCCGGCCGTACGCGCCGGTGTAGTACGACACGGCGGTGCCGAGGCCGGTGCCGGTGGCGTCGATGGGCAGCGCCCACAGCCGCTCGCCGCGCAGGGTGGAGACGTACAGGACGTCGTCGGCGATCGCGGCCTGGGCGGGGACGCCTCCCTCGGCGGGGTGCCAGACGTGCAGGGGGTTGGTCATGCCGGCGGTGTCGCAGGTCCCCTCGCAGGTGGGCCAGCCGTAGTTGGCGCCCGGGCTGATCAGGTTGACCTCGTCCCAGGTGTTCTCGCCGATCTCGGTCTCCCACAGCCGGCCGCGCGCGTCCCAGGCGAAGCCCTCGGGGTTGCGGTGGCCGAGGCTGTAGACACGGGTGCCGAACGGGTTGCCGGGCGCCGCCTCGCCGCTCCTGGTGAGGCGCAGGATCTTGCCGTTGAGCGAGTTCGGGTCCTGGGCCAGGGGCTTGTTTCGGGCGTCGCCGGTGCTGACGTACAGATAGCCGTCCGGGCCGAAGGCGATCTTTCCGCCGTTGTGGTCACCGCCGCGGGCGATGCCGCCGAGCACGACCTGGTAGTCGCTGAGCGAGGTGCCGTCGAAGCGCATCCGGACGACCCTGGTCTCGGCGGCGGCCGTGTGGACGAAGTAGACGTCCGTGTCGGTGGTGCCGTTCCAGGTGGGCGAGGGGGCGACGCCCAGCAGCCCGCCGCCCTGGCCGAAGTCGCCGCCGGTGGGGGCGAAGACGGTGTCGGGCACCTCGCCGACCTTCGTCCGGGAGCCGTCCCGCGCCACCGTCCACACCCCGGCGCTGTGCCGCTCGGTGACCAGGGCCCGCTGCCCGTCGGGCAGGAAGGTCACGGTCCAGGGCCGGTTCCACCCGTCGGAGAGGACGGAGACGGCCGAGGGCAGGGCCGAGGGCGAGGCCGCGGCCCGGTCGCCCGGCGCGGGGTGGGCGACCGCCGACGCGGGCCGCGCGCCGCAGAGCGCGAGGAGGGCGGTGACGGCGGTGACCACCACGCGGCGGGACAAGCTCATTTGACGGTGACTTTGAGGATGCGGTCCTTGGTGTCCCCGCCGTCGGTCGTGCCGACCCAGAGCTCGTCGGTGCCGGGCACCTTGGCGAGCGCCCGCAGCCGGCCGTAGCTGCCGTTGTAGTACGACGTTCCGGCCCCGACGGCCTTGCCGGTGCCGTCGATCGGCAGGGCCCACAGGCGCTGGCCGAGCAGGGTCGTGACGTAGATGACGTCCTTCTTGACGGCGATCTGGGCGGGGACGCCGCCCTGGTCGGGGTGCCACACCTTCTTCGGGTTGGTCATCCCGGCCTTGGCGCAGGATCCCTCGCAGGTGGGCCAGCCGTAGTTGCGGCCCGGTTCGACGAGGTTGAGCTCGTCCCAGGTGTTCTCGCCGATCTCGGTCTCCCAGAGCCGGCCGCGGCTGTCCCAGGCGAGGCCCTGCGGATTGCGGTGGCCGAGGCTGTAGACGCGGGTGCCGAAGGGGTTGCCGGGGGCCGCGGCACCGCTCCTGGTGATGCGCAGGACCTTGCCGTTGAGGGAGTTCTTGTCCTGCGCGAGATTGCGCTTCAGGGCGTCGCCGACGCTGACGTACAGATAGCCGTCGGGGCCGAACGCGAGCTTTCCGCCGTTGTGGTCGCCGCCCCGGGTGATGCCGCCGAGGACGACCTTGTAGTCGCTCAGGGTGCTGCCGTCGAAGTGCATGCGCACGACCCGGATCTCGGAGGCGGCCGTGTGGACGAAGAAGACGTCCCGGTCCGTGGTGCCGTTCCAGGTCGGCGAGGGGGCGACGCCCAGCAGTCCGCCCTTGCCGCCGCTCGGCGAGGGCGGCACGGTGTTCGGGACGGTGCCCACCTTCTTCTTGGAGCCGTCGCTCGACTGGAGCCACACGCCGGCCGTGAAGCGCTCGGTCACCAGGGCCCTCTTCCCGTCGGGCAGGAAGGTGATGCCCCAGGGCCTGGTCCAGCCGCGGGACAGGACGGTGACGCCCGTCGGTGCGGCGGCCGTTCGGGTGCTCCCCTCGGGGTCGGCGGCCGCGGGCGACGCGGGCTGCAGGAGGCAGGTGCCGAGGACAGCGGTGACGGCGGCGATCGCGGCCCGGCCGTGCCGGACTCGATACGGCACCGGTTGCGCCAAGCGTGACATTCCGAAGCCTTTCCTGTCGTGGGGGGGGGCGACCGGCCGCGTGGAGGAAGGAGGGCGCCGCCGAATCGGAGAGCGCGGACACGGGAAGCACGCGTGCCGTGGTGCGGCACCGGCTCCCTCGCGTCGACTCCCTCAAGGAGTATTGGGGCCTGTTTTCCGCACGGGCCACCGGAGATCGTCCATCCTGCTGACGGCCCGGGCGGCCGGGTGAACGCGGGGCGAATACGTAACGGGATACGTGGTTCTACGGAGGTGCCGGGCTCCGGGGGCCGTCTACGTTCGGTGTGTCGAACGTCGTGAGCCGTGTTGAGGGGACCGAGTGAGAGGCAAGACCCGAGGGGTGCGGGGCAGGGGGGTGACCCTGCTGGTGGCGGGGAGTCTGCTGGCCGGGTGCTCGGCCCAGGGGGCGGACGGCGGGGCCGCCCCCAAGAGCGGTTCGCCGTCGGCCCGCGCCAAGGCCGGTGCCACGGCGAGCCCTTCGGGCCCCGCCCTCTTCACCGCCGACCCCTCGCTGGTCCCCCGGACCGCCGAGGAGGGCGCCGTCCTCGCCGACGCGGTCGTGCTCGCCGCCGGCGACTGGGGCCGGGGCTTCGTCGCCCAGCAGCCGGCCGCGAGCACCCCGGGCACCTGGGCCGTGCTGGACGCCGGCTGCCGCTGGGAGCGGGAGAAGCTGCCGAACGGGGTGCTGGCCAGCTCGTCCCGCTACAGCCGGCTGCCGGCCGGCGGCGGCAAGGGCGCGGTCAAGGTGACGGCCGCGACCACCGTGCACGCCTCCGTCCTCGGCGCGGACGAACAGCTGAGCACCACCCTGGAGGAGGTGCTGCGCTGCCCGGAGCAGCAGCCGCGCGGCAACGAGCGGATCACCGGGCTCAATTCGCTCGGCGTCCCGTTCGGCGTCCGCGAACAGGGGTACGCCGACGACTCCGTCATGGAGACCGGCCAGTACGCCGAGAACGGCGGCGCCGCCCAGCCGTACTCGTGGATGGTCGCCCGGCTGGGCACGGTCGTCGTGGCCGTCTCGGTGACGGGCGCGAAGGGGAACACTCAGCAGGAGCTGAACCAGGTGGGCGGCGAGGCGCTGGCGAAGATGCTGGAGCGGATCCAGCTGCGGTTGAAGGGGAACTGATGGAACCGCTGCGTACCTCCGACCCGGCCCGGCTGGCGGGCCACCGGCTGCTCGGGCGGCTCGGCGCGGGCGGCATGGGGGTGGTGTACCTGGGCCGTTCGGCCGGGGGCACCCTGGTCGCGCTGAAGGTGATCCAGGCCGAGTACGCCGAGGACCCCGGCTTCCGGGAGCGGTTCCGGCGCGAGGCGGACACGGCCCGCCGGATGACCAGCCCGTGGGTGGCGCCGCTGGTGGACGCCGATCCCGAGGCGGAGCAGCCGTGGCTGGCGACCGCGTTCGTACCGGGACCCTCGCTGGCCGAGGCGGTCGCCGCGTACGGGCCGCTGCCGGTGGGGAGTCTGCGGGCGCTCGGGGCGCGGCTCGCCGAGGCGCTGCGGGAGCTGCACGGGGTGGGGCTCGTGCACCGGGACGTCAAGCCGGGCAATGTGCTGCTGGCGCTGGACGGGCCGCGGCTGATCGACTTCGGGGTGGCGCGGGATCCCGAGGACACCTCGCTCACCTCGACCGGTGTCGTGGTCGGCACCCCCGGGTTCCTCTCCCCCGAACAGGCGCGGGGCGGCCGGGAGTCGGGTCCGGCGGGCGATGTGTTCTCGCTGGGCTGTGTGCTGGCGTACGCGGCGACCGGGCGCCCTCCGTTCGGCACCGGGTCGCTGGACGCGCTGCTGTACCGCACGGTCCACGACGCGCCCGACCTGGAGGGTGTCCCGGAGGACATCGTCCAGGTGGTGGGCGACTGTCTGGAGAAGGACCCGGAGCGGCGGCCCACGGCCGAGGCGCTGGCCCGGTCCCTGTCGGCCGCCGAGCCGGCCTCGCCCCCCGATCCGCGTGAGGCGCTGCGGGCGGTGCGTCCCGAGACGGCGGACGGACCCGCCGCGCCGCACCCGGTGCCCGAGAACACGGCTCCCTCGGACAAGGCTCCCTCGGACACGGCTCCCGAGGACGCGGTCCCCGGTGACGAGGCCTGGCTGCCGGAGCCGCTGGTCCGGCTCATCGCCGAACGGTCGGCGGCGGGGCTCGCGCTGCCCGGCATCGACGACACCGAGATCGACGCCTCGGACGCGACCGTGCCGTCTCCGGCCCCGCCCGCGGGGCGCGGCCCCGGCCGGCGCCGCTTGCTGCTGCTGGCCGGTGGTGCGGCGGCGGTGGCGGCGGGCGGGGGCGCGCTGGCCCTGCGGGGAACGCTCTTCGGCGGCGGCAAGAGCTCGGGTTCCGGCTCGGCGCCGAAGGACAGCTTGCCCCTGTACACCATCGGGCTGCACGCCGATCTGAGCGGTGATCAGAAGGCCGTCGGGCGGGCCCAGGAGCGGGGGCTGCGGGTCGCGGTCGAGGAGTTCAACGCCCGGGGGGACGCGCGGTTCGCGCTCGCCGTGAAGACGGCCGACGACGGCGGTGATCCGGCGCGGGCGCCCGAGGTGGCCAAGCGGTTCGTCGCGGACCGTACCGTCCTGGCCGTGGTCGGTCCCACCACGGACACCACGGCGCTGGCCTCGCTGGCGACGTACGACGCCGCGTCGCTGCCCCTGATCGCGGTGTCTCCCGGGGCGACCGTGCTGGACGTGTCGGGCAGCCGGTCCTTCCTGCACGCCCGGGTCACGGACACGATCCTGCCGTTCTATCTCAACGCCTATCTGCGGGGCACCGCCAAGTCGCGCGCGATCGGGATCGTCGACGACCGGGCGTCGGACACCTACGGCTGGGAGATCAGCAGCACCCTCAGCAAGATCCTGCGCGACGACCGGCAGCCGGTCGTGCCGAAGGTGGTGAGCGCGCTGCGGACCGACTTCGCGCCGACCCTGGACGCCCTGCTCGACGGGGGCGCCGACTCGGTGGTGTTCGCCGGCTACCACGACCGGGCCGCGCTGCTGGCCCGGGAGCTGACCCGCCGTGACTTCCCGGGGGCGCGGGCCGCGGCGCACGGGGTGCTGGACGCCCGGTTCCTGTCCGCCGCCGGGGAGGCCGCCGAGGGCTGGGCGATCCTCGCCCCGGTCATGGACGCGGCGACGGCCCCCGAGGCGAAGGCGTTCGCGGCCGCCCACCGCAAGCTCTTCGACGCGGAGCCCGAGCGGTACTCCGTCGAGACGTACGACGTGGCGCAGCTCGTGCTCAGGACCCTGGGCTCGCTGGCCGTGGGGCGCCGCACCCGGGCCCGGCTGACGACGGCGCTGCGGTCGGCCACGTACGAGGGGATCAGCCGGAACCTGGCGTTCGACAAGACGACCGGGGCGCTGGTCATCGACGGCAGCGGGGTCTACCTGTGGAAGGTCGCCGGCGGGCGGTTCGTCTACCAGGGCGTGGCGCCGTTCCAGGTCACTGCCTGAGGGGGCGTCGATGGAGCCCTTGCGCGGCGCCGATCCGGCCGGGATCGGCGGTTACCGGCTGCTGCGCCGACTGGGCGCGGGCGGCATGGGCGTGGTGTACCTGGCCCGCTCCACCGGCGGTTCGCTGGCGGCGCTGAAGGTGATCCGCGCCGGGCACGCCGACGACCCGGGGTTCCGGGCCCGGTTCCGCCGCGAGGTGGAGACGGCGGGCCGGGTCGTCAACCCCTGGGTGGTGCCGCTGCTCGACGCGGACCCGGACGCGTCCTCGCCCTGGCTGGCCACGGCGTTCGTGCCGGGTCCCTCGCTGGCGGAGGCGGTCGAGGAGTGCGGGCCGCTGCCGTACGCGACCGTCCGTGTCCTCGGGGCCCGGCTCGCCGAGGCGCTGGACGCGGTGCACGGGGCGGGGCTGGTGCACCGGGACGTCAAGCCGGGCAATGTGCTGCTCGCGGTCGACGGGCCCCGGATGATCGACTTCGGTATCGCGCGGATGCCGGAGGACACCGCGCTCACCGCGAGCGGCATGGTGGTCGGCTCGCCCGGGTTCCTCTCCCCCGAGCAGGCTCAGGGGCGGGGCCGGGAGATCGGACCGGCCAGTGACGTCTTCTCGTTCGGCTGTCTGCTGGCGTACGCCGTCACGGGCGAGCGTCCCTTCGGCTCGGGCTCCGCCGCCGAGGCGCTGATGCGCACGGTCCACGACGAACCGGACCTGAACGGCGTACCGGAACCGCTGCTGCCGCTGCTGCGCGGCTGCCTGGAGAAGGAGGCGGGGGCCCGGCCGGGGGTGACGGAGATCCGACGCGCTCTGACGGGCGCCGTGACGGAGGGGGGCGTGTGGGGCGGGGCCGCGTCAGAGGGGACCGTGTCGGAGCCGGCCTCGTCGGAGCCGGCCTCGTCGGAGCCGGCCTCGTCGGAGCCGGCCTCGTCGGAGCCGGCCTCGTCGGAGCCGGCCGTGTCGGAGCCGGCCGTGCCGGGCGGGAGCGTGCCCGGCGGGGCCGTCTCGGGCGGG